>JASLGM010000047.1 GCA_030150045.1 Taishania sp.
GTCTAAGTACTGCGTGAACTGAGCATCCTGCTGCCCATAGGCAATAGGAAAAATAAGGCTCATTAATCCACCTAATAGAACGATTCTTAATGCTTTCATATCTCTTGTTTTTTCAGTAAATTAATTAACGCTTCAAGTAAATGAACCCTTTATACAAAGCGCCACTTTCTTCCATAGATCCATCACCTCCTATTTTCAAAATGTAATAGTAAGTCCCTTCAGGAAGAAGGTTATTCCCTACATTCATCTTATTAAATGAATGTCCATCCCAGTCATTTTGATAATCATCACTTTGGTAAACTTCTGCTCCCCAACGGTTATGAATCCAAATCGCAGAATTAGGATATAATTCTAAATTCTCAATAAGAAAAGTCTCGTTCTTACCATCTCCATTAGGTGAAAAAGCTTCTGGAATAAGTAATTTACATCCCATTACATCTATTCCGACAGTCACTTCTTTAGAAAAACATCCAAAACTATTTTCTGCAATCACAGTATAGTTTCCTCTATCAAATTCTGTCGTGTTACCAATTGACAACAACGGTCCTTCATTCACAAAAACACCATCATGAGTCCATGTGTACTTCAAATCAGGTGATGGATTAATTACTGAAACAGAAACATCTTTGTTGTAACAAACTGTCAAAGGTGACAACACATCAATACCAACAACAGGGCTAGGATAAACAATGATATCAAAATCAAATACAGTTACATTCCCCGAAGCATCTTCTACAGTATAGTTTACTGAAGTCGTCCCTACAGGGAATTTATCTCCTGATTGATGACTTCTAACAATGGACTGTACAGAACAATTATCTGTAATTTGTTCCATCCAAGTAATTGGATCACCATCACAGTATGAAACCTTAACATCAGAAATAATAATAACAGGCGCTAGTGTATCGTTTACCGTCACTGTAAATGAACATGTTTCAATATTACCAGAAACATCTGTTGCAGTATAAGTAACTGTTGTTACACCTACAGGGAAAACATCTCCTGAATTATGAGTATTCGTAACAATTGGAGCTGTTGAAGAGCAATCATCTGTAGCTATTGGTGCGATCCATGTAACTATTGCCTCACAAACATCTAAATCATTCGAAACAGAAATATCCGCTGGACAATTTACAAAGACAGGTTTAAGTGTATCATTCACAGTTACCGTAAAGGAACATGTTTGAATATTACCAGAAACATCTGTTGCAGTATAAGTAACTGTTGTTACACCTACAGGGAAAACACCTCCTGAATTATGTGAATTCGTAATAATTGGAGCTGTTGAAGAACAAGCATCAGTAGCTGTTGGCACCGTCCAAGTTGCTGTTGCCTCACAAACATCTAAATCATTCGAAACAGAAATATCCGTTGGACAACTTACAAACACTGGTCTGAGTGTATCATTTACAGTTACCGTAAAGGAACATGTTTGAATGTTACCGGAAATATCTGTTGCAGTATAAGTAACAGTTGTTATACCTACTGGGAAAACATCTCCTGAATTATGCGTATTCGTAATAATTGGAGCGATTGAAGAACAAGCATCAGTAGCTGTTGGCACCGTCCAAGTTGCTGTTGCCTCACAAACATCTAAATCATTCGAAACAGAAATATCCGTTGGACAACTTACAAATACAGGTTTAAGTGTATCATTTACAGTTACCGTAAAGGAACATGTTTGAATGTTTCCGGAAATATCTGTTGCAGTATAAGTAACAGTTGTTACACCTACAAGGAAAACATCTCCTGAATTATGTGTATTCGTAATAATAAGTGCTGTAGAAGAACAATTATCAGTTGCAATCGGTGCAGGCCAAGTTACAGTTGCCTCACAAACATCTAAATCATTCGAAACAAAAATATCCGCTGGACATCCTATAAATACAGGCGCTTGTACATCTTCTACATTTACTTCAAATGAACATGTTACCCTATTTCCAGAAGTATCCTCTACTAAATATTCGACTATTGTTATACCAATTGGGAATACATCTCCCGGATTATGCGTGCTGGTAATTGTTGGTGCAGTAGAGCAATTATCAGTTGCTGTTGGTACTATCCAAGTTACTTCAGCTCCACAAACATCTATGTCATTATCAACCCTTATATTTGATGGACAATTAATAATTTCTGGCAGCTGAGTATCAATTACCGTAACATTGAAAGAACAAGTTGCTGAATTTCCAGAATCATCTGTTGCCGTATAAGTAACCGTTGTTGTGCCAACTGGGAAAACGGCGCCAGAATTATGTGAACTCGTGATAACCGGTGCTGTCGCTGAACAATTATCCGTTGCCGTTGGTACAATCCACGTTACTGTGGCACTACATGCATCTACTGTATTATTTACACTAATATCCATTGGACATAATACAAATACAGGGGCTTCCATATCTTCAACAGTAACATTGAATGTACATGTTGCTATATTTCCAGAAGAGTCTGTAGCTGTATATGTAACAGCTGTCACTCCAACAGGGAATAGATCATCTGGTTGATGAGTACCTACAACAACAGGATTTGAAGAACAGTTATCCGTAGCAACTGGAGGAATCCACGTTACAGAAGCTGAACACACATTAATATCATTTGGAAGCGTAATATCAACTGGACAATCAAAAAACACTGGTTCTTCAATATCTTTCACTTCTACTACAAAAGTACACGAAATGGAATTTGATGCTGCATCAGTTGCTGTATAAGTAACAGATGTTATACCAACTGGATAAACATCTCCTGATTGATGCGTAGAAGTTAATACAACTGCTCCAGTAGAACAATTATCTACTGCATGGGGTGGATCCCATGCTACTTCTGCAGAACATAATCCTAATTCAGTGTTAAACACAATGTGATTTGGGCAATTAATAAGAGTTGGAGCTTGCTGATCTTCAATTGTCACAACAAATGAACAAGTTGAAATATTCGAACTCGAATCAATTGCTGTGTAGGTTACCGTTGTAGATCCAACTGGGAAATAATCTCCTGGCGTATAATTAGAACTAAGCACTAAGTTTACAGAACAATTATCTGTTGCAGTTGGCGGTACCCAAGTTACAATAGCTCCACAACTATCCAAATCATTCGGTTGATTGATATCCCCTGGACAATTTACAATAATCGGTGGAATGGTATCGAAAAGCAAGACGTTCATAGAATCCTTTACAACGCAGCCATCTGCATATATAGCTTTTACCGAATATTTTCCAAAATCAGTAACAACTAAACTATCTAATGTTGTCCCGTCATTCCATTCAAATTGGGTGCTCGGTGTAGGAAAAAAACCATCTGTTTTTATCGCAAATGGATCAAAATTACATGGTAATAAAATATCATCTCCTAAACCTAAAATTTCTGCATCTTCATCATATCCAGCAAAGTTTATGTTTGAGTTCCCCCCAACATCAACAGTATGCTTAGCAAACTCCAAAGGAACATAAGATCCTGATGCATCAATATTTGTAAGGTTAGCAAAATCATTCAATACCTCCCCTGATAATACATTTAATAATGCTGGTGTTGATGTTTTAGATTTCATAAATAAAACAAAACAAGGATTCCCAGAAGCAAATAATTTTTCATTTACTGTTTGAGCAATACCTCCTTCCAAAACATAAGTACCTCCTGGAGAAAGAACCAAAGTGTCTGCTATATTACTTCCAATAAACTCACCATTTTTCTTGAATTCCATATATCCAACAGTATTTGCATTACTGATACCAGAACCATGAAAAATCAATCGGTTAATTGTTAGGTTATCGTTTACTTCAGCCGAAGCATTAGCTCCAGAAAATTCAATGTGATTATAATAGTCATTCGGCTCTCCTTTGAATTTAATATAAGAAGTTCCATTATACATGAAAAATATTTTACTCGTACGTGCTTCTAAAGTTCTATTAGCACCCGAATATTCCCATACAACCCTTCCAAAATTTCTTAATTCAACTTCAGAAGTACCCATTCTTAATTCTCTCGGTTCATTACCTTCAGATTTGAAAGTATAAATATGAATTTTCTTACTGTTAAAATCAAGAGTACCTTTTTTCAGGTTGAAGTCATAAGGATAACCTGTAGAAATGAAATCATCTAAAAAAGTCCATTCTCCTCCATTATCAAAATAAAAAACACTCCCTGAATAGGATGTACTATGCAACACCGCTCCATTTGTTCGAATGGTCTCTCCCTGCTGATTGGATGTAAAATATACATCTTGTACTTTAAACTCCATATTCGCTTGAAGTTCCATTGAACCTCTTATCTCAAGACTATTAACTCCTGTAATAACGGGGTTGTTCTCAGCATTATTCCATGTCATATCACGACAAAATGCATTTGAAGTAACGGAAACCGTTCTAAGGCTTGCTGCTCCTGGTAGAAACCCACTGTTTTCATTAAAAACAACATCATCTGCAAGGGTTGGAATACATCCACTCACAGATGGATAAACTCCATCATTTATTGTTGACCAATGCGAATCATCATTCCAATCACCAGCACCTCCAACCCAATAAAGTGTCGTCCCGGAACCAATCTGGAAAATAAACCCAGCATTCCCTCCATTGTCAAATGAATTTGTTGCAAAAACAGGTACAGCTCCAGTTGCATGAATATTCGTAATAGATGCATTTTCTAGATCAACATCAGCAGCTGCTTCAAAATGAATGAATGCAGGGGAAGATGAACTACTTTGCAATTCTTTAACTCCAGAACAAGATGCACTTAAACCATTAAAATATCTAGTTATTGTTTGTGTTAATCCGGCAGGAAAAGTATATAATCCTGTATTCGCCAACACTAATGTGTCCATTGTATTTTCATTCTCAAATAAACCATCTTTCTTAAACTCTAAATACTTAAGTGTTGAACGATTGACCTTACCTCGACCATTAAAAATTAATTTATCGATTAACACTCTTTCAAGGACTTGACCTTCCGCAAGTGGACCTCTGAATTCAACATGATGATAGTGGTCATTTAATTCTCCCTTAAAACGAATATAATTGGATCCATTATAATCAAGAAAAACTTTACTAAATGATGCATCTAAAGTTCTATTCGTACCTAGATATTCCCACGCGTCTGAACTTGGTTTATCAACAGAAACCTCTGCTCCCGACATCAATAGATTTCTTAGTCCTGTTCCATTTGAGTTAAATGAAAAAAGTACGAATTGTTTGCCATTAAAATCTAATATCCCCTTATTGAATATGAATCCATATTTATTACTAGCAGTAATAAAATCATCTAAAAAAGTCCATTTAGCATCACCATCAAAAGTAAAATTCCCTCGCCCACTAGGACTATTCAACGCAGCTCCATTAGTTGTAATGGTTTCAGACAAAGCATTTGATAAAAAATAAGTATTCTCAACTTTATAAATCATTCCTGATTGAAGCGCTATCGATCCATAAATATTCAAATCTTTGTCTCCTGAAATAATTGGATTGTTAAGCGCTCCATCCCATATCATCGTATGGCAGTATGCCTGATTGTCAATATTCACCGTTCTTGCAGCGTTAGAACCAGTTAGGAAACCACTATTCTCATTGAAGACAACGTCATCAATCAACGAAGGCACGCATCCTCTAACAGCCGGATAAACCCCATCGTTAATCGTTGACCAATGTGATGGATCATTCCAGTCTCCTGCTCCACCAACCCAATAAAACACTTTACTTACTGGCGTCTGAAAAACAATTCCTGAATTCCCTCCGTTATCAATAGAGCTAACAGCATCAATGCTCGGAACACCAATAATTGAAATATTCTTGACATTCGCATCTGATAGTTCAACTAAAGTAGTAGCTTGAAATTGTATCCTTGCTTGACCTGTAGGTGTAGAATTTTGCAGTGTTTTCATCCCCGCACAACCTCCTGAGGCTGCTTTGAAATGATCTTGAATAAACTGCGTTTTATTTGTTTCAAATGAATAGACATAGCCGCTGGTCAGCATTAAGGTATCAATGGTGTTTTCACCAAAGAATGTTCCATTTCTGTACATATTCACAGCTCCAGACACTACATCTTTCATCTTCGCATCACCTTGAAAATGAATCTCTTTTATATTTGTACCTTGAACAATTTCACCTGTTGATAAAGCCCCAGTAAAAGAAACGTATGCATACTGATCATTTAAGTCTCCTGTAAACTTAACCGGATAGGTTCCATTATAAGGAAAAATAATGCGACTATTTGCTGCGTCAAGTGTTTTATTGGTTCCTGTATATTCCCAAACAACCGCACTAAAACTTCTTAATTCAACCTCTGCATTCGCCATACGTAACGATCTAACTTCATTACCAATAGATTTAAAGAGATTGATATGAACGGTCTTGCTATTAAAATCAAGTATTCCCTTAATTAGATTGAAATCATAAAGATATACCGAGGAAATAAAGTCATCTTGTAATATCCATTCCCCTCCATTATCAAAATAAAACGCACTACCTGAGTAAGAAGAACTATGTAATACTGCTCCATTCGTGGTAATTGTATTTCCTGTAAGACTGGATAAAAAACGTACATATCGAACCCTAAAAGTCATGTCAGACTGTAAGGTCATAGATCCAAAAACATGTAGTTCTTCACCACCCGTAATCTCGGGAGAATTGGGAGCATTATCCCAAGTGAAATCCAAACAAGTAGCAGTAACATTGACATTTACAGTACGTTGTGACAAAGCACCTGCTGTAAAACCACTATTCGCATCAAAAATAACATTATCATATTGCGAAGGTACGTCAACATGACGAATGCTCCCCCCCGAAGTGGTTACCCAATGATTGATATCACTCCAATCACCAGCGCCACCAACCCAATAATAATTGGATGAAAATGCGAACGTGCTAAAAATTGTAAATAAAAAAAGTAGTACTTTCCTTAACAGTAAATGTATCCTCATAGTAAGTGAAATTTGTTGATCCCACAAAGTTCAATTTTATTTAAGGGAAATAGCAACACAACATTGTTAAACATTGTTATAATTCACTTATTTATAAGGTAAAAGGTGTCTTATCGAAAATAAAAAACGGATTACTACGTTGCAATTTACATTTTATACACCATCTTTTCTTGGCTAAAAACTCAATATTTCATTACTGTAAATGGATTTTTCTTTAGGCCGGCTTTTCCGCCTACAGGCTTTAGTGTTTTTGTCCCCTCCTTACGTTGTCTTCCTTTTCTGGTGTGCTCCCGAGGTCGCAACCACAAAATGGCAACTGAAGGTGGTACTGCCAACAGCTATCACCTTCCGTCGGGCCGGAAATCTATCTTTCGTTTTAAGATGAATGCGACTATTGAAGGTGTTCATTTCAATAAAAAATGACATTTCTGTAAGAAGAATGAGTAGTCGTTTACCCGATTTTGCGTTAGGGATAATAGTGGTTAGCCCGCAGTTCCCCAAGTCAACTTGGGGAACGAGGACTATGAACGGATAGCCCGCCCTCTCCCCATCTCTAAGTAGTTGGAGGATGGGGAGAGAAACGCCCTAATTATTTTATTTGAAAAATCAGGAATTAATTTTCCTTTTTCGTTGTCACACTTAGGTAGCCGATTGTTTTTTCATGATTTTCCAGAACATTTTTTGAGGTAAGAATCGACGTAGATATACAGCTAAAATCTCTCTATTACCAACTAGAATTTCACGTTTATTTTTGATTGCGGCTTTCAAAATGATTTGCACACATTTCTCTGCCGACATTCCTGTTGCCTGGTTATGATCCATTACGCCATGTTTCTCCCCTTTTTCATTTAGGGCACTCATGGAAATAGGTGTATTTATCTTTCCTGGCACAGCAATAGTAACCTTAACTCCATTGTCTTGCTCCTCGATCACTAAGCTTTCATAAAATCCTTGTAAAGCATGTTTTGATGCTGCATAAGCCGATCTTAAAAAGAAACCAAACTTCCCTGCGACACTAGAAGTAACAATGATTTGTCCACTATTTTGCGTTAAGAAATAAGGAAGTACCGCTTTTGTAAGAGCTATATTTCCAAAATAATTAACGTTCATAATATAATGATCGATTTCTAAGGAAGTTTCTGCAGTTCGAGAGCGTTGGCTCAATCCGCCATTATTGATTAACACATCAATTCTCCCATATTTAGATACGACTTGCGCCGCCAACTTTGGGAATTCGTCGTATTTAACAAGATCCAAAGGCAAAACCATGTGATTTTCTCCTATTAATCCTGCTTTAATGGTTTCTAGTTTTTCCTCTGAACGCGCAGATAAAACCAATGTTGCGCCAGCATTTGACAATTGTCGAGCAAACTCTTCACCAATACCGGAGGAAGCTCCAGTAATCCAAATCACTTTATCTTTAAAATAGTCCATAATCAAAAAATCCTACCGTTTTGGGGTAGGATTCAAATATACAATTGTTAATTGAATTTATAAATCATCTGGTAAAGTTGCAGCCTTAAATTCACGTGCCTTTGGTTTTATTTTTTCAATAAACACAACGCGTAACTTTTGTCCATCTGCAATATATATCATTTCTGAAATACCATTAAAAATCTTAATTGGTGTTTTACTCGCACTAGTAAATTTATGTTTGATTGGTTCATAATCTCCTTCAGAATATTGGATGAATATCTGAGTAATAAAACCATTTTCTACGCGAACCTTTCCATTTAGACACTCTTCACCATCAGGAGTAAAGAAACTTAAAATCACATTTCGGTGCATATCGTCTGCTACGGTGTAAGCTCCTCTTTTCTCAAAAGCGGACTCCAATTTTGTAAAGCAATCCGATTGAGCAAAACTTAAAGTAGTAGTCAATAATGTTGTTGCAAAAAGTAATATCTTATTCATAAACATTAAAATTTTTACGGTTCATAGCCGAAAACCAAATATAACAAGTTTGTTGAAATAATTTACTTCAAATGATTTTTTTTACCTTTGAGAAAAACATTTCAATCATGGATACCCAAATTTCAGACCATTTTTTTGAAGCACAAGATATTTTACAAAAATTCATTGCTTCTCCTTACTTCAAAAACATTGAATCTGCAGGTCAAGCCATGGTACACTCTATCCAAAATAAAGGAAAGATCATGAGTTGTGGAAACGGAGGTTCTATGTGTGATGCCATGCACTTTGCCGAAGAGCTTACGGGGCGTTATAGAGGCGACCGTCCTGCGATTGCTGCACTTTCCCTTTCAGATGTAAGTCACATGAGTTGCGTTGGAAATGATTATGGTTACGATTATGTTTTTTCAAGAGCCGTTGAAGCCCTAGGAAATGAAGGTGATGTTTTGCTTGCTTTTTCTACTTCTGGAAATTCAAAAAACATCATACTGGCTATTGAAGCAGCGAAGAAAAAAGGAATGATCGTTATTGGTTTAACAGGTAAAACAGGTGGAAAAATGGCAGATTTAGTGGACATTGAAATCCGAGCTCCTCATTCAGAATTTGCTGATCGCGCACAAGAAATACATATCAAATGTGTACATGCACTAATTGATTATACAGAAAGAAATTTATTCAATAAATAATTAAACCGCGTCATTTAATGTACTGTAGATAGCGATTTAGTAACAAGTTAATCCCTTTGGAAAATTATTCTTGACTTATTACTTGCTATCCATAGAATATTCCTTAATTTCGCGCTTTACCAAATAGCAATGATTGGTCAAGACATACAAGAAGTTGTAAAAAACATTTTCTCTGCTTATCTCGAGCAGAATGGGCACCGTAAGACGCCTGAGCGTTTCGCCATACTTGCGGAAATCTACGAATATCCTGGACACTTTGATATCGAGTCTTTGTACATACAAATGAAACAACAGAACTATCGCGTTTCAAGGGCAACTTTGTACAACACTATCGAATTACTTCTAGCGTGTAACCTTGTTCGTAAACATCAATTTGGAAAAAACATTGCACAATTCGAAAAGTCACACGGTTACAAACAACACGACCACGTTATTTTAACGGATACTGGAGAAGTAATTGAATTCTGCGACCCTAGAATACAAACCATAAAAGCAACTATTGAAGAGGTTTTTGGCGTTGAAATCCAGCACCATTCCCTCTATTTCTACGCCGTTAAGAAGGAAAATAGTGATGAGGGTAGCAATCAATAATAGCATAGAGAGCAACAAAGCAACCGTCCTTCAAATTGAAGGCGAATTGCTTGGCGAAAACGCTTTTATGGATGTGATTACCTATTTTGAAAAACACATCAATAACTGGAAAAGTAAAAACATCATCCTCGATTTATCGTTATTAAAACAAGTAAATTCAATGGGTATCAATGTTTTCATCCGTTTATTGACAAAAACACGTGTAGCAGGTGGCGATCTTATTTTATGTAACCTTCAAAAAGAGGTATACAATACTTTAAGAATCACCAAACTAACAAGTGTTTTCAATATTGCAAATGATTTAGAACTAGCTATAAACGAACTTAATCAGACAAAATGAAAGTAGATGTACTTCTCGGATTACAATGGGGTGACGAGGGAAAAGGAAAGATTGTTGACGTATTGACCCCTAAATACGACATTATCGCACGTTTTCAAGGTGGACCAAACGCTGGACATACACTTGAATTCGAAGGAATAAAACACGTTCTACATACCATTCCTTCTGGAATTTTTAGAGACGATGTCATCAACCTTGTAGGAAACGGTGTAGTAATTGATCCTGTTATCTTTAAAGGTGAATTGGACAAACTTGCACCTTTCAATATTGATTACAAAAAAACGTTGTACATCTCTAAAAAAGCGCATTTAATTTTACCAACACACAAATTACTTGATGCAGCTTCTGAATTAGCAAAAGGAAAAAACAAAATTGGTTCTACGTTAAAAGGAATTGGACCTACTTACATGGATAAAACAGGTCGTAATGGTCTACGTGTAGGCGACATCTTCTCTCCTAACTTCCAAGAAAAATACGACACCCTAGTTGAAAAACATATGGGAATGTTAAAACACTACGAAGGTTTAGAATACAATCTTGAAGAATTAGAAGGTCCATGGATGGAAGGAATCGAAGTACTTCGCTCCCTTAAAGCTGTTGACTCAGAACACTTCATTGACCAATCTATCAGAGCAGGAAAAAAGATTTTAGCAGAGGGTGCGCAAGGAACAATGCTAGACGTTGACTTCGGAACATATCCTTTCGTAACATCTTCAAACACTGTTACTGCAGGTACTTGTACAGGTCTTGGTGTTGCCCCAAACAAAATTGGAGAAGTAATCGGGATCTTTAAAGCATACTGTACTCGCGTAGGTTCGGGACCTTTCCCAACTGAATTAGACGATGAAGTAGGTGAATTCATTCGCCAAGAAGGACGTGAATTCGGTGCTACAACTGGTCGTGCTAGAAGATGCGGATGGATCGATCTACCTGCAATGAAATATGCAATCATGATCAACGGTGTCACTGAATTGTCAATGATGAAAGCAGACGTACTTGATAAATTTGATACAATCAAAGCCTGTACACACTACATCATTAACGGAGAACGATTCGATTATTTCCCATACGATATCAACGATGCTGAAATTACTCCTGTTTACGAAGAATTACCAGGATGGAACTGTGACCTTACTGGATTAACAGATTGGTCAAAAGCACCACAAGCGTTAAAAGACTACGTAAGCTATTTGGAACGAAATTTGGAAGTACCTGTAACTGTGGTTTCAGTAGGACCAGATAGAACTCAAACATTGAATACGAAATAATTGAAATCGATTTTTCAAATACAATTAAAAAATGCGCTTTCTATAAGCGCATTTTTTTTGACTTTTGCACTTTCCGCTCAAGTCTTTGGTGAATTATTGCCCGGAAGTAGCGCCCTAATCTATAATGAATCCAAAGGCGTACACAAGCTATTAGATGGTGCAAACTTTATCTACCAAGGAAATACTTTCTATGCCGATTCAGCTTATTACTTTGAAAAAAATAAGCAAATCAGAGCGTACGGAAACGTCCACATCAAGAAATCTGATAACATGAACCTCTTTTGTGATAGCTTGGTATATCGTTCAAACAACAATGTAGCTACCCTATGGGGACACGTACGTGCAATTGATGGCCAATATAAAATCACAACGGATTCTTTAGATTACAACACCAAAACCGAAAAAGGTGTATACAAAAATGGGGGGCTCATTGAAAACCTTTTCGAAAAAGAAACACTATCAAGTAAAATAGGTTACTTCCACCCTAAAACAAAAAACTTCTTCTTTCGGAAAAATGTCAAATACGACAGCGAACAATTACGCCTTGAAGCAGACAGCTTGGCATACAATTCTGCCACAGAAAAAATTCAATTCTTTGGCGACGCTCGCATACAATCAGATGAAGCCTATATGTGTGCTCAGAAAGGAATATACAACCTGAAAACAAAAGAAGGAACACTATACAAAGACGCCAGCTACGAAAAAGAATCTAAAACAATTGAAGGAGATACTTTACAGTTCTTTGAAAAGGAACAAAAAGCATACGCTAAAGGAAACGTTTCTGTTCGTGACACCTCCGAGAACATTCGTTTTACAGGACAAAATGCAGAAATGGATGATGCTAAAAAATACAGCATAATTACCGGAAACGCCATCATTGAAAAATATCAAAAAAATGACACGCTTTACGTTCGTGCCGACACCTTGTTCAACCAAATGGACAGCCTAAATAAACGGGAACTCACAAAAGGATATCATAACATTAAAATTTTCTCCAATAAAATGCAAGGAGTCGCAGACAGCCTGTCCTTTGCAAGAGAAGATTGCTACATGGAACTTTATAAAAACCCAATCCTTTGGTCCAATAACGGTGAATTAAAAGGCGATTCTATGCGCGTATTCATGGATGACTCTACCATTTACGAAGCCTTTATCTGGAATAAAGCAACCGCTATCATGCAAGTAGACACCGTCCTTAATTATTACAATCAAATTGGAGGAACAAAAATGTATGCTTATTTCCTTGAAAATGAAGTGGAATATGCCAAAGTAATTGGAAATGCTCAAACCATTTACTATCCATTAGACGAACAAAAAACAGATACAGCACTCGTAATCTCAAGAAAAGGAATGAACCGATTCTATGCCTCTGAAATTAAAATTTACTTTGATTCCGGAGAAGTAGTCGGCGTAACCTATTACCAAAAACCAGATGGTGTATTCTATCCAATGGACAAAATCAAAAAAGAGGAACAACAGATAAAAAACTTCAAGACAAACTTTGCATTACGTCCTAAAAGTGTCGAAGATCTTTTTTTTAAAGAAGAGGATAAAGGAAATAATCCATCCGATTAACGGACTTTATCCTCCAACATCGGAACAAAAGAGAACGTACCGTATTCAATAATATCTAAATTCGTCGCATCCGTTTTGATGATTTTTAGCATCTTTTGTTCAACCCCTTCTCCTACGGGAATCACCATAATACCGCCAACGCGTAACTGACGCACCAACTCAATTGGTATTTCAGGAGCACCACACGTCACCAGAATTTTATCATAAGGTGCCAATGCAGGCCATCCTGCATAACCATCTCCATACACAATACGCGGATTAAAATGAAAATGATGTAAAATATGCTTTGCCTTCACAAACAACTCACGTTGCCTTTCAATAGAAACAACCTTCATACCTAACTCACACAAAATACACGTCTGAAAAGCAGACCCCGTACCAATTTCAAGCACCTTTTCTCCTTTCTTCAACTCCAACAATTGCGTCTGAAAAGCAACCGTAAATGGATGCGAAATCGTTTGTCCCGCACCAATCTGAAACGCTTGATTCGTGTAAGCTTGCAATTCAAACACTAAATCCAAGAAATAATGACGTGGAATAGCATCAAAAGCAGACAAAATACGCTCGTCCGCAATCCCTTTAGCCCTCAATTCAGCAATCAATTGCCTCCTCATTCCTTTGTGTTTGAAAGTATCTTGCATAGCACAAAAATAAACTTTACTTTTCAATTCCCTATCCCAACACCAAAAGCTTTTTAACAATGTATTGGTTACTATTTCCAAAACATTCCTACAAAAACGAAAAAAAAGAACATAATTTGGCAGCCTTAATCGGTCTACAAGCTTTAGTAAACGCATCAAAAACAAGTTCACAGGCTCGTTTGCCATGAGCTTCCGCTGGTCGCTATGGCAAACAAGCATTCACTACCTTTTTGCTGCATTTAGCTACCGCCTTTCCGCCCGGGCTGAAAGTACACACTTCGATTAACGTTTAAAAAAAATCTATCTTATCTTTAATAGCTAACAATATTTTATATAAAAAACAAAATAAATGGCACTATTCAATTTAGACAATAAAGAAAAACTTGAACACATAAAAGAAATACAAAGAATTACTGAAAAAATATAAATACCATTCTCGACTTAGATTTTGTATGTTCAGAGTTTTCAATCAATAACTTTCGTCTTGATACATTGACTTTTAATAGAAGTTCATCAAGATTTGTTATTTATTGAATATAAGAAGGTGAAAATTTCAGTGGTATTGATCAAGGTTATGCTTATTTATCTTTAATGCTAAATTAGAACAGCTCATAAAATTCAACAAAGATCTTTTTTTGAAAAATAACTATCCACATCTTTTTTCTTAACTTAGTAATCGAAAATAAATCTAGGTTTATAAGCGCAAGACAAAGAACATCATTCCTAAAAAGATGAGCCAGAATTCCTTATTTCACCTACTGTCAAAAACATAACAAACAAAAATACGAAATGAAATTAGCTTCAATTCACAACAACACTAGAGATGGACAATTAGTTGTTGTAAGTAAAGATTTAACACAAGCTGTTACCGTTCCTGAAATCGCTGCAACAATGCAAGACGCAATAGACAACTGGAAAGAGACGGAAGCGAAACTGAAAAACATTTACATCGAATTAAACGCAAATAAACTTCCTAACGCCTTTTCATTTTCCGACGCAAAAATATTAGCTCCTATCCCAAGAGCATATCATTGGGCAGACGGAAGTGCTTATGTGACACACGTAGAATTGGTGCGCAAAGCTAGAAATGCGGAATTACCAGAATCGTTTTGGACCGATCCATTAATGTACATGGGAGCTTCTGACGCTTTTATTGGTGCTAACGATGACATTGAAATCGAAAGCGAAGAATGGGGAATTGATTTTGAATCAGAAGTAGCTGTAATTACAGATGATGTTGCACCAGGAACAAATGAAAAAGATGCCTTAAACCACATCAAATTGATTACCATCATCAACGACGTTTCTTTACGTAATCTTATTCCAAATGAATTAGCAAAACAATTTGGATTCTATCAATCCAAACCATGGACCTCGTTTGCGCCAGTTGTGGTAACTCCTGACGAATTAGAAGGCAGCTGGAAAGACGGAAAATTACACTTACCGCTTTATTCTACGTTAAACGGAAGCCTTATTGGCTCTCCAAACGCTGGAATAGATATGACTTTCAACTTTGGACAACTCATTGCTCACGCAGCAAAAACACGTTCATTAATGGCAGGAACCGTTATTGGTTCTGGAACTGTTGCCAACCAAGGTAGTCCAACAGGTTCTAGCTGCTTAGCAGAAGTGCGTTGCTTGGAAACCATAAAAGACGGAAAACCTTCTACTCCATTTATGAGCTTTGGTGACCGCATTGAAATTGAAATGAAAGACATTAATGGGAAATCCATTTTTGGCAAAATTAATCAAGTGGTTAAAGCGTATAAAAAATAACATTTTAAAAACGTTTATAATAAACAGCTTTAGAACGGAGAAATGATTCATTTCTCCGTTCTTTATTTTCACTACTTATTAAAATCCTTTTCCCTCAAAACACTTCATGTATGAAAAAAATCTTATTCATCTGCTTTTCGTTTTGTTTACTAGCTTGTAAAAACGACAGTAAATACGAAACAATTTATCAAGAAGAAAACATAAAACGCGATGTAACACAAAAAGTGCAAGTTCTCAACTTTGGAACATTTCACTTCGGGTCTACACCAGACGCAAATACGACTGATTTTGATGAAAACGATCCTTTCAACAAACAAAAAGCACATGAAGTTGCCCAATTAATAGCCGCTTTTAAACCAACCGTTATCATTGTTGAAACGAGTCCCAACTCAAATAAAGAAATCCAACGATTATTTGAAGCATATAAAAAAAATCCTGAAATGAAATTCAATCGCAATTCTGAAATGAACTTAATTGCTTTTGAGGTTGGTCGTTTAGCAAACGCAAAACGCATTTATGGCATCGACCATCAATTGGGTTATAATTACAAAATTGGCGATCAAATCAAAAACAATAAAATTGATGCCGACACCTATAACGATTTTCAAAAACATCCTTTGCGTCACGCCTCTATTTCTAATCCTTCCCTTGACGCTTTGTCGTTATTAGATCAATTGAAAACCATAAACTCGGACGAATACCTTGATTATTTATATCAAATCAATGCAGACATTCTCACTTATGTTGGAAAAGAAGATGGTTTTGAAGGTGCAGATGTTGCAGCAGATTTTTACAGACGCAATTTGAGAATGTTCTCCAACTTGAATAAAATTCCTTTGTCAGAAAAAGACAGGGTTTTTCTATTTATGGGTGCTGGTCACACCGCTTTCTTTAGAGATTTCTTAAAACGCAGTACCAAGTACACGCCTGTTTCTGCGTTAGAACTATTAAACAAGTAATTTTCAATTAGAAATTATTCTTGTTATGAAAACGGATCTTCCGCTAAGGATAGCAGTGGATAGCCCGCAATCTCAATCCCAAGTTTACTTGGGGAGAGATGAGGACTAAGAACGTATAGCCTGACCGCTCGCCCCAAGTCGTTTTGGGGCGAGCGGTAGCGGCCAAATGAAGAAGAAAAAACGAATTCCCAAAAGGAGTCATTCACTCAATCATTTCTTAACAAAAAATAATGCTTTAACCGCATATATTTGCCGAGAAAGCGTTTTAGGACTAACTGCAAATGATTATATTTGTTATCAAATCGAAAAAACAATGGCTATTTCCCCAAAAGAATTAGAATTAAATATGAATGACGATGATATGCGCTTAAAAATTAGTGCATTGGAGCGTACATTAGCAAAGATCTATGAAGGTGGAGGTCAAAAAAGAATTGACAAATTACACAGTCAAGGCAAACTGACCGCTCGTGAGAGAATCGACCTTTTATTGGATAAAAACACAGATCGTATTGAGATTGGTGCTTTGGCTGGTTACGAAATGTATCCAGAGCACGGCGGATGTCCAGCGGCAGGTGTAGTAATCGTTATGGGTTACGTAAAAGGTAAACAATGTTTGGTTGTTGCCAACGATGCTACTGTTAAAGCTGGTGCTTGGTTCCCAATCACAGGAAAAAAGAATTTAAGAGCGCAGGAAATTGCAATGGAAAACCGTCTTCCTATCATTTACTTGGTGGACAGTGCGGGTGTTTTCCTTCCAATGCAAGATGAGATTTTCCCAGATAAAGAGCATTTTGGTCGTATTTTTAGAAATAATGCACAAATGTCTTCTATGGGGATTGTCCAAATCGCTGCCGTAATGGGGTCTTGTGTCGCTGGTGGTGCTTACCTTCCTATTATGTCCGACGAATCTCTTATTGTCAATAAAACAGGGACTATTTTCCTTGCAGGTAGTTACCTTGTTAAAGCGGCAATTGGTGAAACCATCGACAACGAAACATTGGGAGGAGCACATACGCATACTGCAATTTCAGGAGTTTGTGATTACAATTCTGAAAACGATGAGGAGTGCATTAAAACCATCCGCGATTTAATGGACAAAATTGGAAAACCAGAAGATGCAGGTTTTGACCGTGCGGAACCATTGGCTCCAAAATTTGATCCCAAAGATATTTATAGTGTTATGCCTGTATTACGTTCTAAGCCTTACAGCATGCACGAAATGTTGGAGCACTTGGTGGATAACTCAGAATACACTGAATACAAAGCCGATTATGGAAAATCTATCGTTTGTGCCTATGCACGCATCGACGGATGGGCAGTTGGAATTGTAGCCAATCAACGTGAACTGATTAAAAGTGCAAAAGGTGAAATGCAATTCGGTGGTGTCATCTACACGGATTCTGCAGACAAAGCCGCGCGTTTCATCATGAATTGTAATCAAAAAAATATACCTCTTGTTTTCTTACAGGACGTAACTGGATTTATGGTCGGTTCTAAATCGGAACATGCTGGAATCATCAAAGACGGAGCAAAAATGGTAAATGCCCAAGCGAACTCTGTTGTTCCGAAGTTTACCATTGTTGTAGGAAACTCGTACGGGGCAGGAAACTATGCCATGTGTGGAAAAGCCTATGACCCTCGATTAATTGTTGGTTGGCCAACAGCTGAAATTGCTGTAATGGGTGGTGCTGCTGCTGCTAAAACACTTTTACAAATTGAAGTAGCAAGCCTTAAAGCTAGAGGCGAAGAACTTACAGCTGAAAGAGAAAAAGAATTGTTTGACGAAATAAAAAATCGTTATGATAAACAAATTTCTCCTTACTACGCCGCAAGCCGTCTTTGGATTGACGCAATCATAGATCCAACAGATACGCGCAAATGGATTTCTATGGGAATCAGTGCTGCCAATCATAAAAAAGCAGAAAAACCATATAACGTTGGTGTAATCCAAACGTGATCACTTTACAAAGCTGAAAGAAATTTCAGCTTTTTTTGAATTGTATGATGAACCATTGGGAAATAAAATCATTTGAAGCATTAAGTAATTTGGAACTATTCCGAATGCTGCAATTGCGCACCGACATTTTTGTGGTGGAACAGTCTTGTGCTTATCCAGAATTGGATGAAAGCGATCTTAGTTGTGAACATCTCTTACTGAAAGTAGATCACAAGATCGTTGGAACAGCACGTATCTTTCCTGTTCAAGATGAAAAATCTAAGATTGGACGCGTGTGCATTCACCCTTCCTACAGGGATCAAAAATTAGGCTATCCATTAATGGAAAAAGCCATACAACATATTCAAGAAAAGGGCGGAAAACAAATTGACATTTCCGCTCAAACACATTTAGCAGCCTTTTATCAAAAACTAGGTTTTAAGTCTACATCAAACAGTTACCTTGAGGATGGTATTCCTCACATTGACATGCGTTTAATTTTAAAACAATAGAATGAAAAAAACAATCCTTTATCTTACAGGTGTTGCAAGCATTGTTGCTTCCTGCGGAAGTACGCCTATCCTTGACATCAATAAAGAACTGTCTACCATCGATACTTCTTACATCGATAGAAACATTGCACCTTCAGAAGATTTCTTTGCCTTTGCAAACGGGAATTGGATAAAGAACAATGAAATTCCATCTTCAGAATCACGTTGGGGAAGTTTCAATGAGTTAGAAGAAAAAAATTACCAAAAGCTCACCGAGATCTTGGAAGGTTTTGCGAAAAACAATCCAAAAGAAAAACGCGACAAACAATTGGGAGATTTCTATACTTCATTCACCGATTTAGCAACGCGCAACAAATTAGGAGCCTCTCCTATTCAATCGGATTTAAATAAAATAAACGCATTAAACACTAAGGATCAGCTGCCTGCCATTACTGCACATTTACATAACGAAGGTGTAGACGTATTATTCGACTTAGCGGTGGGTCAAGATATGATGTCCGTAGACGACAACATTACCTATGCTGGAGAATCTGGGATTGGGTTACCAAACAGAGATTACTACTTTGATGCAACCAAAGAAGAAATTCGTAAAGAATACGTGAATTACATAAAAGATATGTTCGTATTGACGGGGCAAGAAGAGAAAACAGCGCTTTCGAACGCCCAAAAAGTATTCAACTTCGAGAAGAAATTAGCTGGTGCCATGCTTACACCTGCACAACAACGCATTCCTGAGTTAACTTACAACAAAATTACAAAAGTAGAATTTAAGCATTTAGCACCTAAATTTGATATTGATGCTTACTTGAAAGCCATCGGTTCTCAATCATTTGACACTTTAGTAGTGAGCCACAAACCATTCATTAAACAAATGAACACCATGATAGTGGCCGAACAAATCGAAACTTGGAAAGCTTACCTTTCTTGGTGTGTGATTAACAACGCGGCAGATCATTTAAGTGAAGCCTTCATGAACCGTCACTTTGCATTCTACGGAACATCAATGAGCGGAAAAAAAGAAATGAAGAAAATGAACGAACGTGCCATCGATGAACTGACAAACTTATCCATCGGTGAAATGTTAGGTCATGCTTTCGTAGAAAAACACTTCTCAGAAGAAGCCAAAAATAGAGTAAATGAAATGGTGGACAACCTTTTGACTGTCTATGCTGAGCGTATTGGAAAATTGACATGGATGTCTGAAGAAACAAAGAAAGAAGCACTACATAAACTTAATTCTTTCGGTCGTAAACTTGGTTTCCCTGACAAATGGGAAGACTTCAGCTCCATCGCCATTGATTCTAAAGGATATTATGCCAACTTGATTGCCATTACAAAATTTGATCGCAAGAAAAACTTTGCAGAATTGAACAACAAAGTAGACAAAAGCAAATGGGAAATGCCTGCACACATGGTGAATGCTTATTACCATCCTTTAATCAACGAAATTGCTTTCCCTGCTGGAATTATGCAACCACCTTTCTTTGACAATAACGCAGAAGATGCTGTAAATTACGGTCGCATCGGAATGGTAATTGGCCACGAATTTACACATGGTTTTGATGATATGGGGTCTAAATTTGCAGCTGACGGAAGCTTCAAAAACTGGTGGTCCGATGCTGATCGTCACAAATTCGAAGAGCGCACCCAAATTTTAGGAAACACATTTAGCACATTCTGTCCGATCAAAGGGCATTGTGTAAACCCAGATTTAACTATGGGCGAAAACATTGCTGACCTTGGTGGGTTGACAATGGCCTACTACGCTTATGCAAGAACCGATGAGTTTAAACGCAATGAGGTACGCGCCGGTTTTACACCTGCACAACGTTTCTTTATTGCTTATGCTCAATTGTGGAAAATCAAGTACACAGATGCGGAATTGAAAAAACGTATTGCTACCGATCCGCACTCTCCAGGTATGTACCGCGTGAATGGTCCATTGAAAAACTGTCCGGAATTCTTTGAAGCATTCAATATTCCAGCGAATGCAAAGATGAGAAACAACGAGAAAAACATTGCTAATATCTGGTAAAATCATCCGATTTATAGTAACTACAAAAGCCTTTGTTCTTCGGAGCAGAGGCTTTTTTATTTCCATTATTATTTTCTTTTGGACGCTCCACCCAAGAGTTACTTGGGTGTCAGGCTATTCGTTACTAGTCCTCGTCCCTCCCCAATGCGTTGGGGAAAGACTGTGGGCTATCCACTACTATCCTTAGCGCGGGGTTTTAGGCATTCACCACTATTTATGGTAATATTTTGCTTGCTATCATTCAAAAAGAAGAAACAAGAATTCTTATTTCCAATTGTTTATTTTCATTTCATAAAAAAACGAGATCCCTGCCCGGGCGGAGCGGAAAAGCGAAAGAAATAAAAAAGGAAATGAACGCCAGCTTACAACTGCGACCATAGGAAGCTCGTTGTAAACGGCTAGTGAACACTTTTTTCTTGCTTTACTTGTATGCGTAGACCGAAAAGGCAGCCAAAATATCTAACAAATACTTGGCTAGCGTCTTAAAAAAAACATTTAACTACCGAAAACAGTACTTTTATTACAAAAAAACAACCATTCACACCATTCGCAACACCAAACTGTTGTCAATGAGACAAAACTAACACAAGCATATTTTACCTTTGTTAAGCACCCCTCTACTACTACTTCTTAGGAAGTTAAAAAACACAAAACTACTAACTATGAGAGAAAAGCCTGATGTAGTAATATCGGGCTTTTTAGTGCGAATTAGCAAAATAAAAAAAGATGAGTTATAACCAACTCATCTTTTTTTTTGCTTTCAATTTTTTGTGTGTTTCCTTAATCGTTTTTCACTTCTTCAAAAGAAACATCTTCATAATCGTGCATCTCTTTGGTGGATTTCTTTTTCTCAATATCCGCATGAATGGAAACTTTCCCAAAATTCTTGAGTTTATTTTTCCTTTCCTTTTCGATTTTTTCGTTTTCCCTTTTCAGTTCCTTTTGCGCATTTATATCTCTTTTGGCAACCATCAAAGTTCCTAGAAATCGGAATAAAGCAAATGCTCCTACAATCATGAGGAGCATTTTAAATAAACCTATTATCGTTAAAAAGAACATTTTTTATTTTGATAAATGCATGTTTCTTTCCGCGTAAATCTTCATAAAGAAAGGATCTTTAAGGTTTTTAATGAAACGAATGGCTTCACCCGTTGATTTCATTTCTGGACCTAATTCTTTTTTCACCTCTGGGAATTTCTCATAAGAGAACACAGGTATTTTTATTGCGTATCCTTCTTTGCGTGGATTAAAGTTAAAGTCTTTCACTTTTTTCTCACCCAACATTACTTTTGTTGCGTAGTTTACATACGGCTCGTCGTAAGCCTTTGCTATAAAAGGAACCGTTCTTGATGCACGTGGGTTTGCTTCAATTACGTACACTTTATCGTCTTTAATGGCAAACTGAATATTGATTAATCCAACGGTTTCTAGTGCTACTGCAATTTTCTTAGTAATGTCAACAATTTGTTGCATCACGAAATCACCCAAGTTATATGGCGGTAATACGGCGTATGAATCTCCGGAGTGAATTCCAGCTGGTTCAATGTGCTGCATGATTCCAATGATGTGGACATCTTTACCGTCACAAATAGCATCGGCTTCTGCTTCTAAAGCACCACCTAAGAAGTGATCTAACAAGATTTGGTTCGCTCCCATTTCATTCAGAATGTCAACTACGTGTGTTTCCAATTCTTCTTTATTGATCACGATTTTCATTTTCTGTCCACCAAGAACATAAGAAGGTCTAACCAACAATGGGAATCCTAATGTTTCAGACAATTGGATCGCTTGCTCTGCGCTTTCCACCACTCCGTATTCAGGGAAAGGAATGTTGTTTTCTTTCAATACTGCTGAAAAACGACCTCTGTCTTCTGCAAGGTCAAGTGCATCATAAGAAGTTCCGAAAATTTTGATCCCAAAGCGTTCTAATTTTTCAGCTAACTTAAGTGCTGTTTGTCCACCCAACTGAACGATTACACCTTCAGGTTTTTCATGTTGAATGATGTCATAAATATGCTCCCAGAATACAGGTTCGAAATACAATTTATCTGCGGTATCAAAATCCGTTGAAACGGTTTCTGGATTACAGTTAATCATGATTGTTTCGTAGCCACATTCTTTTGCTGCTAAAACTCCGTGAACACAAGAGTAATCAAATTCAATTCCTTGTCCAATTCGGTTTGGTCCTGAACCAAGAACGATTACTTTTTTGCGATCTGAAACCACCGATTCGTTTTCGTACTCAAATGTAGAATAGTAATATGGTGTTTGTGCTTCAAATTCAGCTGCACATGTGTCTACCAACTTGTACACACGCTGAATGCCCAAATCGTCGCGCAACTGATGTACTTCTGATTCTAGACATTTCAATAAATGAGCAACTTGTCTGTCAGCGTATCCTTTTTGTTTTGCTTCGAAAAGCAATTCTTTAGGAATATTTTGCAACGAATATTTTTCAATTTTTCGTTCCAATTTGATTAAATCTTCAATTTGGCGTAAGAACCAGCTGTCGATTTTCGTTTTTTCTTGAATCGTTTTGAAAGGAATACCTAGTTTAATGGCATCATAAATATGGAACAATCTGTCCCAAGATGCATGTCCTAAACTGTGTAATATTTCCGATTGATTGGTCAATTCTTTACCGTCAGCCCCTAAACCATTTCTATTAATTTCTAGCGATTGACATGCTTTTTGAAGTGCTTCTTGGAACGAGCGTCCAATTCCCATTACCTCACCAACCGATTTCATTTGTAATCCCAATTCACGGTTAGCTCCTGGGAATTTATTGAAGTTCCATCTGGGTATTTTTACGATAACGTAATCCAAAGTGGGTTCAAATAACGCTGATGTTGTTTTAGTAATTTGGTTTTGTAATTCGTCTAAGTGGTAACCAATTGCCAATTTAGATGCAATTTTTGCAATTGGGTATCCTGTTGCTTTAGAAGCTAATGCAGATGATCTTGAAACTCTTGGGTTAATTTCAATTGCAATAATATCTTCTTTTTCGTCTGGGGAAACAGCGAACTGTACGTTACAACCACCAGCGAAGTTTCCGATAGAGCGCATCATTTTAATGGCCATATCTCTCATACGTTGGAAAGTTGTATCAGAAAGCGTCATTGCTGGCGCTACTGTAATGGAGTCCCCTGTGTGAATACCCATTGGATCGAAATTTTCAATCGAACAGATGATAACAACATTATCGTTAGCATCGCGAAGTAACTCCAATTCATATTCTTTCCATCCTAAAAGTGCTTTATCAATCATTACCTCATGAATAGGTGACAATTGTAAACCTCTTTCAAGGTGGTTATCAAAATCTGCTGGATCATGAACGATAGATGCTCCTGCTCCACCAAGTGTGTAAGAAGCACGAATACATAAAGGGAAGCCAAATTCTTGAGCGATTTCTTTTCCTGCTAAGAACGACGTTGCCGTTGCTTGTGGCGCCATTGGTACATCAATGCTTTCCATTAACAAGCGGAATTCTTCACGATTCTCCGTAATTTCAATTGCTTTAATGTCTACACCGATGATTTCTACACCGTATTTTTCCCAAATCCCTAGTTCATCACATTGTATCGCTAAGTTCAATGCTGTTTGTCCTCCCATTGTAGGTAGAACGGCATCAATTTTATGCGCTTCAAGTATTTCAATGATACTATCTGATTCCAAAGGTTTTAAATAAACATTGTCTGCTACGACCTTATCTGTCATGATTGTCGCAGGATTGGAATTGATCAAAGTAACCTCTATTCCCTCTTCTCTTAAAGATCTTGCGGCTTGGGAGCCAGAATAATCAAATTCACATGCTTGACCGATGACAATGGGACCACTTCCGATGATAAGAATGGATTTTATGGAGTTGTTTTTTGGCATTTTATGCGCTTTAGGAGTTCAATTTATTTGAAATGCTATCTTAAATTGAGCGCAAATGTAAGTATAAATTACCAAGTACTAAAACGATTTCGTAATAGAATTGTATCATTTTTTTCTAATTTTTAAAAAAAGGCGTTTTCAATCCCGATATTACTATAACTTTGTATTAATAAGAGATGATTAAACAGTTCAAGCATATTAACTTTCCTTGGTACACAACGCTTTTTTCAATGGCGTTAATTGTATATCATGCAGTTATGGTAATCCTCTCAAATACAGGAACTATTTCCATTCTAGAAATGCAGGAAATGGGTGCTCCAAGTGCAATATCAATCTACAACGGTCATGTTTATGGCTTATTCACAAACACCTTTGTTCATGAAAACGGCTGGCATTTATTGGTCAATTTGATCGGCTTGTGGTCTCTTGGTTTTTACTTAGAGAAATTCATGGGATGGAAGTTCCTAGCTACTTTTGGATTATTCGCTGCTTTGGTTGGTTCCATCATACAACTCAACATTTCAGACGATACAGGAATCGGAATCTCAGCTTCTCTTTTCGCACTGTTGACATACGTTTGTTTACACACGATTTTTGTGCGAAAAGAAAACTTGCGCATAACTTATATGCTATCTGCTTTAATCTTCGGTGCCTTATTGCTGTTTTCAATGACCAACATTTGGTTCGATGACAAAATAGCCATTGGATCCAAAATAGGCGGAATCACTTGTGGATTCTTATTCTTTTACTGCAAAGAACTCGATTTGAAATGGCGATTGATTATCCCAACTTTTGGATTATTTTTAATTTCAATTACCATTTATCACGCGCCTTGGTCAACCATGTGGCAAACACAACGCGGTATTGACGCACATGAAGAGCACGACATGGATCTCGCAGAAGAGTATTATAAAAAAGCTCTATCCATCGATCCTTCGAACAGTGTTGCAATAGAAAACAATCGAAGAATCAAGGTATACCGTCTTTCTCTTTTGGCATTTGAAGCACATCAAGAAGGGAGATTTACTGAAGCAAGAAGGTATTACCTACGCATCTTAGCTTTAGGAAAAAATAACCGTTGGGTTCTGGAGAACCTTAAAGAATTACCATAATAAAAAGCAGAAAAATGAAGCAAGAAATTTTGAATCACCAACAAATAGAACAAAAAATCAATCGCTTAGCTTTCCAATTAATGGAAAACACTTTCGATCTTGAAACACTCTATTTAGGTGGAATCACTGGTAATGGGATTATTTTAGCTGAATTATTAAAAACGGTTATTGAACAAAACTCAACACAGAAAATCGAACTTTTCGAAATCATTCTAGATAAAGAGAAGCCTTATAGCCATCCAATAGAATTAACTATGGATGGGGAAAAGTTGAAAAATCAAACGGTGATTGTTATCGATGATGTTTTGAACTCTGGGAAAACAATGCAATATGGATTAGTGAAAATTCTTGAACAAGAACCCCGTCACATATACACGGTTGTATTAGTGGATAGAAAACACCGCCGCTACCCTATTAAAGCAAACTTCTTTGGTTTACGCCTTTCGACCATCTTACAAGATCACATTGATGTATCCTTAAAAGAAGGGAATTATAAAGCCTTATTGTTTTAAACATGCGCAAGATAACCGAAGAAGAATCGTTACATAAAAATTTAGACCTGCTTTCTACAGAAGATTTATTATCTGGCATCAATTCCGAAGATCAAAAGGTAGCTATAGCAGTTCAAGGCATTCTTTCAGAAATATCATCTTTCGTTGATGCTTGTTTTCTTAGAATGAAAAAAGGAGGTCGATTATTTTACATTGGCGCTGGTACAAGTGGTCGTTTAGGAATTGTAGACGCAAGTGAATGCCCTCCTACTTTTGGAGTGGAACAAGGTCGTGTTATAGGTCTTATTGCAGGTGGAGATCAAGCCATACGTAAAGCTGTAGAATTCGCAGAAGACGATCAAATACAAGGCTGGAAAGATTTAGAAGCACATCAGATCACAGCTCTTGATACTGTGATTGGAATTGCTGCTTCTGGAACAACCCCCTATGTACTTTCAGCATTGGAAACAGCAAATAAAGAAGGAATTTTAACTGCAAGTATTACTTGTAACCCTGGAAATCCAATTTCACAAATAGCAACACACCCCTTAACGATTGAAGTAGGTCCTGAATTCGTAACAGGAAGTACACGTATGAAAAGCGGAACAGCTCAGAAATTGGTGTTAAATATGATTTCAACTTCTCTGATGATAAAACTAGGTCATGTCAAAGGAAATAGAATGATTGATATGCAACTCTCTAACGAAAAACTAGTAGACAGAGGTGTAAAAATGATACTTGATAAAATCAATATTTCTTATGAAGATGCTGAACAACTTTTATTAGAAAAGGGTTCTGTTCGTGCAGTATTAGCACATTTTGACGTGAAATAAACGGATAATCCTACCGCTTTTCAAGGTTTAGTGCCTAATTCTACCGTTTTTCAAAACTAAATCTTATTTTTGATATTCTTAAATTATTACAAATCAATGAGAGCCCTTTATTTCAAAGAAATAAGAAGTTTCCTTAGTTCCATTATCGGATACATCTTTATCGTTATCTTCCTAATTGGAACAGCCGTATTCCTATGGCTTGCCCCTGGAGAAACCAATCTATTAGATGGTGGTATTGCGGATTTAATTCCGTTTTTCAATTTTGCTCCAAATCTTTTGTTTGTTTTAATTCCAGCAATCACCATGCGAAGTATTGCGGAGGAACGAAGAACCGGAACAATAGAGCTTTTGTACACACGTCCTATCAGTGATATAAAAATCATTTTAGCGAAATACTTAGCAGCTGTTACCTTGATGATTTTTGCAATATTACCAACAATTATCTATTACATTACAGTTTACAAACTTGCCTTAAATCCGGAGAAATTCGATCACGGAGCAACATTGACTTCTTACATTGGGTTAATTCTATTAGGGGCTGTGTTTGTTGCCATCGGTATCTTCTCCTCTTCTATTACTTCGAACCAGATTGTAGCCTTCATTGTTGGAATGTTCTTTTGCTGGTTATTCTTCGACGGATTTAACCGTTTAGGTTCTTTTAACTTAATGGGAAGTCTTGATGGGATATTACAGTATTTTGGAATCTCAAAACACTATGACTCTATTCGCAAAGGAGTAATTGATACCAGTGACATCATTTATTTCCTATCTGTTATTACCGCATTCCTATACGCAGCACTTACTGTAGTTCGTTCAATCAAGAAATAAAATGAAAGAGAAAACTTCCAACAAAAAAATATTTAATTGGTCTTACTTCCTTCTTCTTCTCGTTGGAATAGTAGCCATCAATATCATAAGCGCATACAGCAACAAACGTTTGGATATGACGCGCGACAAACGTTTTTCTCTTGCCCAAGGCACCGTTAATTTCTTAGAGAACGATAGCCTTTTCAGTAGTAGAATGACTATAAAAATCTACCTTTCAGGAAAACTTCCTGCTGAAATCATGCAGTTGAGAAATGCAATTGAAGATAAAATTATAGAATTCAAACAACACGCTGGTTCACGTATTGAATACATGTTCATCGATCCAAATGAAGGAACTGATGAAGAAAAACGTGAACTACAAGAACAGTTATTTGCACAAGGAAAAGGAATCATCCCAATAGAAATCAACTATTCTAAGGACGCTGTTGATCAAAAAATGGTTATTTGGCCAGGTGCAATCATTAACTATGGATCAAATGACGTAAACATTATTCAGTTTATGCCAGGTTCAAGAGCAGGGCAACCTCAAATGCTGGAAGCCATTTCTCAATCCATCGACAACTCCATTAACAACTTAGAATACATTATGCTAAGTTCTTTACGAAAAGTAGTCGTTGAGAAAAAGAAAACCATTGCCTTTCTACATGGGAATGGGGAATTAGAAATTCCTGCAACACAACGTGCCCGTTCTTTAATCTCCCCTTACTTCTCTATTCGAGATATTGAAATCGACCAACAATTAAATGCTTTAGATCACATTGATGGTTTGATCATTGCGCGTCCTACAAAAGTATATGACCCACGTGACTTATTCATCATTGATCAATTTGTTATGCGTGGTGGTCGATTAATGTGTTTTTTAGACGCATTAGAAGTTAACGAAGATACACTTAGACAAACCGGCACCACTCATTCTACCCGTTACGCAACAGGTCTAGAAAAAATGTTGTTCGATTATGGAATGAAATTGAATGACAATCTGGTGATGGACGCACAGTGCAACTTACGTATCTTCCCATTTGCAAACAACAACGTACTTCCTTGGTACTACAATGTATTAGCGACCCCTTCAATGCACGCTATTTCTCGAAATATTGAACCTGTTTCTTTCAAATACGTTAGTGAAATCCAATTTGTACAATCTGTTAAAGACATCGCTGTATCCCCAATTTTGACCAGTTCTACAAACTCTACTGTTACAGGATTAGCCCCTTTAATTGCACTAGGTTTACCTTTACAATACGGCTACAATCCTCAATTTGCTTCTGACCCAACGTCTGAAGCAAATAAAAAATGCATTGCGGGTATTGCAGAAGGGGTCTTCACCTCTCACTTTGCCTCACGAATTGTGGATGAATACATGAATAATCCTGACGCCGTATATTCTCCAGGTGGTAAAACAGAATCAAAAGTGGTACTTGTAGGAAATGGTCGTTTCATTCAAAATGCTTATGATTCCATGGAAAACAAAGTAACAGCGGAAATGATGTATCGACCAAAACAATTCAATGAATTGCGCATGGACGAAGACATGACAAAGTTGAACAAAATGGCTTTTTATGGAAACCAAGAATTCTTCCAAAACCTAGTGGACTATGCTATGGGGGACAACTCCGTATTAGACATTAGAAGTCGACAAATCGACATTCCTAAAATGGATAAAAACAAAGTCGTAGAGAAATCAAAACGTTATAAAATCATTAATATGGTTCTTCCTTCTCTTCTTGTGATTTTGATTGCTATTTTTATGAATTGGAGAAGAAAAAAACGAAACACAAAACATTAACATGAAAAATTACAAACTATTAATAGGCATTCTCATCACCAGTGCATTACTTTTTATCAGTTATAGACTTGTAAAGAAAAGTGGTTCATCCGTAGAAACAGAATACATTGACTTTGCCATTAAAGACATTGAAAATATAGATCGTTTTATCATTAGTGACGACTTTGGAACAATGGATATCCGTAAAAATGACAAAGGAGTTTGGGAAGATAAAGATGGAAACTGCGTGAGCATCCACAACGTAGACTTTGTATTAGACGCAGCAAGAAACATCGAATTTAAAGGTTATTTAGACGATGGCTCAACAGATAATTTCAAAAAAATGATGATGAGTCGTCACATCAAAGTAGAATACTTCAAAAAAGGACGAAAAGAAAAAACATGGTACATCGGTCCTCCATCTAAAGACCATTTAGGACAAGTTATGCTACTTGACTCTCGAGAAAAAGGAATGTCTGACCGTCCTGTTTTAATGAACATCAAAGGTGTATATGGAATCATTGAACCCCGATTTTTTGGTGATCCAAAAAAATGGCAGTGTACACAAATCTTTTCTCACACTCCAGAAGAAATTGCAAAAGTTGACGTGAAATTCTTAATGGAGCCTGCACGCTCTTTTAGTGTTGAAAACCTAGGGAAATACAATTACAAAGTAAAACAACAAAATATTGAAATCAGCCAAATTGACACGGCCAATGTAATGTTATACCTAAACAAATTCAAAAAAGTAAACTTCGACATTCCAAACTATTCACTGAATGAAAAACAAGTGGACAGCTTAAAGAAGACATCTCCATTCTGTGTATTAACAGTACATCTAAAAACAGGAGCTTCAAAGAAAATTCAAATGTACCGTTCTATGTCAGACGAAACCAATTTGAATGAATTTGGGGTGCCAGTAACCTATGACATCACTCAATTCTGGGCGGTAATTCCTAGTGGAGAACTTGTAAAATGCCAGTACTATCATTTTGACCCAATGATTTTAGGTCACATGTACTTCCCTATGGACCTAAGTAGTTTAGCTATTCCAGGAGCCGTGTTCCACGAGCCACAGCACTACAAAAAGGATTAATAAAGAATGTTAATAAATATGGTATAAATCCTTGAGTTCAGCATACTTTTGTATGTAACAATTTCATAGATTTGACTAATAAAATATAAAAGAATGAATTTCATTACTTCAAGCACATCGCTACTTCGTCATTTACAAAGTATTTCAGGTGTATTAAGTACAAGCAATACATTGCCCATCTTAGATAATTTTTTATTTGAAATTAACGATGGACAGCTGACCATTTCGGCTTCAGACCTTGAAACAACCATGCGCACAACTATGGAAGTTGAAGCAAACGAATCAGGTAACATCGCTATCCCTGCTAAACTTTTACTCGATGTTCTAAAAAACCTTCCAGATCAACCGTGCACCTTTACCATTGATCCAAGTAATTTCGCAATTGAAATTGCATACGATAACGGTAAATCAAAAATGGTTGGACAAAACGGAAACGAATATCCAAAAATTCCTCAAATTGAAAACGCATCATCTGTACGTATTTCAGGCGACGTAATCAGTTCTGCTATAAACAAAACACTATTCGCTACAGGAAACGACGATCTACGCCCTGTAATGAGTGGCGTTTTCTGCCAGTTTACTTCTCACGATATCATTTTTGTTGCAACAGACGCTCACAAACTGGTACGATACAAAAGAACTGACACTAACGCTGAAGGAAGTTCATCTTTCATCCTTCCAAAGAAACCCTTGAACTTATTGAAGGCAAACTTGAGTGCTGAAATCGAAGTAGAAATTGAATACAACGACTCAAATGCCATCTTTACGTTCGGAGACATTACTTTGATTTGTCGTTTAATTGACGGAAAATACCCAAACTATGAAGCTGTAATCCCTAAAGAGAATCCAAACGTTTTAGTGATCGACCGTCAACAATTCCTAAGCTCAATCAAACGCGTCTCTATCTTCGCAAATAAAACGACCCACCAGATAAAATTACACATTGCTGGTTCTGAATTGTCTCTTTCTGCAGAAGATTTAGATTTCGCTAACGAAGCAAAAGAACGTTTGACTTGTAACTACAACGGTGAAGATCTTGAAATCGGATTTAACTCCAAATTCTTAATGGAAATGTTGAACAACATCGACACAAAAGAAGTACGTTTGGAAATGTCTGAGCCTTCAAGAGCTGGAATTTTAACTCCTTTCGAAGGTGCAAATGAACACGAAGACATCTTGATGCTGGTTATGCCGGTTATGCTGAACAAATAACAACATTAAAATAATCTAAAATCCTCAATGCAAATTGGGGATTTTTTTTTGCTCAACACTAAAAAAGCTTTGGGCGTTCCCTTACTCCAAAGTCTTGAAGTAAGGTCGGGCTATCCATTACAAGTTTACAGACAGAAAATGTCTGTAAAGCTTTCCATTCCTATCCCTAACGCGAAGAAAGTGGTTCCCTATCAAGTGTCAGATACTAATGTCATTCCTTCACATCCACGTTCTTTGCTTTATTTTTTTTGTAGATTCGTATACTTTCTATAAAACTAAAAAACACTACTATTTCAAATCAATACGTATCAAAACAACTAACATCAACTTAATGAAAAATATAATCCTTTTTTCTTGTACATTCTTATTACCTCTAATTCTCTATGGTCAACAGATTGAACCAAATGAAATGCTTAGAGGGTCTTGGTTACTTACATTAGAACACGATGACATTGGTTGCGCACGCACACAAATGACCTTTGAAAACGACCATTCTACATTTAATGCTCACAGCCGAACGGATGCGGATAAAGATATTTTAGGAAAGACAACTTCGGTAATGGCAAGATTGTTTAACAAAAACATGAAGAAAGGTAGCTTGTTGCAGATCAGAAACGGCAAATTTCATATTGAAAATGACACCTTAAAACTTTCTGGAATTTTCACTTCTGCAATGGGCAATTACTACTTCACAGGCTTTGTGCTAAACAATTACTTAACCGCTAAATTGACAAACAAAAATGGCACAATTCGCGGAACAATAAAAGGAGAAAAAAAGGCTTTCCCTTTTCCATTAGAAAATTATGCAGCGCTATTTGATGCATCTATGGCATTGACCGAAAATAAAATATACAATAAAGAAATAATAAAGTCAAAAAAATGGAAATCCTTTGTGAAAAACATGGAAAAGGTTACTCCTAAAATTCAAGATGACTTAGAAATGGTATTTACGTTCTTTTATTACGCTAGAAAATTACCCCTTTCCCATTATGCATTAATGAAACTTCCTAAAGATAAAAAGAATGAGGAATCCTTTTCCCTTCTTAATCATGTTTCTTTAGAAGAAAAGTCTCCGCAAACGGGCTATTTGAAAATCAATTCTTTTGGCGGTTCATCACAAGAAATGGACAGTATATTCCAATGCATTATTCAAAAAAACTATCAAAACCTTATTGTTGATTTGCGAAACAATTCAGGTGGCAGTATTGAAGCAGGAATGGCTTTCGTTACAAGTTTAGTAGATACTTCATTCTATGGAGGGGTGTTCTTAACTCAAAAATGGTTTAATCAACATCCCAATCCGCCAAAAGTGGAAGACTACGCCTCTTTTCCTTTTTTTTCGGAGGCTAATTTTGATTTAATCATTGAAGGTATTCACCACACTAATGTTTTATGTTTAAAGATTATTCCAAAAGAACAAGTTTATTCAGGAAAACTCTACCTCCTCACCAATACCAATACAGCCAGCACCTGCGAACCTATTGTCTATGGTTTAAAACAATTAAATAGAGCAATAATCATTGGGGAAAGAACTGCTGGAAAAATGTTAAACGGGGAATTCTTTGAACTAGAAAAAGATTTTAAGATGGTTATTCCTACGGCAGATTATTATACTTCAGACGGTTTTAGAATCGATCAAAAAGGTGTAAAACCGACTATTCGTGTGAAACAAAATGAAGCTTTGGATTATGTGGTAAATTGCCTCATAAAATGAATTAATCGTCCGCTATTCTTCCGTGTACTTTTTTTTTTCGAGGTGAGAAATTTCCTTTCGTAGTGAAATCTCGCGTTAGGGATTCTAGTGGATAGCCCGCAGTTCCTTTCCCAAAGGCTACTTTGGGGAAGGACGAGGACTATGAACGGAAAGCCCGCCCCTAAAAAAAGAGTTTTTTTTTAGGGGAACGCCCAAGTAAAAAAAGACATTATCCTTCGATTAATACGTGTTGAGTAAATGTTAAGGCATAAAAAAAGACCGAAACAAATCGTTCCGGCCTTTCCTTTATTTTCGTATTTTCTATTACAATAACATAGAAACTGGGTTTTCCAAATATCCTTTGAAAGTCTGTAAGAAAGCAGCTCCAGAAGCGCCGTCAACCACGCGGTGATCACAAGAAAGTGTAATTTTCATTACGTTTCCAGGAACCACTTGTCCGTTTTTGACAACAGGTACTTCTTTGATACCTCCAACAGCCATAATACAGCTATCTGGTGGATTTACAATTGCTGTAAACTGCTCAATTCCAAACATTCCCAGGTTAGAAATTGTGAATGTATTTCCTTCCCAATCACTTGGTTGTAATTTTTTATCTTTTGCTTTTTTGGCAAATTCTCTCACTTCTTCACCGATTTGCACGAATCCTTTGCTATCTGCAAAACGCACTACAGGAACCAAAAGACCTTCGTCAACCGCTACGGCCACACCGATGTGAACATGTTCATTTCTACGGATAAAATCCCCCATCCACGCGGAATTAATTGCTGGATGTTTTTTCAAGGACATTGCTACAGCTTTGACTACCATATCGTTAAAAGAAACCTTTATTCCTTCTTGGCTGTTCAATGCTTTACGTGCTGCAATTGCATTATCCATATCGATATCTAAAGTAAGATAGAAATGCGGTGCTGTGAATTTAGACTCTGCTAAACGTCGTGCAATAGTTTTACGCATTTGAGTTACAGGTTCGTCCACATAGGCTTCTACCCCCGTAGTACTTGCTGCGAAAGTGTTCGTGCGTGCTGGAGCTTCGTAAGGTACATAGTGATCCACGTCTCTTTTAATGATACGTCCACCCTCTCCAGTTCCGGGAACAAAATTGATATCGATTCCTCTTTCTTCAGCCATTTTTCTAGCCAAAGGAGATGCATGTACTTTTCCTGTTGCGTTGCTTGCTGGAATTGCTGCCGGCGTTGCTACAACGGGTGCTGGACTTGGTGCTGCTGCTTGTACAGGTGCTGTTGTTGCTACTGGCGCTTCTGTTTTTGCAGTTTCTACCGGAGCAGGTGCACTTGTTAACAAAGCAGAGATATCTTCTCCTTCTTGTCCAATAATTGCTAGAATTTCATTTACAGGAGCTGCTTTTCCTTTTTCTACACCGATGTATAAAAGTACACCGTCATAGAAAGATTCGAATTCCATTGTTGCCTTATCGGTTTCAATTTCAGCCAATACTTCTCCTGAAGAAACTTTATCACCTACATTTTTAATCCATTCTGCCACAACACCTTCAGTCATGGTGTCGCTTAATTTTGGCATATATACTATTTCAGCCATATATAATCTCTTGTAAATTCAATTAATATTCTACGATGTAAGGATAATTAGGTTCTTGATAGATGTCCTCGTAAAGTTCGTGTGCTTCTGGGTATGGAGAATTTTCAGCAAATGTTACTGATTCTTCTACTTCTTTTTTCACCCATGCTTCTACCTCTTCTATTTCAGCATCTGTCATCCATTTATTTTCTTTGATCACATCAAGACAGTGTACGATTGGATCTTTTTCTATCCATTCTTCTACCTCTTGTTTAGAACGGTATTTTTGAGGATCAGACATTGAGTGTCCTTTGTATCTGTATGTGCGGATATCTAATAACGTTGGTCCATCTCCTCTTCTTGCTCTATCAGCTGCTTCTTCGATTGCTTCGTGAACGGCTTCTGGGCTCATTCCGTTAACAATTAAAGACGGCATTTCATAAGACAATCCGATTTTAGATAAGTCGGTAACGTTTGTTGTACGTTCTACGGAAGTTCCCATAGCGTAATTGTTGTTTTCAATGATAAAGATCACTGGTAACTTCCAATTCATTGCCATGTTGAATGTTTCGTGTAATGCACCTTGACGCACTGCACCATCCCCCATTGATACGAATGCTACATTTCCTGTTTCATTGTATTTCTCAGCGAATGCTACACCTGCTCCCATTGCGATCTGAGCTCCCACGATACCGTGTCCCCCCATAAATCCAACTTCTTTATCAAAAAAGTGCATAGAACCACCTTTTCCTTTAGAACAACCTGTAGATCGTCCGTAAAGTTCAGCCATCAAAACGCGTGGATCTGTTCCTAAGGCAATTGGATGAGCATGGTCGCGGTATGCAGTCATGTGTTTATCTCCTTTTTGACAAGCACTTGCTGTTCCTGCAACGATTGCCTCTTGTCCAATGTACAAGTGACAGAAACCTCCAAATTTTTGTTGAATATAAAGTTGACCCGTTTTTTCCTCAAATTTTCTAATCAATAACATGTCCTTCCACCACTTGATGTAAGTCTCCTTAGAAAATTTAGTCGATTGAGCAGCAACACTTTTCTTTGTTTTTGCTCCCGGCGTACTTGGGGTATTAACAGCCATATGAAAATCTATTTTTATATACGAATGGACAAATATAATAAATTAAAGAAATCTAAACCTATGAATTACGGTTGGAAGTCTTTCTGAAAATAAGGTCTCAATTCATTTAAGGGTACACCAAACTCAATTTCACCCATTGCATAAGGTCCAACTTCATACACATTGTGATTCACGATTAAGGAATCTCCTTTCAATTTAACGTTTGCTGTTAAAGGATATTTTCCATCTTCTAAAAGTAAGTTATCCCAAGTAAGGTCGTTTTTCTTCAACCATACTTTCAGGTATTTCTCCATTACTTTTCTAACTTCTCCTTTGTTAGCGAACATTTGATCCATCGTTAAGGCTTGTTTACTTTCCTTATCAATAATCGTGTATTTTGTCCCATACATGCCATGTGCCCCTCCCCAATAGTTAGAATAGGTATTGGTTAAGTTCATGTATTTTGGCGTTGCGTTACTTACATTTGCAGAAAACTGTTCTTGCCAAACACGTACTTCCTTATAAGGTTCGTTTCCTTTATTATCTTCTATTACTTTTCGCTTTTGAGTTGCCCATGCACTCAACATTCTATTTTCTGGCGTGGTAGAGTGTTTAGAAAGCGTTTCACCAGTTACATTCTCGAAATAATCAACACTTAAATTTTGCACCAAGTTGTTTAAGGCTTCATCACCTTCAACCGTTGGAAGACCAAATTTTCTTTCAATCGAAACATTTTCTGCTTTCAATGGAAACTGATCTTTCATTTCTTTCAAACTATAAATCAAGTTCAACGGTTGTGCTGTTGCTTCTTGCACCTGCTCTATCTTTTCTTCATTCACCTTCGCATCATTTGCTGCTTCATTCTTACAAGCCACCAATACGAATGCTGCTCCTCCAATCAATAAATAGTTTTTCATCTTTTTCCGAAATTAAAAGGTAATAAATCATATACATCTTTGAAGTGTGCCACATGTCCATCTTGAGAAACGAGGTACACTTCAAAAGTTTCATTTTGTCGTTGTGCAGATTCCACCATTACCTGTCTACAGCTACCACATGGGCTAACTAAATCTTCAGGTTGGATAAGATCTCCGCTTCCTACAACTACAATTCGTTCAATTTTTTTTGAGGGATAATTTGCTCCTGCGAAAAACAAAGCCGTACGTTCTGCACATAATCCAGAAGGATAAGCGATATTTTCTTGGTTACTTCCCAAAACAATGGTTTGATCTTCTAACTGAAGCGCTGCACCAACACTAAATTTTGAATAAGGAGAATATGCATGCTTGGCAATTTCACGTGCTTTTTCAATCAAAAGCTGAATATTTTCAGGTACTTGATCAATCGAATCCATTCTGTTGTACTGAATAACGTGTTTTTCCATTTTATAAAGTGCTTTTGAACGAGGTGGTTATCGTTGTAAAATACGTCCTTATTTTTAGTGTGATTGCTTTGCAAATTCTAGGCCAACATTCTCGCTTAAACAAACTTAATTGAATTCCAACGAATTACCAATTATTTCACCTAAAAACGCAATGCACGCATAAGGAAATTCTAATTTCTTGCATTTTACGTTTTAACAACCTCTTAGTTAAAATTTATGCTTTCCTCTCAAAAACAAAACAAAATGACATTTGAATGTATATTGCAAGGGTCGTAAAAATACAGTAATTTTGCAGACTGATTATGATCCAATTTAAAAAAGTAGCGTTTTACACTCTAGGATGTAAGTTGAATTTCTCTGAAACATCCACCATTTCCCGTCTTTTTGAAGATGCAGGATTTGCTAAAGTGAATTTTGAAGACCAACCTGATATTTTTGTTATCAACACATGTTCGGTAACAGAAAATGCAGATAAGAAATGTAAGCAATTGGTAAAGAAAGCTCTGAAAATTAATCCAGAAGCTTTTGTTGCAATCATCGGTTGTTTTGCTCAATTAAAACCTACAGAAATTGGAGAAATTCCTGGGGTTGATCTTGTTTTAGGTGCTAATGAGAAATTTAACATTATTGAGCACATCGAAAAATTGGAAGAGAAAAACCAAACTGCAACGGTTGCTTTCGAAAACATCAAGAAAACAAAAGATTTTATTCCAGCATTTTCTATTGGTGATCGAACACGCTCTTTCTTAAAAGTCCAAGATGGGTGTGATTACTTCTGTACATTTTGTACAATTCCTCTAGCTCGTGGAAAATCAAGGAATGCTACAATTGCTCACACTCGCTTAGAAGCAGAGAAAATTGCACAAACAGAAGTCAAAGAAGTAGTACTTACAGGTGTCAATATCGGTGACTTTGGTCAAGGTGGTGATGAAAATTTCTTTGGACTAGTTAAGGAACTTGATACCGTTGAAGGAATTGATCGCTTCAGAATCTCTTCAATCGAACCTAATTTATTAACGAATGAAATTATTCACTTTACTTTAGGTAATTCACTGCGTTTCGTTCCTCACTTTCACATTCCTTTACAAACAGGGAATAATGAACTTTTGAAGAAAATGCGCCGTAAATACGAACGCGAATTATATGCGGAAAGAGTACAATATATTAAATCCCTTCGCCCTGACTGTTGTATTGGTGTTGATGTAATTGTCGGTTTCCCTGGTGAAACAGATGAACAATTCTTAGACACAATGGACTTTTTAAAAGACCTCGACATCTCTTACTTACACGTGTTTACCTATTCTGAACGAGCAAATACAACCGCTATAAAACTAGGAGACCCAGTTCCTATGCAAGTACGGAAAGAAAGAAGTACACAACTACACATCCTTTCAGACAAAAAGAAACGTAAATTCTACGAAGAAAATATTGGTACAGAAAGAACCGTTTTATTTGAGCATGAAGAAGATATGGGTATGATGTTCGGTTTTACTGAAAACTATGTGAAAGTGAAAATCCCCTATGACGCTGCGCTAGCAAACTCCTTCAAAAAGGTGAAATTAACGGAAATTGATAGAGACGGAATCATGAAAATTGAATTGTTATAATTTTCCCCCTACCACAAAAAAGGTATTCTTCTTATATTATCCATTTTTGGCAGGAATTAAATCGGCTAAGTGATCAAAAATCATTTAATTTGCAATTTAGAATCATTTTAAATTACAAATATGAACACCGTTTTTCCGATCACTCAAGTCGTACTTTCAACATTTGTTGCCAGCTTTTCAATGGCACAAACCAGCGAAGCTAATACTTTTCTGGATCGTAATTTCTGGACTCCAACCACCAGTATTGAAATCATAAAAGCTGAAATTTCAAAAGGAAATGATTTGGCTGGTGCAAATGGTGGTAATTTTGATGCTTTCTATTTTGCATTAAATGCCAACGTACCTAACGAAGTACTAAAATTTATTGTTGATTACCCTGGAAACGGACCTCATAAAATAACACATGACGGTAGAACCAACTTATTCTGGTCAGCCTATAAAGGGAATGTTGAAATGGTACAGTATTTCCTTAAAAAAGGAGCAAAAATCGATCATATTGATGAGAAAGGATTAACTCCATTTTTATTTGCAATCAATGGTGGTGTTACTGACATCGCTTTGTTTGATGTTTTCTTAAAAAATGGTTCAAAAATAAAAAAGGAAAAAACTCGTGATGGAGCAAATGCAATTCTTTTAGCTGCTTCTCATGCTTCAGACCTTACTTTTATCGATTATTTAGCTAAAAAAGGAGCACCAATAACATCTTTAGATGCTGATGGAAATGGTATTATTGAATATGCAATGATGGGTGGAAATATTCCATTAAGTCGTTTATTAATCAAAGAAAGAAAAGCTAAACCTCAAAACAATAACGCCGTTCTATTTGCTGCAACTGGACTACGTGGAAAAACGAATAAGGCGGAAGTATACACATATATAAAAGAGGAATTACAACTTCCACTTTCCACCACAAATTCAAATAAACAAAATGCTTTACACATCATTGCTGGTAAACAAATTGATTTAGCAACAATAAAATATATAACAAATCAAAACGTTGACCTTCATGCAATAGACAATAAAGGAAATACCGTATTGCATTACGCTGCCAAATCACAAAAAAGTAAAGAAATTCTTGGTTATCTAAAAATCAAACTTGACGAAGAAATCAATAAAAAGAATGACATTGGAGCAACTCCTATCCATTATGCTTTAGAAGGTGTTAATCCAGTTGCACTGTCAGAATTACTTACAAGTAAAGAACAACTTACTGCTAAAGACAATAATGGCAATGACTACATCACTTATTTAGCAGAAGGTGCAAAAAGCGTTAATGCGGATCTAAAAAAAACAGTAGAGATTTGTAGAAAAAATGGCTTGCTTTTTGAAAGTCAAGAAGGAAACAAAACAACTTTGATGCACTTATTAGCTCAAAAAGGAGATCATGCATTGGTGTCTTATTTTGTAGAAAATTCAAAATGCGACATCAACAAAAAAAACGATATGGGCCTAACCCCAATTCATATTGTAGCGATGAATGCTAAATCTGTTGAAGACATTATCTTTTGGATCGAGTTAGGAGCTAATCCAAAAATTGATACTGATTTCGAAGAAACAACCTATCAATTAGCTACAGAAAATGAACTATTAAAAAACAAAATTAACGCATTAGAATTCATCAAGTAACATGAAAAAATTACATCTTTCGGCATTAGCGCTTTTGACTATCATCTTGTTCTCTTTTACAAAAAGTGAAGGAGATACCAATTATAAATGTATGATGCAAATGGTCAATTACACAGGTGAAAACGCTTACGTTGTTGTTTCATTACTTTCACCTGAAGGGAAATACACACGAACTTTAAGTGTACACGGGAAAGACGAAAAATGGTATGCAGACATAATTGGTTGGTGGGGTCATCAGAAAAAAGCCAAACAAAAAATTGATGGAGTTACAGGTGCTTCAATTGCAGGCGGACAACGTGCAATGGACATCGTTAAGATTCCTTCTTCGCTAATCAATAAAGGTTATAAAATCCGTGTTGAATCAGCAGTTGAATCACAGTCTTACCACAAACAAGATATCGAGTTTGAATACAAAACAGAAAATATCAATCAAAAAATGGATGGCAAAGGATATGTAAAATACATCCGATTAATGCCTGCATAACAATTCAACGATGAAACTTTCAATTTGGAGATGGAGCCACATGTCATTAGCTGTGGTTTCTCTTTTTTTTATTCTTTCCGCCACCTTAACAGGGATTATTCTAAGCTTTGATCCTCTTTTGCACCTAAAAACGACAAAAGACAATAAAAACATAGCCCTTCATTTGGTATTGGACAGCCTAAAAAATAATCACATTGAAGTGTTTCAATTGGAACAAAGCAATTACGGAGAATGGCTCGCAACTGTCCTTAATGAAAAGGGGCAAAATGAAGTTATACTTATCCAGCCTATAACGGGAAAAGAAATTGCTAAACCACAAGAACAATCCGCTTTTTTTAAACAAACAACAGCTTTTCACCGTTCTTTGTTCATGGGAACAGCAGGTAGATGGATCATAGCAATCACTTCTATTCTTCTTGCATGCATTACCATTAGCGGACTATTTATTGTAGCCCAAAAGGTAGGAGGTTGGTTTTCTTTTTTTACAAAATTGAAAAAAGAAAAAAACGTGCAATTCTACCACACATTTCTAGGTAGATATGCCTTTATTTTCATTTTAATCGTTGCAGGAACAGGAATTCTGCTTTTTTGGAAAGATGCTCTATTTGCACCAGAAAAAGCACCAGAATTGGAACTTTATATAGAAAATGCCAATCCGAGTGAAGAACAAACTCCTTTCTCTAAGATGAAGCAATTCCAAATTCCTTTGTCGTCTGTAGTAAAAGTGGAGTTTCCATTTTCACCTGATGTAGAAGATCCATTTGTACTTGAAACCAACACTGCATTTCAAGTTATCCATCAATATTCAGGTGAAGTTGTAGAGGAGCATCCTAAACCTTCGTCATTTGCATTCAAATCGCTCATACATGGCTTGCATACTGGGCAAAATATGGGGTATTGGTCACTCCTATTACTTACAACTTGTTTTAGTATACTTTATTTCTGTTACAGCGGATTAAAAATTACTTTCCAAAGATTAAAAGCCAATTTCAAAAACAGCATCTCTCCTTCTGAAGCTGAAATCATATTATTCGTAGGTTCAGAAAACGGCAGTACATGGGAATTTGCTAAAGCCTTACATCAGCAATTAATAAAAAATAATCAAAAAGTATATACTGTTGGCATGGAATCTAAACTGGAATTTCCTGATGCTAAGATCTTTATTCTTCTAACCAGTACTTACGGACTTGGCAACGCTCCAGCAAACGCAAAAAACTTCTTGAAAACAAATCGCTCTCTTTTTCAAAAAGATGTGCGCTATGCTATTATTGGTTTTGGGGATAAAAAATATGACGGCTATTGTCAATTTGCTTTTGATTTAAATCAAGAATTGGGTCAATCAAAAGCGCAAGAAATCATGGAATTATGTACCATTGACAATAAGAATGAACAACATTTCACAACTTGGTCAAATGCTTTAGGTGAAAAATTAAATTTGAACATTGATTGCTCCTCTCCCATTTTGACACCTAAAAAAACATCTACTTACGAAGTCATCCACAATACTTTTTCAGAAAACGATTCTGTATATTTCATTGTTAAATTACGCGTACCTAGATCTGTAAAATCAGGAGATTTAATTTCAATCTTTCCTCCAAGTTCAAAGGTTGCTCGACAATACTCAATTGCCAAAACAGATGCGTATACGCTTTTACTTTACATACGTAAACATGATCAAGGTCTTTGCTCTTCTTATCTTTCAGAATTAAAATCAGGAGAAAAAATCAATGCCATAATAGAACCTAACACCGCTTTTCGTCTTCAGAAAAAGAGCAATGCTATTTGTATTGGAAACGGAACTGGTTTGGCGCCATTCATTGGTTTTGTCAACGAAAACAAACAAAACATTCGAGTGTACTGGGGAACAAAAACAAAAGAAGTGCTACCCATCATCTCTCCTTTCTTTCCAAAAGAAACGCAGATGATTACTTGTTTCTCCCAAGAACATTCTGAAAATAAAATGTATGTCACCGACCGCTTTCTAGCTGATATCGAAACCATTTATTCCGAATTAGAAAACGGAACGCATCTTTATATTTGTGGTGCATTGCAAATTGAAAAAACAATAAAAGAAGCCTTATCCCTACACGCATTCGCAACGCAAAAAACGTTTGCGAACATTTCCAAAAATATTCACAGCGACTGTTATTAATTCTTTTATTTACACCGATTAATCATTGCGTTTCCACGCACGTGTCATTTCCCTTTTTCCAGGAGGTCCAGGCAAGGGTTCAATGGCAAATCCCAATCCTTTCAAATCTCTTTTCACCTGTCCTTTAGCGCAATAAGTCACCAAAAAGGCATCTACTTTTAATGCATCATACATTTTCTTTAAGATCGAAACGTCCCACATTTCTGCTTGTGCACGAGGACCAAATGCATCATAAAAGACAACATCGTACGCTTCTCTTTCAAGTACATATTCTTCCATTTTCGCTTCTATTTTCTGAAATGAAAACAGTTCGTTATACGCCAATTCTACATTCCATTCTTGGCTATGCATCCATTCAAAAACAGGAATAATGGAATCACTAATACCTTTAAAGTATTCCATTTTCAAGGCAATTTCTAGTGAAACCGGAAAAGCCTCAATGCCGTGATATATGACTTTTACTTGATGCTCCATTGCAAATTGATATGCTAAAACAGCATTCAAACCGGTTCCAAACCCCATCTCAAAAACATGAATTTCTTTCCCCTTTGCAGCGTGCAATCCCATTTTGATAAAAACGTGAACAGCCTCTTGAATTGCGCCATTAGACGAATGATAGGTTTCATCCAAATGTGGCAAATAAATGGTTTTTGACCCATCTTGAGTCTCAATGATTTGATGTTGCATGCTTCAAAAATAAGCTTAATCCGTGATTGAAAAGAAATCCATTTCAAAAAAAAACGTTCTCAACTATAGAGCCCAATACGCTGTTTCTTATCCCATGCGCTAAAGCGTGAAGACCGAAATGGCTGCCAAAAAAAACACTTATTTACTTTATTTGGGCGTTCCCCTTCCCCAAACAACTGGGAAAAGGGTCGGGCTATTCATTACAAGTTTTTTGCTACTCAAAAAAGCTTTCCATTGTTATCCCTAACGCGAGATTCATTTTCATTATTCGCGGTTTTGTAGTGTAAAACCTGCTAAAGGAAGACCCGTTATTGCCCTTATCAGAGTGTTACTTTTGATTGTGTTTTTTCTTTTCATAAAATAGTTCTGAATGGACAAAAAATACGACATCTAATCCTTATATTTGCTTTTATGGAAAGTCCAATAGATAACAAAAAGAAAGTAAACCCACGCATATCCTCTGCAACACCATCAATTACTGATCTTGGAAGAATCCCACCGCAAGCTGTGGATATTGAACAAGCAATTATTGGGGCGATGATGCTCGAAAAAAACGCGGTGTCTGACACCATGGATATTCTTTCTCCACAAAGTTTTTACGATCCAAAACACCAGTTTATTTATGGTGTAATTCGTGAGCTTTTTAACACTTCAACCCCGATTGACCTGCTGACAGTAATCAATCAATTGAAGAAAAATGGGGAGTTGGAAGCAGCTGGCGGTGTTTCTTATGTTTCTATGCTTACCACACGTGTGGCTTCAACAGCTCACATTGAATTTCACGCACGTATCATCATTGAAAAATCAATTAAAAGAGAATTGATCCGCATTAGTTCGGATATTATTAAGGATTCTTTTGATGATACAAAAGATGCTTTTGATGCGTTGGCAAATGCGGAAAAACACCTTTTCGAAATTGCGGAAAAAAACATGGGGCGCGCGGTTGACACCATGCCGAATGTGGTTCGTCAAGCGATTGAGGAGATTGAAATTGCATCTCAAAATAAATCGGGTATTTCGGGTATTCCAACTGGATTCCGAGAATTGGATAAGGTAACTTCTGGTTGGCAGCGTTCGGATATGATCGTTATTGCAGCACGTCCGGCGATGGGTAAAACAGCTTTTGTACTTTCTATGGCTCGAAATACAGCAGTAGATTACAACATGGGCGTTGCATTGTTCTCGCTAGAGATGTCTTCTGTTCAGCTTGTAAAACGTTTGATTGCATCAGAAGCACGTTTGTCGGCTGAGAAGTTAAGAAAAGGAGATCTTGCAGAACATGAATTCCAACAATTACATACACGAATTGCAAAGCTTTCAAAAGCCCCACTTTATATTGATGACACGCCTGGAATTTCCATTTTCGATTTACGGGCAAAATGTCGTCGTTTAAAGTTACAATACAACATTGATATGGTCATCATTGACTATTTACAACTTATGACCGCCGGAGGTTCTAAAGGTGTAGGTAGCCGTGAGCAAGAGATTTCAGCTATTTCCCGTTCCATTAAAGAAATTGCCAAAGAATTAAATGTCCCTATGATTGCTCTTTCTCAGTTGTCACGTTCGGTTGAACAACGTGGAGGAGACAAACGTCCAGTACTTTCTGACTTACGTGAATCTGGAGCGATTGAGCAAGATGCGGATATCGTTTCTTTTATTTACCGTCCAGAATACTATGGTTTTACGGAAGATGAAAACAATCAGTCCAACAAAGGTGTTGGGGAAATCATTATTGCAAAGCATAGAAATGGTAGTCTTGAGAGCGTTCGTCTTCGCTTTATCGGTGAATTTGCACGTTTTGAAAATATTGACGAGCCTGTAGATTTTGGAACAACAACAGGATCTGCAATGCCACAATCCACCTCTTTTGGTGAGAACAGTTACACCATTCCGTCTAAACTAAATTCTTTTCTAGATGACGGTAATGATTTTGATGGATTCTCCGAAGTACCTTTTTAAATATGTAGCATGAAGTTTATTCTTTTCATTGTTTCTTTTTTCTGTTTGACACATGTTCAGGCCTCAACAATTTTGGTTCCCATGGATGGTTCACAGAACAATCATTTAAAAGCATATGGCGTTGCGTTTTGGGTGTTGGAAAAAGACGTAACAATGGAATGGCTCTTGAATTACCGTGGAGGCTCTTTTCTTTTTCCGCACATGGTAGCTATTGAAGAGGAATTAACCATCCGTGGTGTCCGTTATGAAATTCTTTCTGATGGTCAAACTGCCAATATAAAAAAACAAATTGCTTCACCTGAAGTAAACATGGAAGTGGTACAATTAGAAAAGGTACCTAAAATAGCAGTATATACACCACCCGGAAAACAACCTTGGGACGATGCCGTAACCCTTGTTTTAGATTATGCTGAGATTCCATTCGAGAAAATTTATGATCAAGATATCATTCAAGGAAAACTCCCGCTTTATGATTGGCTACATTTACATCACGAAGATTTTACAGGTCAATATGGGAAATTTTATGCCTCATACAGAAGCTTCCCTTGGTACAAACAACAAGTAGCAGACGCTGAAGAACTTGCAAAATCATTGGGTTTCAATAAAGTTTCTCAATTAAAACTGGGGGTTGCGCAACAAATAAAAAACTTTGTTCTCGGTGGAGGTTTCCTTTTCACTATGTGCAGTGGAACGGACAGTTTCGACATTGCTTTAGCAGCACAAAAAACAGATATCTGCGAATCCATGTATGATGGAGACCCCGCAGATCCACAAGCACAACAAAAATTAGATTTCAACCAATCTTTTGCATTTGAAAACTATCAATTGGAAAGAGATCCTCTTAAATATGAATACTCAAGTATTGATGGTACGGACTTGCGACGCATGAATGGCGTGAGAGAAAACACAGATAAATTCACTTTATTTGAATTCAGCGCAAAGTGGGATGTAATTCCAACCATGCTTACACAATGCCACACAGATATCATTGATGGCTTCATGGGACAAACAACAGATTTTATAAAAGACTATATTAAACCAAATGTTCTTATATTAGGCGAAAATAAATCTTTAGGTACCGCAAGATATATACATGGTGAAATGGGACAAGGCACGTGGACCTTCTATGGCGGCCATGATCCAGAGGATTATGAACACAAAGTAGACGACCCACCGACAGATTTAAACTTGCACCCAAACTCACCTGGTTACCGATTGATTTTAAATAATATACTTTTCCCCGCTGCTAAAAAGAAAAAGAGAAAAACTTAGGTTTTAGGTATTGTAAATTGCTAACTATAAATAAATCATGAATCGTAAACTCTTACTATTATGCGGTTTAGTATTTTCTTGGTCTGTCTCTGCGCAAGAAGCAGTGAAGACAAAGATCAATCCGCAGACGGTAACCTCAACAGTTACCAAAATCTCTAGTGTACCCCCTTCAGATGACGATCATTCACATGAATTTTGTCTTACTACAAAATTAACTGAACGTTATTACAATTCGGTTGGATCTGCATCGGAATACCGTTCACAATACATTCAGCTTGCTCAACAAATGAGAAGCATGGATGTAGCCAAAGCTGGCGGAACCATTCCTATCATTTTCCATGTTGTACATAATCCAAATCGCCCGGCGACAAACGTACCGTACGCAAAAATTCAAGCTATATTCAATGAAATCAACCGAGATTTCAACTTATTGAACCCCGATCGTACACAAGCACGCACGCAACAATTTGGATTTACACCTGCAAATGCTCAAATTAATTTTTGTTTGGCAACGGTTACTCCAACAGGAACAACCCTGGCAGAACCAGGAGTAATTCGTGTACAAACTACAAAAAACTGGTGGAATTCTGACGCTGGTGAAGAAAACAGAATGAAATCTGCAGCCACAGGTGGATCTCAAATTTGGGATAGAACAAAATACCTAAACGTTTGGATTTGTGACATTACAAATGGTGCAAACAGTGGAACAGCTGGTTATGCTTATATGCCTTATCCTACGGTATTACCAAACAGTAATAATGACGGTATCGTATTGGATTACAACCTAGGCGTTAATAATGAACACGTATTGACTCATGAAATAGGTCATTTCCTTGGGTTAGATCATACTTGGGGTGAAGGAGGCTGTTCTACCTCTTCATCTGCTGATGACGGCTTCTCTGACACACCTAAAACAGCAGGCCCATCTTTTAACTATAGTGGTTCTTGTTCAGGAAACCAACGCGTTTGTAGCGGAATTCAAACCCAGTACGAAAACTACATGGACTATTCCAATTGTACAGTAATGTTTACTACAGAACAGGCAAACTATATGAATACGATTCTTAACGGGATTCGTAGATCTTTATTAACTTCTAACGGATGTGCAGGCAGTACAGCAAGTGCTCAACCTGTTGTAAATTTCAACACTACTCTTGCTGAACCAATTACTATTTCAGTTGGAACAAGTGTACAATTTAACGACCTTTCAACGAATACACCAACATCTTGGTCTTGGAACTTTGGTGGAGGAGCAACAAACTCTACACTTCAAAATCCACGTGTAGCATTTAACACACCGGGAACATATACGGTAACATTAAATGCAACAAACGCAAACGGAACAGGAACATTGACAAAGAACGGTTACATCAAAGTTGTTGCTGCATCGACAGGTTCCTCTTGTGATACTTTACGTAACTACAATCCTTCTCAATCCCTTTATACACTACCTTATGATGGTGGATATTTAGGTGGAACAGGTAGATTAACACCAACAACAGTTGTTACGGAGTGGGCTGAATCATTCAACACATCTACTTCAACAAAAGTAAAGGCAGTACGCCTTGCACTTACTCGTGTGGTAAACCGCAGTAATGGTAACATTATTGTTAAAGTATATGCTAACAACAGTGGCAAACCAGGAACTGTACTAGCACAGCAATCAGTTGCTTTATCTGCATTGACGGTTAATAACTTTAACACCATCGCCTTCACCACACCTCCAACAGTAAACGGTGCTTTTTTTGTAGGTTATCAAATGAGTAGTACTGCCGGAGATACAACTGCAATTCCAGCGAATTACAACCAAACGGGAACACCGCGTAATACAACTTATTTATTTGTTACGGGTTCAATCAATGATTGGCAAACTGTTCCTTCTATTTTCACGAATACAAACACACAATTAGCACTAGATGTTCTCCTATCAAACGGAGGTGAACCAAACTTGGTGTTGAACACTTCAAACACTGCATTCTGTGTTGGTGGAGCTATCGATTTAAGTGGAACAGCATCTTCCAATGTGAATGATTTCGAATACTATTTGTTACCAGCTACTGGAAACTCAGTTATCAATTCATCAACCAATGCTAACTCTTCTTTTACAGTAAATAACACAGGGAATTTCCGTGTAGTAGCGTACGGAAACGGTGGCTGTACATGGGATGAAGAGATCATAAACCTTGCAGTTTCGGCAAAACCGACAGCTTTGGTTTCTCCAGTAAATTCGGAATGTAATCAAAACAATGGTCAAATCAATGTGTCAAACCTAGCGCAAGGAAACGGCTCAGCGTACAAAGCATCTATCAATGGTACAACCTTCATCAACGCACCCGGAATTTTCAATTCTTTGACACCAGGAGCGTATACGGTTACTGTTAAAAATGATGCGCCAGGATGTCAAACCACGTACCCTATTAACATCATCAACGATTGTTTGGCAGTAGACGCAGCGGATGAAAACAGTGTACGTATTTATCCAAATCCTACGACAGATGTCATTACAATTGAAGTAGAAAATGCAGAAATTGAAATCATAGATGTAAATGGTAAATCAATCCTTAGCTCAAGCGTTCTTGAAAAAGGTACAATTGATTTATCACCTCTTTCAAAAGGAATTTATATGCTGAAAATTAAAGGGACGACAACGAATAAAACGGTTCGTATCGAAAAACTTTAATTCATTTTATTTGATAGAAAATCCCGGGTTGAAAAGCTCGGGATTTTTTTTGCCCTCTCCGTCCGTAAAAGAATAAGGATTAACACCGCGTTAGGGATACAAGAGGAAAGCTTTTTCGTGAAGGATGAACGGAAAACTTGGAACGGATAGCCCGACCCAAAGGGGAACGCCCAAAACAAAAAAATCAAGAAAAGTAAAGCGATTTTTCTTGGCAGCTTTAACGGTCTACGGGCTTTAGTACATTTCGTAAAATGGGTTCGTTAGCGAGTTGAAACGTGCTTCCGTTGGTCGCAATTTCAACTTAGCACTCCCTCCATTTTCCGTTCATGTAGCTATCGCCCTCCATCCTAGCTGAGATATATTTTTCAGTATTTTAGTTTGATATAAAAACAAAAAAAGGAGCATTTTCATGCTCCTTTCTGTCTTATTTTGTGCTGATTAAGCATCAATTTTGGCGTATTTTGCATTGGTTTCAATGAACTCACGTCTTGGTGGAACGTCGTCTCCCATCAACATTGAGAATACTTGGTCCGCCTCAGCGGCATTTTCGATGGTGATTTGGCGCAAAGTACGTCCTTCAGGATTCATCGTTGTTTCCCAAAGTTGTTCTGCGTTCATCTCTCCAAGACCTTTATATCTTTGTACAGTTACAGATGTTTCTGCTCCGGAACCTTTCATTTGTTGAATTAAGATATCTCTTTGATCATCTGTCCATGCATATTGCGCTTTAGTTCCTTTACGAACTTGGTACAATGGAGGAGTTGCAATGTAGATGTATCCATTCTCAATCATTTCCTTCATATATCTGAAGAAGAACGTCAAGATAAGCGTTTCAATGTGGCTTCCATCCACATCGGCATCACACATAATAACTAACTTGTGGTAACGAAGTTTTTCCATATTTAGTGCTTTAGAATCCTCTTCTGTTCCGATTCTAACTCCTAAAGCAGTATAGATATTTTTAATTTCTTCGTTTTCAAAAATTTTGTGTTGCATTGCTTTTTCCACATTAAGGATTTTACCTCTTAATGGCATAATTGCTTGGAAATTACGGTCGCGTCCTTGTTTAGCTGTTCCACCCGCCGAGTCTCCCTCGACAAGGAATAACTCACAAATTGCTGGATCTTTTGAAGAACAATCGGCCAATTTACCTGGTAATCCTGAACCTGACATAACGCTTTTACGTTGTACCATTTCTCTGGCTTTACGTGCTGCAGTACGTGCTTTCGCGGCTAAGATTACTTTGTAAACGATTTGTTTTGCTTCGTTTGGATGTTCTTCCAAATAATCGGCTAACATTTCGGAAACAGCTTGAGAAACCGGAGCTGTAACCTCACGGTTACCTAATTTTGTTTTGGTTTGTCCTTCGAACTGGGGTTCTGCCACTTTTACAGAAAGTACTGCTGTCAATCCTTCTCGGAAGTCATCTCCTTCGATTTCAACTTTTTCTTTAGCTAAAAGTCCTGATGTTTCCGCATATTTTTTCAAGGTATTTGTCAATCCACGACGGAAACCAGAAAGGTGAGTTCCACCTTCGTGCGTATTGATATTGTTTACATACGCTTGAATATTTTCGGTATATGAGGTATTATACGTAAGAGCAACCTCTACTGGAATTCCTTCTTTCTCACCTTCAAAATAGATAACTTGATCGATTAATTTCTCTCTGTTTCTGTCTAAGTAGGTAGCAAATTCTTGTAATCCTCCTTCTGAGAAGAAAAGGTCCGATTTTGGTTTACCATTCTCGTCGATGTCACGTAAGTCAGTAAGCGTAATTTTAATTCCTTTATTAAGGAAAGCTAATTCACGCATTCTAGCAGCAAGGATATCGTAATTGTATTCCGTTACTTCAAAGATTGAAGCGTCTGGCTGGAAGGTAACGAAAGTACCTGTGATATCAGACACTCCGATTTCACGTACAGAGAATTGAGGTTTACCAATGCTGTATTCTTGTTCAAAGATTTTACCTTCACGGTGTACTTCGGCTCTAAAATAGGTAGATAATGCGTTAACACATGATACCCCTACTCCGTGCAAACCTCCAGACACTTTGTAAGTATCTTTGTCGAATTTACCTCCTGCATGAAGAACGGTCATTACCACTTCTAGAGCGGAACGTTTTTCTTTGGTATGCATTGCCGTAGGAATCCCACGACCATTATCTTTAACTGTTACTGAGTCGCCTTCATTAATGGTTACTTCAATGGTGTCGCAGTATCCTGCTAAGGCCTCATCGATGGAGTTATCCACAACCTCGTATACTAAGTGGTGTAACCCTTTAACGCCAACGTCACCAATATACATGGCTGGGCGTTTACGTACAGCTTCTAATCCTTCTAGAATTTGAATATTATCCGCTGAATAATCATTATTTTTATTTACTTCTTCGCTCATCGTTATTGATGTTTAGAAAAATTGCTTGAACTCCCAAAAATAGGCAATTGAACGCTGAAAACAGCCGTAAAAAAGCGGAGATTCTAGAATTTTATTAACAAATGTTTAAAACTATATTTATATTATTTCTTTTCCCCTTTTTTTTCAATCCACTGTATGATTTCTTCATCTAAAGGACTTACTTTGGGCGCAATTACTTTTTCAAGTTGTCCGTTCTCATTGATTAAAAACTTTTGGAAATTCCAACTTACCTTTTCATCTGAAACTCCGTTTTCACTTTTCGTTGTTAGATAAGTAAACAAGGGATGCATTCCTTTCCCTTTTACAGTTACTTTACTCATCATTGTAAAGCTTACTCCATAATTCTTTTGGCAGAAAGCAGCAATCTCCTCTTCTGTACCTGGTTCTTGTCCCATAAAATCATTTGCAGGAAAACCAATGATCTCGAATCCTTGATTTTTGTATTTCAAATATAATGCTTGCAATTTTTCGTACTGTGGCGTCAATCCACACTTACTTGCGGTATTGACAATCATTACTTTCTTTCCTTTGAATTGTTGCCAATCCAAGACTTTGCTTTCGATATCAATTACCTTGAATTCGTATATCGTTTTTGATGGTCCTAACATGGTGAGAAGAGATATGATTAATGCGGAAAAAAATATTTTCATTGTATCTGATTTAACTTCATAAAGATACGAAAAATATTATCATTTATTGGTCGAGTCCTGTAATAAAACCACTCCATTTAACAATGAATAGAGCTATTTATCTACATATTTCACCTTTTCTTCATTGAGACCAAAACATTTCAAGTGTTTTATCCGTATATTACTTTTTTAAAACAAGAAAAATAGAAATCCATTCTTCTAAAAAATGCCGCATCCCCTTCAAACCCTCTTCTTAATAAGCTGTTTTTTTTCGGCGTTTTTCTCTTTCAGTCAAATTGAAAACGGCACATACAAAGGCCTATTCTTTCCAAAAAACAGTGATAAAAATAAAGGAACAATCGTTTCCTTTATAATAAACGATAACAACAGCGAAACGCAGATAAGAATGGAAAGTGTGAACGGTAAGAATGTAGCTATCAAAAAGGCCTCCTTTGAATATGTAGATAACCAATCCTTAACCTTGAAAGAATCAGTTATCCTACGTAAATCAAAGGAAAACACAACCATGTGGTGTAAGTACAATTTCACGGTAAACCTAGATACTTTGGACGGCTATTTCAAAGGGTCTTATACTTCCACGGACTGTGCCAATCAATCTGGAAATATCATCTTATATCGCTCTAACGATTTATGGTTAGAAGAGGTAAATACAAAATATGACACCCATAAACATCAACTTTTTCTAGATCAATTATCCAAAGGAATACCTTCTCCCGACCAACAATTGAAAGAAAGAAAATCATTTGTATTGCATCCTATTTTCTTTGAATTTGACAAAGCAGAATTAAAACAAGAATACATTGCATATCTAAATAAAATGAGTGCACTTATTCAGGGACATTCCGACATTCGTATAAAAGTTACAGGTCATACAGATGCTGTTGGTAGTGATGTATACAATGACCAACTTTCTAAGCTTAGAGCAAAAGTAATTGAAAACTATTTCAACACTGCTGGCATAAGCACTAATCGTTTGATTTTCGACTTTAAAGGGGAACGTTTACCTGCTGCAACAAACGAAACTAAAGAAGGTAGACAATTGAATAGACGTGTAGATTTTGAATTTATTTATGACTAACATTTCTGATATTATTTATTATTTAGAAGCAATAGGAATTTGCTTCTTTGCAATTAGTGGTGCATTGACAGCTGCTGAAAAATCATTTGATGCTATGGGTGTAACAATAATTGCTTCTGTTACAGCTTTCGGAGGGGGAATTATTCGAGATTTGATGATTGGTGCTACTCCCGTGGCCTTACTGACACGTCCGTCCTATTTGTATCTTATCCTCGCAGGCGTAGCGATGGCATTTATTTTTAATAAAAAACTTAATGAATTACGCAAAACGTTTTTCTTGTTTGACGCTATTGGTCTTGGCTTATTTGCGATTGTAGGTATGCAGAAATCTCTGCTTTATGGGATTACGCCGATGTATGCAGTAGTCATGGGTATGGTTACAGCTACTTTTGGTGGTTTACTACGCGATATTCTCTGTAACGATATTCCTTATATATTCAGGAAAGAACTTTACGCTCTTGTAGCATTATTTGGTGCAACATTATTTTACTTCACCTCTATTTACTTAAACAACATCTATCTATCATACGGTCTATCTATTGGTTTTGTAGTTATCGTCCGTATTCTTGCAGTACGTTACAAATGGAATTTAATGAAAATAAAATGGTATGACACTCCTACAAAGGCTTAACTTGCCAAATAAGAATTCTACGATCGTCAGAGCAACTCGCAAATTGTTCCGATGAAATTCTCACCATTTTATTTACCGAATGACGATGACCATTCTCTTTAATATCTAACTTCTGAATAACTTTCCAGGTTTTCGTGTCCCATATTTTCATTGATTTATCTCGACTTGCCGAAATGATTATATCATCACTCCAAAATAAAAAATCATAAATCATGTAATTATGCGCAGGCAAAGCTTGTAATAAATTAAAGTTCTTATCCCATACACGTAGGTACCCATCTTTACCCCCAGAAACAAATTGATGCTGAGATGGTAGATAAACCAACGCCCCAATGCCACCATCATGAGCAAAAGTAAGTTCTTTACTATTCATTGTTTTACAACAAACAGCATAAATTTTTCCATTTTGCCCTCCAATAATAAGCTCATCTCTTTCCTCTATAAAAACTACGCTTCTTATTTTACCGCAATTTAATGGAATACGAATAAGTAGAGAAAGTTTCGAAATAGAATAAATAGATACTAAACCATCCGCATCGCCTGCAAATAGCCATTGTTTAGGCTTAATAAATTCCAATGTAAAGACACCTGTTTTGTGTAAGGCGAATTCCTTGATTTCTTTTCTTTCAATGAGATCAAAAAGGTGAATACTCCCATTAGCTAATCCAACGGCTAGGAGGTGAAATCCTGATAAGTAAGAAATTGTATAAGGTGTTGCAGGATTTTTTATAGCAAACTTGTCTTGCTCAAGTGTTAATGTATTCCAACGAGCAACGAAGGAATCGCTACTCGCCGAATACAAATTATTTTTGTCGTATTGCAAATCGTAGATTGCTGCGGCATGTTCCGCTATTTCACCAATACGTTTAAACATTACAATACATTAGAAATTAATCTTCTTGATCCATCTCCTGTAAATCCTCTTCAGAATTCTCTTGTTTTAAGCGCGTTGCATAATCTGCAGGCATAAAATCAAAGAAAGTATCTCCTCTTAATCCTAAACGCAAACATTCTAGAGGAATAAGTTCATTTGGGGCAATATTTCCTAAATTCACTTCTGCACCAAACAACTTGATAAACCAAACTTGCTGATTTTTTTGAGGTGCTTCCCAAAGAATATCTTCTGGTTTAATGTTCTTAATGATTTTGTTGATAAGCATTGTATGTGCAGTTCCATTTGGTCTAAAAACACCTACGTTACCTGCTTCTCTGCCTTCTGCGATTACTTTCCAAGAACCTGCTTCCAATTCCATTTTCATCATTTTGATCCAACGGTTTGGAGAGATAAGTATACCTGCATCTTTAGAACCAACCTCAGAAAGAACGACTCTATCTTTTGCTATTCGTCTAATAACCTCGCATTTATCTTCATGTGGAATTACAATTGATCCATCAGAAACCTCAGCTAAGTCTAATCCAAGTTTATCTAGTAAACGCAAGTAATCTTCAAACATATTTCTAGCGTAAAAAGCTTCGAATAATGTCCCTCCTAAATAAGGAGTGATTCCTGCAGCTTTATACAAGTCAATTTTTTCTTTTAAGTCTTTGGTCACATAAGATGTACCAAATCCAAACTTAACGATATCGGTTAGATGCGCATTTCCCTGAATAAAATTTTCAGTTTCATTTAAACTCAAACCTTTATCCATCATCATTGTCAATCCTTTCTGTCTAGGCTTTGATGATCTTTCAGGTATGAACGGTAGTTCAAAATTCATATTTTTTCTAATTATCAGTCAAATTAATAAAATCTGCATCCTCCAAATAATTGGAATCGAGATTAAACAATTCTTTTGCTATTTGTAAATCGTCTTCAACACACTTTTTAAACAAATGCAAAGCATTATCCCTTTGTCCTAATTTCAACAACACCCAAACATTAAGGATATCGATATAGTTGTTTTGTCCAAAGTTTTGTTCAAAATCATTCAAAAATTGGTGGACCTCATTAATTGTACTTACCCTTAGTAGTAAGCTAACATATTCTTTTAGGCATTCGCCCTCTGTATGATCGAGTTCTAAACTTGCATAATAATAATTACATGCCTGTTCAAAATCTTCCATTTTTTCGTAAGCACCTGCGAGCACATGTAGAATCCCAGCATTCGTTGGATCCATTTCCGCTGCTTTAATGATCATTCGAATACCAGACTGTGTATTTCCTTTCAAATCTTCCACAATCCCCATTCCTAGCCAAGCATCAGCAAGTAAAGGATCTATTTCTAGACTTCTCCTGTAGTACTCTTCTGCATGTATCAATTCATTAAATTGTTCGTAACATTCTCCAACATTACATAAAACAAGAGCGTCATCACCATCTAATTCCAAACATTTTTCAAATGCTTTAATCGCATCTTCAAAATGATCCATTCCCATGTATGAATTCCCAATATTGTAATAAGACGGACCGAAATCGGCATTTATTAAAATACTGTAATCATACGCCCAAACAGCTTGTTTATAATCTTCCTTTTTGGAATAAGTATTCCCTAGATTATACCAAGCAGTAAAGGAATAAGGGTTATTATCAATAAAATCGGAGTAACTTTTGATTGCTTTATCGTACTCCCCTAGAAGGTCATAACAAAAAGCAAGTTCATATAAGGCTCCTTCATTGTTTGGATTATTCTGTAATGCCTCTAACAAAATAGCAATAGCTCCATTGTAGTCATTTTCAGCCTCATATTCAAAAGCCAGATCCAGGTAGATCTCTTCCTTATCTTCAGGCATACTTGAATGCATCAAAGCCTCTTTAAAAAATTTTATTGCCCTTTTATGGTCTCTCAACTGACTGAAAATTGAAGCTTTTGTCAAAAGTAATTCAGCAACATGTGATTCCATGACTTCAATCCCTGACAATAAGGTTAACGCTTCTTTAAGTTGACCTAAAGCAGAAATTGCTTGAGCTCGTCTTAATTTAAAAACATCATTATACGGAAATTGGTTCAGAGCAAATTCGGTAGCGCTATTTGCTTTAGTATATTGACTCTGAAACAAGTAATGATCAATAATTAACTCCATTTGGTTACTATCGATAAATCCCATCACTCCGTTTTCTAGGTAGTTTTCAAAACGTTCAAGTCCGTCTTTCAAATCCCCTTCCAAAAATTCATCATCCTCTTCGTCAAACATAACTGTCAATTTGTTTTTGTTAATCTACTAAATTAAACAACTATGAACTCAAAGTCAAGCGGTTTGTTATTAACAAGAAATGAACATTACTAAGAAATTAAATTAATTCCTAGCAATGTTCATTCGCTATACTTTTAATAAACTAAGCTTTCCCTTGACGCTTACGATCCGTTTCTTTTAATAAGATTTTACGCATTCGTAAACTTTGTGGAGTTACCTCTACATATTCGTCAGCTTGAATGTACTCCAAACACTCCTCTAGAGAGAACGTTTTTGGTGGAGCAATCTTTACCTTATCATCTGCACCAGATGAACGCATATTGGTTAATTTCTTCGTTTTTGTAACGTTTACTACTAAATCGTTAGAACGCGTATGTTCTCCAATAACTTGTCCTTCGTAGATGTTTTCATTTGGTTGTACAAAGAAAATTCCACGTTCTTGTAAGTTTGATAAAGAGAAAGGAATAGCACCACCTTGTTCCATAGAGATTAAAGATCCATTCATACGTCCAGGAATCTCTCCTTTGTATGGTTGGTACTCTAAGAAACGGTGAGACATAATTGCTTCTCCTGCTGTAGCTGTTAACAAGTAGTTTCTCAAACCAATGATTCCACGAGAAGGAATTTCAAATTGAATGATCATACGGTCCCCTTTTGGCTCCATATTTTTCATTTCCCCTCTACGTTTAGAAACAGCTTCTACTGCAGTACCACTATTTGCTTCAGGAATATCAATTGTCAATTCTTCAACTGGCTCACATTTAACACCATCAACATCTTTAAGGATTACTTGAGGTTGCCCTACTTGTAATTCATATCCTTCACGACGCATAGTCTCGATTAAAACAGACAAGTGCATTACACCACGACCAAAAACCATCCATTTGTCAGCTTTATCCGTTTTAGAAACACGCATTGCCAAGTTTTTCTCTAACTCTTTTTCTAAACGTTCAGAGATATGTCTTGAAGTTACAAACTTTCCTTCTTTACCGAAGAAAGGTGAATCGTTAATAGAGAACATCATGCTCATAGTTGGCTCATCGATAGAAATCGTTGGAAGCGGTTCTGGATTTTCAAAATCACAAATACAGTCACCAATCTCAAATCCTTCAATTCCAGTTACAGCACAAATATCTCCAGCTTGTACGCTATCAACTTTCACTCTATTCAGTCCTTCAAACACAAACAATTCTTTGATTCTGTGTTTTTCATTCGTACCATCACGTTTTGTTAAGATAATTTGTTGATTCGTTTTCAACTCACCTCTATTCAATCGTCCGATAGCAATACGTCCTACGAAAGTAGAATAATCTAATGAAGTAATCAATAACTGTGTATTTCCTTCCTCAATTGTTTTTGGTGGGAAATACGCTAGAATTTGATCCAATAATGGTGCAATAGAAGTTGTAGGCGTTTTGTAATCGTCCGACATCCAACCGTTCTTTGCTGAACCGTAGATTGTAGGAAATTCCAATTGCTCTTCATTTGCATCTAATTCGAACATTAAATCAAATACTTTTTCTTGAACTTCTTCAGGAGTACAGTTTTCTTTGTCTACCTTATTAACAACAACCAATGGCTTAATACCCATTGACAAAGCTTTACCAAGAACGAAGCGAGTTTGAGGCATTGGACCTTCAAAAGCATCCACCAACAAACATACTCCATCTGCCATATTTAATACTCGTTCAACTTCACCACCAAAATCGGCGTGACCTGGAGTATCAATAATGTTAATCTTTGTTCCTTTATAGGATACGGATACATTTTTGGAAACAATCGTAATCCCACGCTCGCGCTCCAGATCGTTGTTATCCATGATTAATTCACCCGCGGTGCGGTTTCTTTCATCGATAACATTTCCTGCTTCGATCATTTTATCTACCAAGGTAGTCTTACCGTGGTCAACGTGAGCGATAATTGCGATATTTCTAATTTCCATATATTATTAATGGGTGTTTTGTTACTTTACTTGTTTTTAATAACCACTTTTTCTTGGTCCACGACTTCTGTCACGGTCTCCACTACGTGGTCTATCGTTTGAGCGTCCGTATCCTCCGCGATCACCACCTTTGTCGTAACCACCACGATCTCTACGTTCACCTCCATTACGGTCAGATCCTCCACGGTCAGAGCTTCCGTAACCTCCGCCACTTGATTTGTGTCCTCCAAAGCTACCACGACGTGCACCTCCGCTTCCACCACCAAATCCGCCACGGCTGCTTCCTCCACCTCTTGATCGAGATTCACCTCCACTACGCTTTTTAGTGATTTCAACACTAACTAAATGACCTTCATATTCAGTTCCGCTAGCTTTCTCTACAATCTGAGTAGCTAATTCGTTATCCGCTTCGAAGAAAGAATAAGATGCAAGAATGTCGATTTTTCCGATTTTATCAGAACGTAAACCTGTAGAATCACAAAGTACACGTAATAATCCACCTGGATTCAAACCGTCACGTTTTCCTAAATTAACAAAGAAACGTGTTTTGTTTTCATCATCTTGGCGTCTTGATGGTCTGTCACTTCTGTCGAAGTCACGATCTCCTCTTTCACCTCTTTCTCCGCGTCCAGCACTTGCATTTAAGTCACCAGCAGTCTCGTAATACTCGATGAAACGGTTAAATTCAGCAGAAATGAACTTTTTGATCACTTCTTCTTTCGTTAACTCTTCGAATTGCTCGTAAACAACTGGTAAGAATTCACTGATTTCTTCTTCACGTACTTCTGTTGCATTGATTTTACCAACCAATTTCATCAATTGAATTTCACAAATCTCTTTCGCATTTGGCACAGTTCCTACTGTAAACTGAGTACGAATTTGTTTTTCAATTGCACGAATTTTATGCATTTCACGTGTGTTAATCAACACCAAAGATTCTCCTTTGTTACCTGCACGAGCTGTACGTCCTGAACGGTGCGTATAATTCTCAATGTCATCTGGTAAGTTGTAGTTAATTACGTGCGTCACGTTACTAACATCAATTCCACGAGCGGCTACATCTGTTGCTACCAATAATTGAATTGATTTCTCTCGGAAACGCTTCATTACCGAATCACGTTGTGCTTGAGATAAGTCTCCGTGTAATGGTTCAGCGTTGTAACCGTCTTTTTCCAACATTTCAGCGACCATTGCCGTTTCACGTCGTGTACGGCAAAAAATCAACCCATAAATATTCGGATTGAAGTCAATTAAACGCTTTACAGCAGAATAACGATCTTTCTCTTTTACCGAATAATAAATGTGTTCAATGTTTTCGTTTGTTTGATTCTTGTGACCGATACTAATCTCTAATGGATTTTCCATGTAGTTTTTAGCAATAAAAGCCACTTCTTTTGGCATAGTTGCAGAAAACAACCATACATTTTTTTCGTCTGGAGTTTGTTCTAGAATGGTATCAATATCTTCTTTGAATCCCATATTCAACATCTCATCAGCTTCGTCCAACACCACCCATTCCACTTCTTCTAAGCGGATTGCTCTGCGATTAGATAAATCAACTAAACGCCCTGGTGTTGCAACAACGATAGTTGCTCCATTCTTAATATCTGAAATTTGGCGACGGATATCCGTCCCTCCGTATACAGCTACTACGCTTACGTTTATATACTTAGCAAAATTTTGTAGGTCTTTCGCGATTTGTAGACACAATTCGCGTGTTGGGCAAATAACCAACCCGTGCGGCGCTTTACGCCCTTCTTCTACTTTAGTTACTAATGGCAACCCGAATGCTGCCGTTTTCCCTGTCCCTGTTTGAGCTAAACCAACGAAATCACTTTCTTCTTTTAAAAGGTGTGGAATCGCTTCGGTTTGAATAGGAGTGGGTGTCTCAAAACCCAATTCTGTCAACGACTTCAACACCCCACTCTTTAGCCCGAGTTCTTCAAATGTCATACTATAAATTAAAATTGGGTGCAAAGGTACGGAGAAATTCTTGTTAATTAGTTATTTTTTTTAAGATTTAATGATTTACTAACAAGTCGACCAAGTCTTTCAAACCCTAATAAAATCAATTGATAACAAATGTTTTACATTTATCTACTGTATTTAGACCCGCCAAAAAAAGTTAACTAATAAAGTTTTTTTTATATGAGCATTGTCAAGTCATCCACTCCCAAGGTTCTTGCAGCAACAAACCCCTCTGCATAGGGAACTCCAATTTTACGCCCCATCTCGGACATACGTCCTTTGATAAAATCTAAAAAATCAGGTCCAGAAATAGGTGTATTCGGTGCCGGATTATTAGGGTCATAAAACTGCGTTGCGTACGCTTGTATTGCCGCTATTTTTTTTTCTACATAAGGTGTAACCTCCGTAACAAAAGTAGGCTCAACATAACGATCTTGAATGTAGTGATAAACAGTTTTAGGTCGGTGTGGCAACTGCTCTATACCATCTTCATCAACAGTGTGAATCATCTTTAAACCAGAATAAAAACATGCATCTAGTAATAATGCTGCAGCTCTACCATGATCTGGATGCCGGTCGAAAGGAGCATTGATTAGTATCACATCAGGTCGGGTGAATCGAATCTGCGCTATGACTTTTAACTTATTCTCTTCTGAATTTTCAAAAAAACCATCACGCATTTTCAAGTTCGTACGGTAGTGAACGCCCATAATCTCTTGAGCCAACTTCGCCTCTTCATAACGTGTTTCAATTGTACCTCGAGACCCCAACTCACCTTGCGTCATATCAACTATCCCTACCACTTTTCCTAATGAAATCTGCTTCATTAAAGTTCCTGCTGCGGACAATTCCACATCATCTGGATGTGCTCCAAAAGCTAAAATATCTAACTTCATATACTGCGCTTTTTAGTTTGCTACAAAGATAATTTTTTAATGTTTCTCCTCAAAATTAATGTACATTGAGCTTCTGGTATTACTTTTGCTTCTGCATCAATAAATCTTATCACAATGCGTTTTATATCTCTTCTTTTATCACTTACGCTTCCTTTAGCTATTTTCTCACAAAAGAAATTTCAGGGTGTACTTACTTACAAAATCACCATACAAGACACTTCACTTCTTTCATTTTTTCCTATCCAAGAAATGAAAATTTACACAAATGACACATTAATAAGAATAGAAACAGAAAGTATATTAACAGGCAAGCAGATACAAATCAAACACTTGGAAAAGAAGAAATCTCTACTATTAATGGACACAGAAGCAGGGAAATTCGCCCTGCAAATCATTGACACAAATGATCAAAATTCAAAATACAATTGGGTAAAAGGAAAAGGGAAAACAAAAACAATGGGGCAAAAGGTGAAATATTTGACCGTTAAAAACAAGCTTTCCAATCACGAATATTCTTTTGCTTACGCCCCAAAATTAAATAGTAAATACCTGCCTGGTTTCAATCATTTCCCTGGTCTTTTAACCGATTACCTCATAGAGACCATAGATGGTATTTACCGTTACGAATTAATTAATATTGAATCAAAAAAATTGGATAAAGCACTTTTTGGAGTACCTACAACATATAAAATAATTTCAATGAATGATTTCATTGAACAATTCACGAAAGAACAAACAATTGAATAAGCAAACACTACTAACACTTTAATGTGCAAACTCTTTTTATTTTTGAAAAACTAATGTCCAAATAAACCTTATTTTCGTTAAATAGACAGAATTACAGCATGGCAGAAGAAAAGATTTTCAACAAACCTAAAGCCGAATCCGCAACAGCGCCTAAAAAAAGGACAACGCGTAAACCAGCAGGAGGTGAAAACAATAATAAAACTGAAAAAAGACCCGGAAAAGGAATTAAAATCGATAAAAGAAAAATCATCATTACACTAGGAACTTTATCTTTCGTTTTTGGAGTATTATTGGTGTTTTCATTTTTCTCTTACCTTTTCCATTGGGAAGCAGATCAAGATCGAGTTATAAATAAAGGTTTTTTTCAATTCATTTTTGAAGAGAATACAATCCCTGTAGATAATTTCCTTGGGAAATTTGGTGCTTGGTTCGCTCATCTATTTTTATACAATTGGTTTGGTTTACCATCCTTCGCATTTTGTTTCCTATTCATCATTGTCGGTTTAAGATTAGCTGTGAATTTTAATCGATTTGCAATACCTCAAACGATATTAATACTTACTGTATTTACAATTTGGGGTGCCATTTTCCTAGGTTATTTTGCGGGAGAAGTAAGCTACCTAGGTGGTAAATTTGGATATCAAGTCAACCAATGGCTTTCTTTAGCAGTTGGTAGTTTTGGTTCATTTGTTATCATTATCGCTTTGTTTTTCATTGCCATGTTAGTCGTTTTCAACATCAACCTTGCGAGTGTTATTTTCAATCTTTTCCCTTCCCGTCAATCTGACAATGATTATGACGAAGAATATGAAGAGCCTAACTTATTTACAACTAATGAAGGTAATAAACCTAAAGTAAAAGAAACTGTTGTGGCATCAGCTCCTAACACTGTTAGCGCAATGTCAAAACCAGAAATCGAAGAAGAAGAAGAAGATCTAGCTGAAATTCAACTTAGCGTTCGTACAAATGATACACCTGTAAAACCAGTAATAGAACGTCAAGAAACACAGGTTTTAGACATAACTCCCGTTATTGAAGAAGAAACACTTCAAGATTTCGAAGAAAATGGCTTCTCTGTCAATATTGCAAAAGAAGAGGAAATTGTAGATGAATCTGATTTAGATAAATTACGTCAAGAATTTGGTGAATACGATCCAACACTTGATCTATCAAGTTACACCCTTCCTCCTATCGAATTACTAAACGATTATGGTGGAAAAGGAATAACCGTAAACAAAGCAGAATTAGAGGAAAACAAAAACAAGATCGTTGATACACTTGCCAACTACAAAATTGAAATTGCAAAAATCAAAGCAACGGTAGGTCCAACAGTTACTTTATACGAAATTGTACCCGCTCCTGGAGTACGAATATCCAAGATCAAAAACCTAGAAGATGATATTGCACTTTCCCTTTCGGCTCTTGGTATTCGTATTATTGCACCAATTCCTGGAAAAGGTACAATTGGTATTGAGGTCCCGAATAGCAAACCGGAAATGGTTTCCATGCGTGCATTGATTGCTTCTGAAAAATTCCAAACTTCAGATGCTGAATTGCCAGTAGTATTAGGTAAAACTATTACCAACGAAACCTACACATTTGATCTTACAAAAACCCCTCACCTACTAGTTGCTGGTGCAACTGGTCAAGGTAAATCCGTTGGTTTGAACGCCATTCTGGTTTCCATATTATACAAAAAGCATCCTTCGCAAGTGAAGTTTGTTTTGGTCGATCCAAAGAAAGTAGAGTTAACATTATACAACAAAATTGAACGTCATTTCTTAGCTAAATTACCAGGAGAAGCAGACGCTATTATCACTGACACAACAAAGGTAGTGAACACCCTAAACTCCTTGTGTATTGAAATGGACCAACGTTATGAAATCTTGAAAGACGCACAATGTCGTACCATTAAGGAATACAACGCCAAATTCATTCAACGTCGTTTGAATCCTGAAAAAGGTCATCGATTCCTTCCATACATTGTTGTTTTGATAGATGAGTTTGCCGACTTAATTATGACAGCTGGTAAAGAAGTAGAACACCCTATTGCTCGTATTGCCCAACTTGCTCGTGCGGTAGGAATCCACCTAATTGTTGCAACTCAGCGACCTTCCGTGAACGTAATTACGGGAATGATTAAGGCCAATTTCCCTGCCCGAATTGCTTTCCGTGTACTTTCAAAAATTGACTCCAGAACTATTCTTGACACTTCTGGTGCAGATCAGTTGATTGGACGAGGAGACATGTTAATTTCAATGGGATCAGATTTGGTTCGTTTACAATGTGGTTTCGTAGACACTCCTGAGGTAGAAAAAATATGTGAATTTATTGGGGAACAAAGAGGTTATCCTGATGCCTTCTTATTGCCCGAATACGTGGGAGAAAATGGTGATGGTAATGCTGGAGATTTTGACGCAAATGAACTTGACCCCTTGTTTGCAGACGCAGCTAGAATCGTAGTGGGACAACAGCAAGGGTCCGCTAGTTTACTTCAACGTAAATTGAAATTAGGATACAACAGAGCTGGTCGTTTGGTTGACCAATTGGAAGGAATGGGAATTATCGGACCGTTTCAAGGTAGCAAAGCCAGGGAGGTTCTTTTTACCGATTTGGCAGCACTCGAAGAACTATTAAATTCAAAAGGAATGATCTAATGCTTACAATTGAAATCGTACTACACTAATGAAAAAAATATCGATATTAATTCCTTGCTTTAATGAAGAAGGATCTTTACCCTCCTTATACGAAGCATTGAGTCAACTGACCCAACAGTTGTCGAACTACACTTGGGAAATTTTATTCGTTAACGACGGGAGTAAAGACAATACTCTTTCTATCCTTCAAGAGTACCACGAAAAGGATCCGCAAGTTTCTTACTTAGATCTGTCTAGGAATTTCGGTAAAGAAAATGCAATGATGGCTGGTTTTGACTATGTTACAGGTGATTGTATGATTATTATGGATGCAGATTTACAACATCCGCCAAACCTAATCATTGAAATGTTAAAATACTGGGAAGAAGGGTACGATGATGTATATGCTAAACGAATTCACCGTGGAAAAGAAAGCTGGTTAAGGAAACACATGTCACTACTATTTCACAATTTACTCGGAAAAATGTCAAACATCGAAATCCCACAAAATGTGGGTGATTTTCGCTTATTGGACCGAAGTTGTATTTCAGCATTGTGTGAATTAAGAGAAGTAGAACGATATACCAAAGGACTTTTTGCCTATATTGGTTTTAGAAAAAAAGAAATTCTTTTTACTCAAAATGATCGAATTTATGGAGAAACAAACTGGAGTTTTCGTAAACTTTTTGGACTAGCTGTCAATGGAATTACATCATTCAGTACTGTACCATTAAAACTTTCAACCTATATGGGAGTAATTGTTTCAGTTGTTTCTTTTATTTACCTCATTTTCGTTTTATTAAAAACCATCCTTTATGGTGAACCAATTCAAGGGTATCCTACAACCGTCATTTTAATTTTATTCTTAGGTGGAATTCAACTCCTAACCATTGGAATCATTGGTGAATATTTAGGTCGAATATTTATCGAAGCAAAAAAACGTCCTCCTTACATTGTAAGAGAATACAATAAAGAACGTAAAAGGAAATAATAAATAAAACAACTACACTTAATGGAAAAAAAATACACTAATTATCTATTGCTTTTAGGAGTTATATCTTATCTTTTTCTTTTCTATCAAGAAGTTTTACTTTCTCCAAATGAATATTTGTTCAGCGCAACTGGAGACGGAATTAAAAACTACTTCACCTTTGTTTCACAAATAAAAGAAGATTCTAGTACCATATCTACAGCAATGAATTATCCGTATGGAGAACATTTTTTGTATTTAGATTGTCATCCAGCGCTTTCTATTATCATTCGCTACTTAGGTGTTATTTTCCCCATAATTATTCCTCATGCAGTCGGTATTATTAACGTGATGATGATCGCTTCTATTGGCCTGTCTACTTGGTTAATTTACCTAATTCTAATGAGGTATAATGTCCGTCCTATTGTGGCCGCGTTTGCAGGTTTTGGAATAGCCGTATTAGCTCCTCAAATTTCAAGAATTACAGGGCATTACGCCCTCAGCTACAGTTTTTTCATTCCGCTTTTATGGTACCTAACACTCCGTTTTTATGAAAGTAAACAGAAGTGGAAATGGTCTATTATCATTAGCATTGTCACCATTTATTGGTTCTTTACACATGCTTATTTAGGTATGATTTCCTTTATGTTTCTATTCAGCTTCACACTGCTAAACGGACTTTTATCGTTTAAAGCAAGTTACGGCCGCTTATCATTTTACTTTCATCTGTTTGTTCAAGCTGTACTCCCTCTTCTGATCATGTTTGTTTACTCCAAATGGTCCGACACCCATTTGTATCGAACAGATAATCCATATGGCTTTTTTATTGCTTCCTCACATCTAGATTCCATTATTTTTCCTAACCACCCACCTTTGAATCAATTATTCGGCTCTTACTTTGAACTAAATCAACATTGGGAAGGATGGGCGTATATTGGAATTGGAACAAGTTTATCTCTTTGTTTTAGTACGCTTTACTTTATTTATTTTCTCATACGATATAGAAAATCACCTTTTAAAACACTCGAAATTCCTATTCATCTCTTGATTGTTTTATTCGCTTCCGTTCTTATTCTTCTGTTATCGTTTGCTTTCCCTTTCACTAGGTATCCCGAATTATTAGAAACTTTCTCCGCCATCAAAAACTTTAGAGGAATTGGTCGTTTTGCTTGGGTATTCTACTATTCAAGTACCATTATTTCAATCATTTTCATTTATAAAATTTGTAACCAATCAAGGAAAACATTTTGGACTGCAATACCTGCTTTGTTGATTTCTACGTCTTTTTTGGTTGAAGGTATTCCTTACCATCAAAAAATTTATAACCAAATCAATCAAATGCCCAATTATTTTAATCCTAAAATGATGGATAATGATTGGAAAAAAACGATTTCTGAAATTGACTTTTCGAAGTACCAAGCTATAATCCCCTTGCCCTTTTACCACATAGGTTCAGAGGTATTTAGCAAAGAACCAAGCGATAAGAACTTGGTTATTTCAATGGTTATGGCTTATTACAGCAACCTTCCTTTGGTTGCAAATCATTCAGGCAGAACCAGTATACAGGAAGCCAAAAATTGTATGCAAGTCATCTCTTCCACCTTCTACGAAAAAAGCTATCAAAAAGACATTAAAGACCCACGTCCTTTTTTATTGATATACACGCATGAAGAACTCTTGGATGGAGAAAAAGATCTGCTAAATAGAGCAACGCTAATTAATAAAAACAATTCGTTTTCTACCTATGAAATAAGTGTAGACGCACTGTTCTTCAATGGAGGTACAGAAGAAATTAAAGCATTTAATAGTAAGAAAGAAAAATTGACTAAAAAAGGTCCTTTTTTAATCGATGCTGACTCCTCCTCTTACATTTACTATAACGCACATGATAAAAAACCTTCCAAAATTTCATTTAATGCGAATGGCTCTTTAGAAGTATTTAAAGGTAATTATACCGTACTTGGTGAATTTGAAAAAGATGCATTGAAAGACAGTACAGCATATATTGCTTCTTTTTGGATGTACAATAACGGACGTAACTTTGGGCAAGACATCCCGGGAATTACGCTCTTTTATCAAATAAATTTCCCTGATAATCTAGTATGGGCGGAAAGAGAAACGGTCAACCTTGGATTGATTCAATTTGGAGATTGGTCGTTGGTAGAATTAAAATTCATTGCAAATTCAAATTTCCCTTCTTTGATTTGTATAAAAGGGGAAGATGATTCTCAACAAATCTTAAATATAAATGACGTCCTCATCCGACCAGCAAATGTCAACGTTTACCGTGAAGATAAAAATGGATTATTTATGAATAATCACCGAATAAAATATTAATATTTCCATTATTTGGGCGTTCCCCTCTCCCAAAATTCCCTTTAGGGAGGGGCGGGCTATCCGCTATATCTTTTCCACTTCGTGAAAAAAGGATGCCGCTTTTATCCCTAACGCAAAACCGCGGTAAGAACAAAATACAATCTGCCAGGGCGGAACGCGATAGCTAAAGGATGTGAAAACGCTGTGAATGCTAGGTTTGCACTGCGACCAAAGGAAGCACGTGCGAAACAGCTAATAAACGCGTTTTAACGCTTTTACTAAAGCGTGTAGACCGTTAAGGCAGCCTAAAAAAAAGATTTAATCCTGACGTTTCAAATAATCGATTTCAGTTTCTAATAAAGGAAATTTTTTAACCAACTCCTCGCGTTGAAACAACTTAAATGTTTCGAATTGAAACGCTGGCGAAACCACACAACTTACTAACGAAAAACCTGTATCTCCTCGCATTTTAGAACCAAAAATGGTTTTCTTTGTGACCAATTGTTGCGGCGAATCACTTGTATTACCAAAAGGTCCTAATGGTAAAATTTGGAAATCTCCATTTTCAGAAATACAGTAAACATCTACCGGATTTCCTTGGTGAAAAAACCACATTTCATCTTGATCGATCGCATGCCAATAAGACACTTGATTGGGCAATAAAAGGAAATAAATTACAGTCATGAACTCCTCTCCATTTTGGGTAGGAACAGAACGATAGGTCTCCACAAAAAATCCTCCTTCGGGGTGTGGAAGCATCTTTAATTGGGTAATTATCTTTTGGTAATCCGTCATGTATTAAAATTCTATCGGTCCTTTTTCATAGATTGGTCCTTTGCTTTTCATATTTAACGGGAAGAAATATTTCACCTCCATTGCTAAATAAGCTCCACTTATTTTCCCTTGTGTTAAGGGGTCATTTTTGATGCGATATCCGCCATATTCGTAGAAAGAACTCATGTGCATCACCGGTTTCACAGGAACACGAACAATGGCACCGAGGTAAAACGTTCCTGCTTTTTTGGTTCTGAACTCAAATCCAAGGTTTGCACTTACGTCGAATTGCACTTTTTTTGACAAAGCAGTGTGTGTAAAACTGTGATTGGTATTGGGTTCATTGTAACGTACGCGCGACAATGTAGGATTAAAAACGAAAGCACCACCAACGGAAGCATTCATATAAAACTGCTCTGCTAATCGAATGTAAAACAAGGCGTTTAAAGGAATATCATAGGTCACAAACCGAATGTTTTGGTCTGCATATAAATTGGAATCTGGAAGAGAAGAAATGATGTTGTATTTACGTTGTGTAGTACTTATCCCCGTCTCAATCGCAATTGTTTTTGTCAAACCGATACGTACAACTCCACCGAGAGAGTAACCTGCAATTTGAGAAATATTGGTTGTAAATCCATCAATTGTGGTTGTCAAATTTCTTGTACCTATAAATTTTGCTGGGAAAATTGGACTCACTTGAAATCCAAAATAAATTGGATACTTCGTTTTTTCACTTTTGGTTTTTGACTTCGTTTTTTCGCTTGTCAAAGCTTGTTCTTGAGCAAAAACAGCTCCAAAAGAACATAAAAAGATAATTAATAAAAGTGTATTAAATGTTTTCATTACTGTTATTTATCCATCCAAGTTGTACAATATTCAATAGGCCTTCTTCGTGATTTTGGCCATTCTCCTTCTGGATAACCCAAATAAATAAATCCAAGGCATTTATCCTCTTCATTGATGTTCAAAAACGTTTTCATTTCAGGTAAAAAAGCCATTTTTGGAGTTGCCCAAAAAGCTCCCAATCCGTAAGCAGTTGCTGTTAAATGAATATTCTGAACGGCACAGGCACAAGCCATTGTTTCATCTAATTCAGAAATTTTTGAATCTTGAGAACGGTTTAAAACCAAAGCAATAACAACGCTTGACCGTAATGGTCGGGACATCATTTTAGCCAATTTCATATCATTTTGACTTTCCTTAGGTATATGTGTTAAATACAATTCCCCTAATTTTTGACTCAATCTATCTTTTGCTTCGTCCATTAACACAACAAATTTCCATGGTTGTGTATTGTTGTGGCTTGGCGCCCAAATAGCATTATTCAACAAAAGTTCTACTTGTTCCTTGTGAATTTTTCGAGTGCTAAATTGTTCTGGATATATGGTTCGCCGATCGCGGATTAATTCATTTACTTCCGAAAGGTTGTATTTCATAGTCATTATCTTATTACGTCAAATGTATAAAGAATATTGCATAGTATACGAATATCAAAATATAGGAAAGAGAATGTTTATACAATAAAAGGTCCTTTTTTTTGAAAAAAAACTATTTTTGGCCAAAAAAGAAGAATATGCGCATTACTTACAACTCTCCTTACATTCTAAGTTTCACGACCTTAGCTGTTTTTGTTTTTATTGTAAGTTATTCAGCTGGTGGGAATTTGGCTATTTTCACGTTGAATGGTGATTTTCAATTCAACAATTGGCAGAGTTATTTTGGATTGTTCTTCTATCCTTTAAGTCATGCAAATTTATCCCACTTGGTAGCCAACTTCAGTGTTATCCTTTTAGTTGGCCCGTTACTAGAAAAACAAATCGGTTGGAAAAAGCTCTTTTGGATGTCTGTCATTACTACCTTAGTGATCGGTATAGTGCATATCTTACTTTCTAATCAAGGATTAATTGGAGCTAGTGGTTTGGTCTTTCTTTACATCATACTTGCCAGTCTTTCCAATTCTTCGGACAAAGAAATTCCATTGACCTTTATTTTGGTTGTTCTTTTGTTTTTAGGACAAGAAATATCAAACGCTTTTAAAGACGACAATATTTCGCAAATGGCTCATATTGTAGGTGGATTGATGGCCATTGTATTCCGTTACATAATAAAGTACAAGTAATTACAATTCCTGAAGCCACTTCATGGTATCAAAATTATCTGCAAAATCACCAATTTTTGGTTCCTGAGCAATACCAAATGGCGTGTAATTCTGTCCAACAACAACTTGAATATTTTGTTCGTTTTCTTCTAAGTAAGCACTGATTTCTTGCTCGTTTTCATACGTATGATAGAAAACCATTGCCAAAGGTGCATGTAACAATTCAGATTCACGCACCAATAAAAAGTTATTGTCCAAAAGATTAATCAAATTGAGTAAATGAACAGCGCGATTATAATCGTAGTTGTTCGCGTACTTATAGTGATTAATCACATCACCATAAGGGTAAATAGCTTCAAAGAATGGAACAAAATCATATCCTTTAGGGACCATTAAATGGGTTACATTTCGACATCCTAACCCAAAGTAAGTAAAGATATCCTTTCCTAAAAGATGTAATTCTTCATTACTTTCTTTTCCAGTTAGTACGGCTATTGACGTTCTATTTCCTCTAAATACATGTGGATACTTACTGAAATACTGTTGAAAATAATTTTGAGAATTGTTACTTCCTGTGGCAATCACGGCGTCAACCTCCCCTAACTTCCCTTCAACTATTTGAATTCTTTCAGCTAATAGAGGTTGAATATCATTCAAAATCATTTTAATCGCAGGGAGTAAATGTCTGTCATCTGAGGACAACTTACATTTTGCACGATTTCCAGAAAGCAAAACACAAAACACATCATGAAAACCGACTAACGGAAGATTTCCAGCCATAACAATAGCAACTTGTTTAGGTTCGTTAGAGAATGTATACTGCTCAGCCCAATCCGAAATGGTTGCTACATCTAACCAACTTGCAATTCCTGCAAATGATTTTTGTACGCTTTCATAAGTAAACCAATTGTTGTAACGATTGACCGTTCTCATGATTTCCGCTACTGATTCAAAGTTTTCTTTTGTACAAGCAAAGGCAGCGTTATAAGTGGGATTTTCTTGCGACAAGGCTAACAAGACAGTTCCCAAATGACTAAAATCTGATATGATTTGATTTCTTTCCACAATGCAAAATTACATCCTTCCGCTTAACTAAAGTGCAAATGCAACATTTTTTTGGTTTTAAATTCATCAATCGTGACTATATTTGTAAAAAAAAACAATCACAATGGCAATTATGATTACCGAAGAGTGCATCAATTGTGGTGCATGTGAGCCGGAATGTCCAAATACAGCAATTTACGAAGGTGGTATGGAATGGAAGTACGCCGACGGAACTTCATTGACAGGAAGTATCACAACATTAGATGGTGTTGATATGGCTGCAGACGATGCGCACGAGCCAAAAGATATGGATATCTACTACATAGTTTCAGATAAATGTACAGAATGTGTTGGTTTTCACGATGAACCTCAATGTGCAGCTGTATGTCCTGTAGACTGCTGTGTTGACGACCCTGATTTTAGAGAAAACGAAGACGAATTGGTCGCTAAAAAAGATTTTATGCACCTTTAAGATCTCAGGATCTCGGAATTAATATTAAGAATGGCAGACATTCAAAAAAGAGGAAAAGTGGAATACTTTTCCTCTTTTTTTTCTATAAATACCTGGTAATGAAACAATGTAAAGCTATTCCGAAGAATTATTCAAAAAAAGAAAGGAAAAATTTCGTTTATCATTTAGATTATGCTTACTTTTGCCGTGGGGTAAGTCTTCTACGACCAGCTCCCTTCTAATCCCCCAGGACAGGAATGTAGCAAGGGCCGAAGGTTGTAGCGGTGCGATAGAAGTAGCTTACCCTTCTTTTTTTCAATCCCATTTCCCACATTCTCTATTTCTCCTTATGGAATTTATTTCAGACGAATTGGATCAATATGTTTGTGCTCATACAGAAGATGAGTCTTCCATACTTGCAGAATTAAACAGAAGAACGCACGTTGAAGTACTTCAACCAAGAATGTTAAGCGGACATTACCAAGGTCGTGTTTTAAGCTTCATCTCTCATTTACAATCTCCTTCACGCATTTTAGAAATAGGAACCTATACAGGTTATTCCGCTTTATGCTTGGCAGAAGGTTTAATAGAAGATGGTAAATTGATTACCATAGATGTAAATGAAGAAAGAGAAGAATTGGTTGCTGAATACATTCAGAAATCAGGAATGGAAAATAAAGTAATTCCTATGATTGGGGATGCGGCTGAAATCATTCCATCCTTAGAAGAAGAATTTGATATTGTCTTTATTGATGCAGATAAACGCAACTATCCACTTTACTATAACTTGGTTTTTGACAAAGTAAAAAAAGGCGGAATCATTATTGCTGACAATGTACTTTGGTCGGGAAAAGTGTTAGAACCCTATGAAAAACTAGATAAATCCACCCAGATTTTAATGGATTTCAATAAAATGGTAAAAAATGATCCACGTGTTCAACCTGTTTTACTTCCAATACGTGATGGTTTAATGATAGCACGTAAACTGTAAGATGCTTGAAATTCTTTACCAAGACCAAGACATTGTAGTCATCAATAAACCAGCGGGTCTTCTGGTTCATGCTTCACCAATTGCCCGTGATGCAGAAGAATTTGCTGTCCAAAAACTTAGAGATCAACTGAATCAATATGTATTTCCTTGTCATCGATTAGATCGAAAAACAGCTGGTATCTTGGTCTTTGCCCTTCACAAAGAAGCAGCAAAGAAAATGACAGATCAATTCACCGCAAATACTGTTGAAAAGGAATATCATGCAATTGTTCGCGGACATATTTTAGTAGAAGGAGAAAGTAAACAAACATTAACCAATGAAAGTGGCAAAACGCAAGATGCGCATACGCTTTTCTCTCCTATTAAGCATACAGAAATTGACTTGCCTAGTGGAAAATTCAGTACTTCTCGTTATACATTAATACACTTAAGTCCAATTACTGGACGTATGCACCAATTACGTAAACACATGGACATAATGCGTCATCCTATTATTGGTGATCGCCCCTATGGTTGCAATAAACAAAACAAACTTTTTTTAGAACATTTTGAACTTTCAGAAATGATGCTCAACTGTAAAAGAATGAAGTTTCAACATCCCATCACAAATGAAACGATGGAAATCAAAGCGAATTATTCTTCAGAATTTTTAAGAATTGGAAAATTATTACTTTTACTAGATGATGAAAGTAAATAAAATCCTGACCTTCGTTTTAGGTCTTTCTCTTTTCTCCTGTCAATCACAAAAGGAAGAGGTTTTAGATTTTGAAGATGTTATTCCTTCATCGGAACATTACAATGAAAAAAAAGAAGAAGCGCCGAAAGTTGAAGCACCAACGTATCTATCCATTATTCCAATTGACAGTTTTCGTTTTCATGGTATCAAGGCAGATAGCTTAACACCTTTCGAAGATCTTCATTTTTTAGATCGTTTTCAACATAAAAAATCGGAGAAAACAATAATTTGGAACGAAGGAGAACATACAAAACAGTGGTTATTCACCTATAAAGATTCATTACAAGCACAAAACGCATTTATCAATTGGTTGAATTGTTTTGGTGTCAAATGCGATCAAATCTCACTTTTCTCAGAAGACTACCTTAGCAAGGATCGAATAACGATTTGGCAAAACAATCACACCATCATCATCCTTGATCGTAGTATAATATCAGCAAGGGATCAAAAACAATGGTTAAATACTTTTCAAGAAATTTTGGGTTTCAAATGGAATTATCAGTTAGTTTTGCAGAAAGGAAAGCCTATTCAATGGACAACCAAAATAGATTTAAAAGAAAATAAAAAATGAAAATACTTAATAGAGGATTCTTAATCGTTCGTCACCGTCAGCCTTACTTTGATTGGTGTAAACAGTTTGAAGCAGAAATGCACTTCAATGAAGAAGATGGTTTGGAGCCAAACATTTACTTGATAGAAGATGACTTCATGGAAATTGAACCCATCATCAAAGCGAACTATAAAAAGATTTTCTATAATGAATTAGAAGCGGTAACGGATGAAGACGATGCTTTCCCTGAAATCAACGAAGAGAACTTTAATGCATGGTTTTTCATCGAAGAGGGAACAACAACCTTCGATACGTTAAGTTCACAAATAGAACGATATTAATTAATAGAATTAAGCTTCAGGAGTATCCACTTTTGGAGCTTCTTTTCCTGTCGCTACTTCTACCTCTTCAATAGCTTGTGTTTCTTCCAGGATTTCGGACTCACTCCCTTGTTCTGATTCATCTTGTGCTTGATAAACAGGCTTACGCTCATATTTTACAGCATCTTCCAAATCATAACTCATTTGATCCAAAGGTTGACGAATGGTATCTTCAGTTTCTCTTAATAAGCCTTGCAAATTGATGTCTTTCTTGAAATCACCAGTCGACTTTTTAATTTCGCCTTGAATTTCATTCTTCGCATCATTGATTTGACGAAATGTCTTACCTAAAGTTTTTGCCAATGTGGGGATGCTTTTTGATCCAAAGAAAATCAAAACAAATAGTAAAATCACCAAGATTTCACTCCCCGCTACATCATTTAAAAAGAGTACCACTGTCAAAAATTTAGACTACAAAATTACAAATAATTACGCACAAAATCCATCCTTTCCGCTTGGTAATAACAACACGTTAACGGAAAAAGATGGAAAGTCATTTTAGATCTGATTTAGAAAACCTTACTTACTGGATATTGATTAAAAGTTCCCGAAGCGGTTGCAATCAACTCCTCCTTTTGATTTACAAAATCAGCTTCTACGAAAATGATCTTTTGTCCAATCTTTCTAACCCGAGGAATTCCCATAATCACATCGTGTAATTTTGCAGGGCGTAAATAATTGATTTTAAACTCTACTGTTGAAACAAGATTTCCATTCTCAGCAGATTCATTTAATGCTGCTAATCCTAGTGTAGAATCAGCTAAAGCTGCAATTACTCCTCCATGAGAAACGTTTGGTGTGGCTAAATGCTTTTCCTTTATTTCCAATCGATTAATCATGATACCATCTGCATTCACAAAATAATCCATTTCTATTTCTCGTCCAAATTGATTCGTCATGCGATACAAATCAATCAATTCTGCTCCTTTCATGCTACGCGTTTTGATTCTGTTCTGAAACTACATTTACATCCATAGTAGGGAACGGGAAAGACAATCCTTTTTTAGGTGCTTCTTCATAGATTTTCTCTGTAATTGCAAACTGCAAAGCCACATAATCACTATTATTCACCCAACAACGAACAGTCAAATCAATTGACGAGTCTCCCAATTCTCCCAACCCTACAAATATAGGCTTGTCTTTCAACACACGTGGGTCATTTTCTAAAATAGATACAAACAAGTTACGCGCTTCTTGGACGTCATCTCCGTAGGTAAGTGAAACCACCCATTCCAAACGCCTCATTCCTAAAGAGGTAATGTTCGTAATAGGATTATTAATCACCATACCGTTTGGAAAAATAACCAATTCATTTTTCGCCGTTTTAATGATGGTATTGAATATTGTTACTGTCTGAACTTCTCCATCTTTTCCCATACTACTGATCCAATCGCCAGATTTAAAGGGTTTGAATAGCAAAATAATGACTCCTCCAGCAAAATTTGACAGCGTTCCTGAAAATGCCATACCAATGGACAAAGCCGCCGCTCCTAATAATGCTGCAAAAGAAGTCATAGCGATTCCCAACTGTGTTACCGCAGTTACAATAGCCATTATTTTGATTAAAGTAGAAACCAAAGTGGCAATAAACCCAATCAAATTTGCATCTGAATGGCGTGCAGTCATTCCTTTTTTCAAGGCTTTAGTTGCAAATTTCGCCAATCGAAATCCTATAAACAAAATCAAACAAGCAATTAAGAAATTTGCTCCGTATTTAATCATTAATGGGATATAGCTTTCAATTGATTGTCCTAAGAACTTTTCCATTTTTTATCGTTTTTGAGTGGCAAAACTGTTCCTGCACACTTGTGTTTATTCTAGATACAAAGATAATCTTCTCGTTTTACAAAAAGGAAAATCAACTTTGTTTTTAGCATTTTTTGACCATTTAGTATTTCCCATAGTAAGAGAATGGTACAAGGAAATAATGGCAAAGACCTACATTTATTTTTCCTTAGCAACCAAGATACGTCGTGCACACTCAGAGGCACAAACAAGTCCTGCCGCCATCATAATCACATCTTTTAGTACTAAACGTCCGGCACCAGATAAATATGGAAAACCATAATTTGGTGTTGGGAAATCACCTCCCAAGTTTGGAACATACACTTCGGGGGTTGTTATTAAAAAGGACAAAGTAACCAATGACATACCAAATGTTAAGAGTCCTCCTATCATTCCGATTTTAGCATTCCAAATGCCCAAAAGGGTTAAAAATCCAATTACAACAATCACCAATCCAAGTCCATAAGCAAAAATATAGGTGTTATTTTCTTTATGCCAATCAATGTTTTGTTGCACCACTTTTCCCTCTGGATTCTTATAGGCAACGTATTCTGGTGTTGATTTACTGTAAAAAAATGACATAAATGGACTATTTGCCACAAAAGGAACTATTCCATCTGCTTCATACTGAAAAGCTTTAAGTCCTCCAATCCAACCCATTACAATGAAAATGGAGATGCGTAATAGGTGAACAATTTTCACTTCTCCGTTGGCTAAAATTGCGGTAATTCTATTCATTTTTCTATAATTTTGTCATTTTTCATCTGATTCCTCTCGTTTTCCACTCCGATTTTGCTAAATATAGGTAAAATCTAAAAAATCGAAGGACAATTTTTTAAAGCCCGGGCGGAGCGCGGTAGCTAAATGCAGAAAAAAAGGAGTAAATACGTACTTTTCACTGCGACCAAAGGGAGCACGTGGAAAGAAGTAAATGAACGCTTTTTTTCAAATTTACTAAAGCGTGTAGACCGATAAAGGCTCAAAAAAAAAGAAAATAAAGGAAATTTTTAAGCTACCTTTTCCGCTTACAAGCTTAAGTGTCCTTTTGGCATTACTACCTTGCAACCTGCTTCACAAAGCTTCTGAAGTCGCTTTATTTACAGGGCAAGTGTGTGTGCCAATGCGTCCAGCTATCGCTTTCCATCGGGGTAGAAATCGGGTTTCAAATATAGGTTTTAGACAAAAAAACCCCTTTTCTAAGGTAAGAAAAGGGATTTTGAGCGTTTCAAAAATTAATAGTAAACGACTTGATCTTTGGGATGTTTGATTTTGAATCCAAATTTTATTTGTTCGGATTGTTTTGGTTTAATGGTTTTTCGCCATTCCAGTAATCCGGTTACTTCGTTGTACGTCGCTTTTCCGGAATCAATCAACTCGATGGTCACCTCCGTCAACTGCGAAATTGGAATCTGATCCTGAATCACCACGTCAATGGTATTGCTTTTTTGGTTACGCACTTCGATAAAGTAATTCTCTGTTTTTTCAACGTAGTTCCCTATGATTTTCTCTTTCTTGTCCTGCGTCAAATACGTTCTTCGCACAATAATATTTGGATCTACACCAAGACTCAAACGAAGGGTATCGTCCAATTGACTTGGGTCGAGATAGGTTTCCCCCATATATCCGCCATCAAAATAAATATTCGCTTTTCCTGGAACCAAATTCAGTTCTTCTAACTTACTCACCTGCGCCACTAAAAATGCTGATTTATTCATCTTCGGAACGACATAATAAGAGTATTTAGCGGTCAAATCTACGTTGCGAATCAAAACTGTATATTCTTGATTATTGGATTCCAAAGTATAAGGTAAAGCAATTCTAAATTCAGCAGAAACACCGTGATTGATCATTTGAGTAAAATCCTGAACGCTGCGTATTTCGGCCACATCATAGCTTACACTAGGACTAGCTTGCACAGATTCCCTTTTCTCATACATAATACCTGTTGACATGTTTTTACTGTTGTCATTACGGGTTTGACGATAGTTTTGGAAAGTGGCATACCACGGGTGTAAAGAAGGCTTGGTTTTATTCATATTCGGATTATTTGTAGAAATGGTCAACTGCACGTTTTCCCACTTCAGTCCTGAATTTTGACGGATATAAGCTTTGTAATTTAGGTTCACTTTACCGTCATCTACAGCACTTTGCAGATCGTAAACGGGAATCCAACTGGCACTTGCAACCATATAAGACAATTCTATTTTTCCTGTCACAGGAACCGTAGATTGCAACGTCACCACAACTTGAGCCACACCATTTGCTTTACTGTATCCTGATTCACTTTGCAATTCTACTAAACGCTGGGAAAGATCGCTTTCTTTTTCTTTCCATTTATCATGTTCCTTAACTACTGAAGCAATTTGAAGATTAATTTCCGTTAATTTTTTTTGGTAATATTCCACTGTTTTTTGCAACAATTCAATGGAATCATTTACCTTTCCTTGCCCACGAACGGCACCATTGTTTAATATGATTTGTTTTGCTCCATTGAGCACTTCCAATTCTTCTCTTTTCGTACGTATAACTCCTGAATACCATTTCAAAGAGTCTTGCATGGTTTTCATTTGTTTCACTTTCAAAGGAGAAACCCCAGAAAATTGATCTGCAGCATTGCTATACACCCGGAATTTAGAATCAAGTAGAATAACGTTTCCATTCAACTTTACTTGAATACTCTTTGGATCCATTGTCGGCGCCACATTTTCAATAATTAAAGTTGTCATTCCAGCTTTCACCGTGTAATTAGCAGAATGAAACAATTGTGCGCCAGAGGCAAAAACCGTAGCGGAATTTAATTGTGAAGTAACTTTTACTTCATTATTTGCAAAACTGAAATTGCAAATCAGTAAAAGAAAGGGGACGATACGTTTGTGCAATAATGTCATGTAGTTGTTTTTTTTTATTGCTGTACAATTCAACTACAAAAAGGTTCAAAAAAAAAGCTGATCTCTTAGATCAGCTCTTTAATTTCATTGATAATTTTTTGGGCAAAAGCATCTGCACTTTCTTTAGTTTCGCTTTCGGAATAAATGCGAATGATAGGTTCTGTATTTGATTTTCTCAAATGTACCCACTCTTTTCCAATATATATTTTTACACCATCTATTGTGTCAACTTCTTCGCCTTTGTACTTTTCAGCCATTTGAACCAAGATATTATCCACATCGATTTGCGGTGTCAATTCAATTTTATTTTTTGAAATCACATACGTAGGGAGAGCATCTCTTAAAGATTTAGCAGACTGTCCTTTCTTCGCCATATAACTTAAGAACAAAGCAATTCCAACCAATGCATCTCTACCATAATGTAGTTCCGGATAGATGATTCCACCATTTCCTTCACCACCAATGATCGCGTTTATGGCTTTCATTTTTTCAACTACATTTACTTCTCCTACTGCAGCTGCCTCATAAACAAGTCCTCTGTTCTCCGTAATATCTCTCAACGCTCGTGTTGATGAAAGATTAGAAACGGTCGCTCCTGGCGTGTGTTCCAATACATAATCAGCTACGGCAACTAGTGTATATTCTTCACCGAACATGGTCCCATCTTCACAAACCATTGCCAATCTATCTACATCTGGATCTACAGTAAACCCAATATCTGCTTTTTCAGCAACAATTTTTGCCGAAAGGTCGGTCAAGTGTTCAGGTAGAGGTTCTGGGTTGTGAGGAAAATGTCCTGTAGGTTCACAATATAATTCCACAACATCTTCTACGCCTAAACGTTTCAAAAGTGCAGGAATAAAGATTCCACCGGTAGAATTTACAGCATCAACTACCACTTTCAATTTTGCATTTCGTATGGCGTCTACATCAACTAAAGGTAAATCTAAAACCGCTTTTATGTGTTTTTCTAGATAGGAATCATCGTTTGTCACCACTCCTAAATCATCTACTTCCGCAAATGTGTATGCGTCGTTTTCAGCGATTTCTAAAACACGTTGTCCTTCAGCAGCGGAAATGAATTCCCCTTTTTGGTTCAATAGTTTAAGAGCGTTCCATTCTTTAGGATTGTGCGACGCGGTAAGAATGATTCCTCCGTTTGCTTTTTCCATCGGAACAGCTACTTCAACCGTAGGCGTTGTTGAAAGATTAAGATTGATAACATCGATACCTAATCCAACGAGAGTGGAAACCACCAAATTGCTAATCATTTCACCAGACAAACGAGCGTCCCTACCAACAACTACTTTTAATTTTCCATTTTGGGTTTCTTTCAACCAAGTTCCGTATGCAGCTGCAAATTTCACTGCATCAATTGGCGTAAGACCTTCTCCGGCTTTACCACCAATTGTTCCTCTAAAACCCGAAATTGATTTTATCAATGTCATGCGCAGAATCTTTAGAACCTTCTTTTTAAACCAATCATCTTCAACAAAGCGATAGCTGTATCAATACCTTTATTTCCGTATTTCCCCCCTGCTCTATCTCGTGATTGTTGAATGGTATTATCTGTTAAAACACAGTAGCTCACTGGTCGATTGTATTTCAACATTACATCCATAATTCCTTGCGTTGCTCCAGAACACACAAAATCAAAATGTCTTGTTTCTCCTTGAATCACCACACCGATTGCTAAAACACCGTCTACATTTGTTCCTTCAAGGAAATACTGCGCACCAAGTGGCAATTCAAATGTTCCTGGTACGTATTTAACAATGATGTTTTCGCTTAAAACGCCATTATCTTCTAGTGCTTGTACGGCACCATTTAACAAGTTGAGTGTAATTTCATCGTTCCATTCAGAAACAACAATGCCGACTTTAAAATCGGCACCGTTTGGAACAAAATCCTTATCATACTCAGACAAATTTCTATTTGCTGTAGCCATAATTATTTTGAATTATTTTTTTGCAACGCTAGATACACGTGCAATGTATTTTTCGATTGTTTTTTGTGCTGCAAAGTTTGCATAATCGTCACGAATTTCTTCGTACATTTTCAACGCATTGTCAAAATCGTTTAATTCTTCAGCACATAAAGCTGCTTTAAACAAATATTTAGGCGTTGTCAATTCATTTTTAGATTTACTTGCTGCTTTCTTGTACAATTCTGCTGCTTTCTTGTAATCTTTCAATTCAGAATAACAATCGCCTTGTAAACCGAATGCATCAGCTTGGATATAAGTATCTTTTACTTTTACACCTTCTAAAACACTAATTGCTTTTTTGAAATCTCCTTTCGCCATATATTGACGACCAAGTACAAATTCCGCTACTTCTCCTCCAGCGTATCCGTCATATTTTTTCACGACACCTTGAAGTTCAGCAATAGCAGCATCCGTAGAATCTTTAGCAGCCAAATTCAAACCATTCCAATAAGCATCCTCTGCTTTCAACGCTTTTGGTTTGCTTACAAACTGTTGGAAACACACAAAACCGATAATTAATGCAACTACACCAACTGCAATATACGTATACAATTTCACCTTTTTATTCGTCTGAAATTGCGTTTTAATCGAATCAAGATTTAAGTTATCTGACATTTCTGTAATTTAGATTTAATGCAAAAATAGTTTTTTTTTTGAATTATGTATTTGTTATCCTAAAAATGAAGCTTTTCCCATAAAATTTTTCCTACATTCTATCAAATTTTGATCTGCTCACTTCTTTTTACATTACTTTTGCACTATGTATTTGAAGCACCTCCAACTTGTTAATTTCAAGAATTACGAAGAAGCGTTTTTGGACTTAGAGCCAGGAATCAACTGCTTTGTCGGTGCAAATGGATCTGGTAAAACCAATTTATTAGATGCCATTCATTACTTAAGTATGTGTAAATCCTTTTTACACGCTGTTGACCGCCAGAACATTCGCTTCGATCAAGGTTTTTTTTCTGTTATGGGTCAATTCGACAAAGATAACGAAGCCTATGCCATTCACGCGGCTTTAAAAGTCGGTGCCAAAAAAGTGTTCAAAATCAACAAAAAAGAATACGAAAAACTCGCTGATCACATTGGACTGTTCCCTTCCGTGGTCATTTCTCCTTATGATAAGGATCTTATTTCTGAAGGAAGTGAATTGCGAAGAAAATGGATAGACGCCATTATCAGTCAAAGTAATCGCAACTATTTATACACCGTACAGCGCTACGTAAAAGTGTTGGAACAACGTAATGCCCTGCTCAAAAACATGCATAATCATGGACTTTTTGACCGTGAATCAATTGAAGTTTGGGACGAACAACTCATCGACTTAGGAAACAAAATTCACGCAGACAGAAAAGCGTTTTTAGAAGAATTTATTCCCGTATTCATTCACCATTACAACCAAATAGGTTTGGAGGAAGATCAGGTGAACTTGAGCTACAAATCTCAATTGAATGACGTGCCGTTTGACCAACTATTAAAGGAAAGTGAGCGCAAGGATTATTTCTCCCAATATACAACCGTAGGTATCCATCGCGACGATCTGATTTTCACCATTTTTAATCATCCCGTTAAGAAATTTGGTTCCCAAGGACAACAAAAATCTTTTGTAATTGCCCTCCGTTTGGCGCAGTATGAATGGCTCTCCAAACAACTAAAAGTGAAGCCCATCTTGCTTTTAGATGATATTTTTGATAAATTAGACCAACACCGTGTACAGCGCCTGATCGACTTAGTTTCCTCTAACTTTTTTGGCCAAGTGGTACTCACCGATACGGACGAAAAACGCATGGTCGAAGTTTTGGAAAACAATGCTTTAGAAGGACGTGTTTTCATCGTTAACAAAGGATCAATTGAACTCTCAAAAACCGTGACTTATGAACGAATACAAGCGCAATAAAGAAGGTCAACCACTCAACGAACTGATCGACAAACTCATGAAAGCGTATCAGTTGGATGGTAAAATGAAGGAAATGGACGTAATCAATGCCTGGCCAGACCTCATGGGAATTGCAGTTGCGAACCGTACACGTTCCATAAAAATCGCTAACGGAGTGTTATTTTTACAAATGGATTCAGCGGTGATGCGTGACGAATTGCAGCACGGAAAAACCATCATTATTGAAAGGGTCAATCAATTTGCAAAGTCAAAAATGATACACGACGTTTGGTTCCGATAGGTAAGCATCAACTCTTTTTTTTGGCAGCTTTAACGGTTTGCGCGCTTTAGTAAATGCGTCAAAAGTGGTTCGCTTGCTGTTTTATCACGTGCTTCCGCTGGGCGCAGTGTTAAACCTAGCGCTCACACTCTTTTAGCCACCTTTAGCTACCACGCTCTAACCTAGCTGATTAAAACCCTTTATCACCCTATAATAAAAAGAAAAACATCCGTGAGCATTACAATTTTGCGTTAGGGATAGCAGCGGCATCTCCCACCCCAAAACCTTGGGGAGGGAATAAAGCGGAAAGCCCGACCCAAAGGGTAACGCCCAAAAACTAAAAAAATCGATCCTATTTAAAGGATACTTTCGCCATTTTCATCGGTTGTCAGCACGTCCGTCATGTAATGGAAAAACGGTTGCATGGTTTGGTAACTTTGTACAACTTGCTGCACAAAATCAGTGGATAAAACGTCCGAATCAGGGAAATCTTGTTTTAACAAAAACTGTTTGTATCTTAATAAATCCACCCTTGGATGTTCTTTATCAAACCCTTTAGGTGCGGTTTTCAAAGCTTCACCAAACAATCCACCAAAATTCTTTTTCAAAACTGGATTTTCCAACACATTCGCAAGGTCATCTTCCATTTCAATTGCTTTACGAATACGCAATAAATCGTCTTTATTTGGTCCCCAAAAACCTCCTCCAACAAACGATGCGCCTGGTTCAATTTGCACATAAAAACTCCCCCGATTGTGTGGTTGTTTACGCATAAAAACAGCCCCGAAATTGGTTTTATATGGGGATTTATCACTTGAAAAACGGACATCTCGGTAAATGCGATACATTTTCACGGGACTAAACTCATCGATACGCATCAATTCCGTTTGAATGGCCTTAAACAGTTGTTCTGCATCCTTTTTAGCGGCTTCAAATTGCGCTTTATTTTCTGCGAACCATTCCCTGTCGTTGTTCTCTTTAAGCTCGTTCAAAAATTTAAAAACCTGATTGTCCATCTTGTGTGATTTATTAGTGCAAAAATACGATTTTATCAGTTGAAAAGTATGATGTTCATGTGCGACATCCTGTTAAAAAATCCTCTTTTTCACTTTCTACATACGAAAACTTTGCTCAAATCGTTTAAACAAAAAAACTTGCTTATGAAAAGAAAAATGATGCATCTTCTGATGCTTGCTTCTGTCCTTACAACACTTGGATTTTTAGCAGATGGTGACGTGAAAGAACCGAATATGCTTATCCGTTTCATGGAATATGCATTTATGATGGGGATAGTTTTCGTGTGTATTTCATTCTTATATTTCCCTTACACGTGGATAAAACAAGTCGCAAGAAAGTAATTCAACAAAAAAATCGGCCACTCACGGAAGCCGATTTCCGTTGTTTTAGATCGATTAATTTAAGAAATAACCTCCACAAATTGTGCTCTATTTTGCTCTATATATTTTCTTAGAACTTGAACTTCTCGATCCATTATTTCATAAAACCGATCTTCTAACGGAATAAACATCTTGAATTCGGCATAAATACCATCAATTTCTTCAACGTTCTTTTCTCCTGTTAATAATGATTGATTTTGGTCAAAGATGATTTTCACCTCGTCAATAAGTCTTGCTGTTTCAGTCATTCCTGCTTCATTGAGACTTTCCATAAAATCTTTATTAAGTACGGAATCAGCATATCCATTCAAAATCAATTGTAGAAATCCCCCATCAGCCACTTCGGCAAAAAGGGCGCTATAAATCAAGGGCAACAATTGTTTGTTTGAGAATGTTTGAATTGCATCTTCGTTCGCTTCTAATATGGGTTGAAAGGCATTTAATACCACGTCAATATATTCCCAGTCTTCTTGATTATCAATAAATAAATTTTTTGTTACTTTCGGCAATTGGATCATCGTATAGTTATTAACTGATTAATTTCTTTTGCCACGCATCAAAAACAAAATCAGTGTTTCATCTGAAAAGGTGTTTTTATAATACGGTTTGTATGGCGCATGTTTCTGGTATGACTTATAGGGTTTATATTGTTTATAAGCCTTGTACGATTCGTATTTTGTATACACATTTACAGCATCTTTCCGGAAACCAACAATTTTCCCTTCGTGATCGCGGACTATTCCATCTTCGTACCAACCTAAATGTTCACCATTGAATCCATAGATATGAAAACCTTTATCAGCCGTTGATAAATAAGCAACAGGCAAGCCTTTCCATGTGTAAATGGGTAAATCACTGTCATTTACATCTATATAAGCAGTAGGTTCCCCTTTGGAATTATATAAGGTAACCTCCTCAGATTGTGCATTTCCTACCAAATGGATAAGCAGGAATTGGAGAAGCATCAAAACAGTGATTTTTTTCATAGATAATCAAATTTTGTTATTGTTCTTTTTTTGATTTTAAAATGGCTTTCATCTTTTCCTTTCGCAAAAACTCTGCCTCGATTTCCTTTTTCTTTTTGGCATCCACTTTTTTCTTATGTGCCAAACGATTTCCCTCATTTCTTCTGCCCATAATACAAAGGTATCTAAATTAAATAACGTATATTTAGCTGAACAAAATCAGTTTATGAAATACATTACCACCCTACTTCTTACCGCTTGTTTTTTTCCTCTTATTGCACAACAAGAAAGTTATGTTGAAAAAATAGAAAACAATAGAAAGAAACATGTTTCGGAAATGACCGACCCTACAAAACGAATATTAAATGAGGAAGAGATAGCGAAATATATTTCTCACGATTATTTCCCTATTGACAGTACATATCGTTTATTCACAAAAGTTTTACCTGCAGAAAAAGAGATTTTGAAAATGCCAACATCAGCAAAACGGATTAAAACTTTTGAGGTGATGGGTTGTGTAGCTATTCAGCTACCAGATATGGAAATAGATACTTTATATATACTTCAGGATGTAGAACTTCGAAAAAAATGGGGTTATGAAAAAGACTACTTTATTCCTTTTAAAGATCAAACTTCAGGTCAAGAAACATACGGTGGTGGCCGCTATTTGGATGTGAAAATTTTTGGAGATGACGTTGTGATCGATTTCAACAAAGCGTATAATCCTTATTGTGCGTTTTCAGCCCGTTACAACTGTCCAATTCCTCCAAAACGAAACTTTTTAAAGATTTCTATAGCAGCAGGCGAAAAAACTCCCTTACTTCGTGAGGATTAAACGTACAATTTTATAATTTTGGCGCATGCATTTTGTATTCCCTCAATTTCTCTGGGCATTGTTATTGGTAATTATACCGATCCTTATCCATCTTTTCAATTTTCGGAAGCATAAGCAAGTCTATTTTTCCAGTTTACAGTTCGTTAAATCGATTGAGACCTCAGACAGAAAACGAAGAAATGTATTACATCTTTTACTTTTATCTTGTAGGATTTTAGCTCTTGTTTTCATTGTATTGGCATTTGCACAACCTTATTTCCCAAAAGATAATTCTACTCAAAATGGGGAAAAGATATATGCTATTTATGTGGACAACTCCTACTCCATGTCTCTCAATGGTATTTCAGGCCATTTATTAAATGAAGCCAAGGAAAATGCACGTCAATTAATTCTACAGTTACCTGCTGACGCTAAAATCATATTATCTTCCAATCGTTTTAGTGGAGAAGAAGGGAACGTTTCGAATAAACAAGAAGCACTTTCCCGTTTAGATTACCTTACCTTTACGCCTCTATCTAAGACAAAGGAGGAAATCATTACTTGGCAAAAGTTACAAGCTTTCATTTCTCATCCAAATGCACAATTACATCATTACCTCCTATCCGATTTTCAAAAGAAAGACAGTCGTTTAGAGAAAATTAGTTCTGATAGTGTTCATTACTATTACCCATTATTATTTGTTGCTCAGGAAAAGAAAAACTTAACGGTTGACACCGTATATTTTGAATCACCGATTCACCAACAAGGCGTAACCACTACATTAGTATTTGGTGTAAGAAACTACTCAAATTCTGCTGTAAAAGATGTAGAACTCTCCATGGAAGTTGGAGCAATTAAGCGTAACTTAACGATTGATATACCTGCTAATTCACGGAAGGAAGAACGTATTTCCTATGTTGACTTTAGTCCTGGTTGGGTTAAAGGAGTTATTTCAGTAAAAGACCAACCTTTCGAAAATGATAACGACCTCTATTTTTCATACGAAATAAAAGAGGAAATAAAAATCGCACTTTTTTCTTCTCCAGATGCCTACAAAGAAATTCCTTCTTTATTTGCGCTTGATAAACATTACTCAGTAAAATCTCACTCTATAAACTCCATCAATAACGAAATGGTATTGGATAATGATTTGATTATATTAAATGGGATTCACACCTTTTCATCAGACGTAATAAAAGATATTTCTTTGTTTTCGAATCAAGGTGGAAGTGTTTTTATTATCCCATCCTTACAAAGTGATTTTACAAGTTATAATACACTTCTTTCCTCCTTACAAATGCCTTCCTTTCATTCACTTCAAAAAGAAAAATATAAAATAACACAGATTTCACAAAAAGATCCATTCTTTAAAGGCGTTTTCACTTCTAATACTCAAGATGTTCATTTACCAGGAGTAAACTCTTACTTTAAAATCAATGGCTATTCTAAATCCACAGCACTTCCGTTGATTACCCTACAAAACCAAGCACCTTTATTTTTAAGACACAGTACAAAACCGACTTATCTTATCAATACAGCAATTGAAGGTACAGAAAACCCATTAGCTAAAGATGCTTTATTCCCTATTTTGTTGTTACGCATAGCAGAGCAAGCAAGTCAAAGCTCCTATTTGTATACTACGATAGGAGCATCTGGATTCGCTCCCATTCAAGCAACAATAAATTCTACTAAATCCTTAATTCTTCAAAAAGAAGACATTCAATTTATTCCTCAACGCATAGAAAAAGACCGCTCATTTTACTTGAATTTGTCTGATGAAACAGCAATTCAACAACTCACTTCAGGAATTTATCAACTGAAACAAGATAACAAAGATTTAGATGTTTTTGCATTGAATCTTGACAGAAGTGAATCTGACATTGCGGCTTTTTCATTAAATGAAATCACAACCATATTTAAAGATAAAGGAATAAAAAACATTAGTGGATTTACCATTGACTCTTCTTCTAGTAAAATACATATTCCAGTCCTTGCTGAAAAATCATGGTGGAGAATTTGTCTTTTATTAAGTTTAGTTTTTATACTTTGTGAAATTGCATTAATCGTGTTCACCAAAAGAATACGCAGAAAAGAAAAATAGAATTATGAAATTACTTATCAAAAATGCCATTGTAAACGACCCTAGTTCATCACACCATCAACAAAAAGTTGATATACTGATTGAAAATGGAGTTATTACTGAAATAGGAAATTCGCTTTCAACAACAGATGCTAAAATCATTGAAAGTGATTACTTACAAGTTTCCAAAGGCTGGATTGACGTAAAAACGACACTTGGTGATCCAGGGTTTGAACATAAGGAGACCGTTTCGTCTGCGTTGAATACTGCTGCAATTGGAGGATATACACATATTGCAGTATTACCTAATACTAATCCAGTTGTTGATGGTAAAACCATTGTTCAATATTTGACAAACAAAGCAGCGGGACATGTATGTTCTTTGCATCCTATTGGAGCGATTACAGAAGGAATGAAAGGAGAATCATTAGCTGAAATGTACGATATGTATCAAAGTGGAGTACGTTTATTTTCTGATGACAACCATCCAGTCTCATCAGGAATTATGTACCGTGCATTATTGTATGCTAAAAACTTTGGTGGAAAAGTAATCGGTTTCCCTCGTGATTTTTCTATGGCTGGAACAGGTATTGTGAACGAAGGTGTGGCTTCGACGCGTACAGGATTAAAGGCTGATGCTGCCATTGCTGAAATCATTCAATTAGAACGAAATTTAAGACTTTTAGAATATACTGGTGGCCAACTACACATCACTGGATTATCACATAAAGAAAGTGTGCAATTGATCCGTGAAGCAAAAGTTAAAGGTCTTGCTGTAACTTGTGACGTACATTTAGCTAATTTAGTCTACAATGAAAAAGAAGTCTTAGATTTCTCCGCTCATTATAAATACCTTCCTGTACTTCGATCTGAAGCCGATAGAAGAGCGTTATGGGCCGGTATTATTGATGGTACAATTGATTGTATTGCGAGTGATCACCGTCCAAATGACACGGAAGAAACAGAAGTTGAATTTGACCACGCTGCATTTGGTAGCATCCAATTACAAACGTTATTTAGTAAACTTAGATCATGTGAAGAGTTTGATTTGAATGCCGTGTTATTGGCAATAACGTCAAATGCGGAAAACTTACTTTCCATTCCAAGAAAAGGTATTGAAATCGGTACACAAGCTGATTTAACCTTGTTCGATCAAGAAACAGAATGGGAGTTCAACATTCAAAATAATACATCTTTATCAAAAAACACAGCTGATTTCAACAAAAAAATGAAAGGGAAAGTTGTTGGTGTCATTAACAATGCTACATTTGAATTGTATTAATCCTTATGGCAAAGAAGACAAAGTTTGGAATACAATTCCTAAAAGACTATAAAATGATTGGCTCGGTAACACCGAGCTCTCGTTTTTTGACGCACAAAATCCTGAAATCTATCGCTTTCAATCGTGTTAAAACAATCGTTGAATTTGGGCCAGGAACTGGTGTCTTTACGAAAGAGATCCTATCCCGTATGGCTGCCGATGCACGATTAATCAGTATTGAATTAAATACAGAACTCTATCAATCCCTTTCTTCGCAATTTAATGACCCCAGACTACGATTGATTCATGGTTCAGCAACTGATTTACAACAGTTCCTGTCCAATGAAGGGATCAAAGATGTTGATGTCATTATTTCGTCCTTGCCTTTATCCGTCTTTCCAAAGTCTTTAAAAAACGAAGTTATTCAAACGGCATATGATTGCTTAAAAAATAAAGGGAAATTTTTACAATTTCAATATTCGTTAAATGCTAAGAATATTTTATCTACTGTTTTTGATAAGGTAAATATCGATTTCACCCTATTGAATGTACCACCTGCTTTTATTTACTTATGTAAGAAAGATTGATTAATCTAATATATTTTCGTTTTTTTTAAAGTCCCTTTCTTATATTTCTCGTAACAGGCAACTTTCTGTCGGGTAGAATAATACACCCATAACCCATGCTTTTCCCCATGTTTCCAATATCCTTTGTATAGTAAAGGGTGTTTTATTACTCTTGCTCCAAATGTTTTCTTTCTCCAATCAGCTGCGTGTGGTTTAAATGGTTTCCCCCAGAAATTGAGTAAATAGATAGAGTCTTCATAACGAAATGCTTTCTCAACACCATTTTGCTTACCTGCCTTCCACTCCGTTTCTAAACATTTCTGTTTCGTCTTTCCCTTTTCATTTTCAAAATAACATACTAATCTAATTGGGTAGAGTCTTTCTAACTCACCAAAAAGTTTCTTTCTAAAATAATAGGTTGTATCACAAGAAGAACAAATTACTTCTTGTCCAAAGGAATATCCACAAATTAAAAGTAAAAAAGGTAGTAATCTAACGCTCATAAAAGGTATTATTTATAGTGGGGAGATTAAAAATCTCCGCCACCCTCATTATCGTGTTTTGGTAGTTCTTTTTTCGAGACTTCAAATTTTCCGAACTTATAAGTAAGTGTCAAATAAACACGTCTCGTTTGAAAATCAAAATTCGAATATTGGTACAACATAGGTTGATCAACAATCATTTTAAAACCTTTCGTATTAAATACGTCTGCGAGTTTTAAAGAAACGATTAGGTTTCTATTTAAAAAAGATTTAGAAACACTCACATCAACGAATTTCCATGGGTAAACTACACCTTGAGCTGTTGTTCTGGGTGCCGAGTAACTTGCATTTATTTGAACAGTTGCTGTTTTCTTCCAGAAATCCACAGCTGTTGAATACTTCACTCCCCAGTTAAAACCTTTATTATTATAGTTACTATTTACATCCTCCTTGTTTGTAAATTGGATATAAGACCCATCAAATGACAAGGTATTTCTCCACCAAGAAACAGGTCTAACTTGCAACACCAATTCCAATCCTGCGACTTGACTTTTAGCGACATTATCCATAGTAACCGCCGCTGTGTTTTCAGAAATAAATCGTTTTACACGCGTGATTGCATTTTTTGTTTGACGGAAATATCCATTGGCTGTAAATGTAAATTTCTTTATCGTTTGCGTATATCCTAAATCAAATGAATTGATATACTCAGGATTCAAATCTGGATTTCCAGTTCTTAAGTTATATGGATCGGCATAATTCGTAAACGGATTCAAATCCCTTGAATTTGGTCTATTAACTCTTCGTGAATAACTCAAGCTGATTTCATTTTTCTTTCCTAAATCATATCTAAGATGAGCCGAAGGATATAAATTGAAATACTCTTTCTTAAATGACTTTTGCTCTGAATGCAAGGTTGGGGATTGCAGGGCATACTCACCTCGAAACCCTACTTGATATTTAAATCTATTTAACTCTTGTCCTGCAGTGGCATAGATACTGTGAACTTGTTCTTGGTAAGAGTAATCGTACAAAGCAAAAGGATCTTGTACATAAACATTACTAGGATAATCAAAGCGTTCTGAATTTCCTTTCAGATTTTCATTCTTAATAATCGTTTTCACACCTATTTCATATCTAAGTTTATGGTCAGGTAACAAATGTTCAAAATCTACTTGTCCTATAAAACTGTTGTTATTTGCATTTGAGAACTGACGAGATAATGCAGGATTCCAAGCATTGTAAATTTGATTGTATAATAAAGTGTCCTGAGCAAAATTACCATCTTCTTTATCATTATAAAATGACTGAGTGAATGAAGTCATAATCTTTTGATTCTCATTTTTCAGAATGTGTGAGGAGTTCAAATTAATATCTAACCCTTTTCTAGTATTCGGTTCGTGTGATTCTCTTTCCCAAACCCCAACTATCCCTTGATTCTCGAAATAATTGTTACTTTGCACCCCGCCTCTATTTCGATAGGTATACTGTCCATTTGTTGAAAAACCAATTGTATTGTTGTTGTTAATATAATGGTCAAAACCAACTCGCGCTACATGACTTCTTTTAAAATCTGTACCAATTCTATTTTGTTCCAATAAAAAGGTATCTTGATTTTGCCAACGCTTGATCTCACTTTTATTATTTCTATACCCTTCCATATAGTCAAAACCATAAGAAGCATAAACATTCCACTTTTCATTTCTAAAACTTAGCGCAGCATTTAACTTATGGTCTTGTCCAGGTAATCCTCCCGTAGCAGAAACTTGACCATTTACCCCTCTCATCTTATTTTTTTTCAAAATTATATTGATGATTCCCGAGGTTCCATCTGGATCATATTTAGCCGATGGATTTGTCACCACTTCAATACGTTCAATTTGACTAGCAGGTATTCCACTTAGCAAATTCCCTCCCGATCCAGTCATCGAACTAGGTTGTCCATTAATAAGAATGGTAACTGCACCATCTCCACGCATTGTAATTCGACCTTCTTCATCTAATGTAACAGAAGGAATGTTACTTAAAACTTCATCTGCGCCAGCTCCACGTGCAGCAACATCTTGATCAACATTATAAACTTTTTTATCAATTCCAGCTTTAAGAATATCTAAGTTTGCAGTTACAACTACATTTTCTAATTCTTCTGCTTTGATTTCAGTTAAAAATATTTTCCCTAACTGTAAGGACGGTTGACCAATTACTTTTACATCTGAAATAAAAATCAAATCGTATCCGGAGTAGGAAACCCTGGCAAGGTAACTTCCTTTAGGTGTATCATCTAAAGTAAACCTTCCACTTTCATCGGTTGTTGTTCCAGTAACCAAAGAGGAATCCTTTGGATTTAACAACCTAATTTGAGCATATTCAATTGGTAATTGTGTTTTTTCGTCGCGAACTTCTCCTGAAATAATGGTTTGTGTAAATGCTGTTTGGAAAACAAACATTAGTGCTGTTATACTAAGTAATCGTGTCATATTATTTGTGATCTAAATGCCGATCTTAATTTGTCAAGTAAACTATTTAATTGTTGAACTTCTTCTTCTTCCATGATATCTGGAACTAGAATACTGCCTATAAAGATAGCATCTATTTCTGCTAAAACCGAACTTCCCTTCTTTGTAATCCCAATAAAGAAATTCCTTCGATCATCAATCGATTGATTTTTAACTACCAATCCCTTTTCCAATAATTTATCAATAAGTCGTGTCGTATTGGGTGACTTTTCAATCATCTTTGATTTAATCGTCTGAATAGTAATGGGAGTTTTCGCACCTCGAAGAATCCGTAAAATATTGAATTGAGCCATCGTTATACCATATTGATGCATGAATACATTTTGAGCACTCGCAATCAAATTCGCTGTATATCGAACATTAACCATCATTTCCTGTCTTGACGAAATAAATTTCGCACCTACTTCTTCTTCTAAACTCATTATACAAAACTAAGGTTATCCCCTTGATTTACAAAGTCACTACCTATACTTTATTAAGATATCTTCTTTATAAAGTATATCCTTTGATTCTAGAATCCATTCGTGTCTACCTGGTAAAAGAACCCTGAAATTTTTCTCTACAAAAATATTTTTCTCTTTGCTAGTAATCCATACATCAAGCATTGCCTTTTCAACATTCAACACAAGAACTGTTTTACCTTCTTTATTCTTCTGAAGAATGAATTGCCCCCACTTTTTTGCTTCTCTCGTTTCTTTTACCTCATTGTAAAAAAATTGTTCTGTCTCCTTATTACCATCAAATATAAACCGAGCTATATAATTGGTCAATTTCGTTTGTTGTAAGATGTCTAAAGGCAAACGTTTTACACCAAAATCATTTACTTCTACTGGAAGAACATGCATTTCAATAAACTTTCCTTCTAAATCAAAGTATTCTACTTGTACTTCTGAGGGTTTTTCCTTTTCTGTTACCACAAAGAATTGTTTTTTTCCCAGCTCTTTTTCTACTGCAACAATTGCCGTTGGTCTGTACAATTCTTTCGCACGATAGTGCAACATTTTGTAGTTATTTTCATAATCAACAGAGGACCACGTTGGGGCTGGCCAGCAATCGTTCATTTGCCAATATATTGTACCTGCACACTTTGGATAAGAGGCTCTATGACTTCCAATAGCTAACTCTACTGCTCTCGCTTGAGTTAATTGAGAATAGTAAACGAAATCTTCAAAATCCGAAGTCTTTCCGTATAAAACATCTGCATGCTTCTTGATCATTCCATTACCCACATAACTTTTTTGATGATGTTTCATTACTTCTGAGTTCAAATTCCAATCTTTTGGCTCAGAAAAAGTATTTAGTGTATAGTAAGAAGGAAACGATTGAAATCCATATTCTGAGTTGAATCTTCCACTCTTATTTCCCATATCCTCGATAGGATCTTTTCCATGCCAAACTCCCCAATAATGTTGAGATCCCTGTTTATAAAACTCATCTTTTCCCCAATTGCTTAGCGGACTTGTATGAATATATGGAGTATTTGTATATTCCTTAATTTTTCTTGAAATTAACTGCATGAATAATGAGTCATATGCTTCTTCAATTTCTTTTTGAGCTTTAGGTCCTAAAAGATATTTAAGTTGAAACCCCCAGTTTTTCCATGCTACATCTACCTCATTGTTCCCATTAAACAATACAACTGAAGGATGTTTTGAAATACGAGGAATCTGTTGACTCATTTCATCTTCGACCGAATTTAAAAAAGTATTATCCGCAGGATACATTGCACAAGCAAACATAAAATCTTGCCAAACCATGATTCCTAATTCATCACACCTTTGATAAAAATAATCGTCTGGATAGTATCCTCCTCCCCAAACACGAAGCATATTCATGTTAGCAAATTGAGCGGCGCTTATCAGTTCATCTATTTTCTTTGTATCCACCTTACTCATGAACACTTCCTGAGGAATTATATTTGCCCCTTTACAAAAAATAGGTTTTCCATTCACTTTTATCATATAGGATGTTCCCCATTCATCTGATTCTTGAATAAGTTCAGATTTTCTCACCCCAAACGTAACTTTCTCTTTTTTGAGTACACGTCCATTTTCATCCTTCAAAGTCCATTCATCCTCATAAAGGAATGCTTCGCCATGTCCATTTGGCCACCATAATTTAGGTTGCTGTAACAACACTCTTGCTTGCAATGCATTTGTAGAAACTTGCACATTCAGTAATGGGAATTTTTTTGATGTCCAAGAAACCCTTTCAGGTAAGTGTGTCATATTCCATTGAAACAATAGTTCTGCTTCTTGTTCTTGCAGTCTTAAAGTTTGAACATTTGTCAGTAAAGTCAAAGGCTTTGTAAATGCATTAAAAACAACAGGTTTATGAAAACCCATTAAATTTAATCTTGGTGCCCAATCCCATCCAAAGTGGTACTGTGGCTTCCGTACTCTTGGTGCTATTGATATAGCATGTAAATCATTAGGTGCAGGCAAATGATATTTCTCTTTTTGATAAGTTTCTTTATGAAACAATACAGGTGGTGTAAAAACCACCTCAATTGTATTTGTACCTATATGTACAAGATTCTTCACATCAAAGGTCCAAGAATAAAACGCATTGTTTGTAGATCCAACAACTATTCCATTCACTTTTATTTCCGCATATGTATCCACGCTCGGAAATTGCAACCATTGATTAACTTGTTTAATATCATCATAGCGAACAAGAAAAGTTCCTTTAAACGTCCATTTATGTTCTTCCATCCATTGATAGAGCTTCTCATTCTCTCCATAAAATGGATCTGGCAAAAGACCATTATTCAGATATGCCTCTTGAACTGTTCCTTTGTCCCCTAAACCAATTTCTGATTTATTATTCGGATCCACAACCACCCAGTTTACAACCTCAATAGCGTTTACTTCCAATCCGTACATCATAAAACAAATAATAAGAAGTCGTATCTTTTTCATCCCTTTAAATGAATTCATGCTTTAGTTCTTTTTTAGATGATTTTTTAACCATTTTTGGTAAACAGCAGCATTCTTCATATGCTGTATATCTGAAGCTGTAAAATCATGCTTCCCTGTAAAATTAGTCTGTGCACACATGAATAAGAAGTTATTATTGTCAGGTCGCAAAACAGCTTCTAAAACTTCTTGACTCACTAGGCATATAGGTCCTGGTGGTAATCCCTTAATCTGATACGTGTTGTAAGGACATTCAATTGCTCGATGCTTTCCTGTCAAACGCTGTTCTTTGTCCAATTCATTCCCCCAACAGTATTTGAACGTTGGATCTGATTGTAATTTCATACCTTTCTGAATGCGATTAAGATACAGCTTTGCGATTATGGGCCACTCTTCCTTTACTTTTGATTGCTCAGAATATACAATACTCGCAAGAGTAACAAGCTGTGAAGGATAATTTAGCCCTAATGCGATGATTTGTTGCTTTCTTTCACTTGTCCAAAACTGCTTAAACTCCTCTGCCATGAACGCAACAAATTCTTCTGCATAGGTATCATAATACATCTCATATTTTTTAGGTATGAAAAGTGCTAGAATCTGTTCTTTTGTAAAATTATATTGATTCAAGGTTGAAGGTAAAGTAATGAAATCAACCAATGAAGCACTATCTGCAGCGATACATTTTGAAATATTTGCACCTATATCTTCTACGAAACGACAGCGATTAAAAAAAACAACTACTTTAACTTCTGCTTTGCCGTGCCCATTTTCCATTTTTCTGAATCCATCTATCAAATCATTGATCAATGTCTTAGACAAAACAACATATTTCCCACCATCTAAATCTTTTGCTTCCAGTTGCAATCGATCAACATGCTGAATAAACATTTCCTTTTTCGAAATAATTTCTTTTGCAACTAGAAATCCAGCTAAAGAGTCTATTGTCAAACTATCAGGAATAATAATTTTTACCTCTTTCGTATTTATCGTACGTTGACTTTTATTGATAAACATTAGAATATCGAGCCTTTTCCAATAAAGAACAACACCAAGGAGTCCTATACAAGCGATTGCAATTACTTTCTTAAGTCCACCTGATACAGATGAAGAATTTTTTGATCTTTTTTTAGTTTTCTTTGCCATTTAAATCCTGCCTTTTCAAACAATCCAATACTCGACGAATTTTCATCGTCAATAAAACAAAATAAATGATTTATCTTGTATTCTTCTCTACATAATGCAATTAAGTGTAATAAGGCTGTTAGTGCATGCCCTTGTCTTCGATATTTCTTTTCGGCAATCAAAATTCCTAATTCTGCCTGTCCATTCACATGATCAATAGCAAACAAATCAATTGTTCCTATCGGTAATCTAGTGAGCTCATGGCATATCATATATCTAACCTGCTCATGATCACCAATTAATTGATCAAGAATAAACTGATACATTTCCTCTTTTGAATAAGGTTGAACTGTATTTGAGACCTCCCAATTTTCAGGATCATTCTCCCAAGCCAAGAGATATTGTAAATCCTGAAGTTCTACTTTACGAAGATAGATTGAACCCAACATATTCTTTTATTGAATAACTACTTCTCCTTCATAAACAAAAGTCGCTGGTCCTGATAAAAACACATGAATAAATTGATTCATATCCGTTCTTTCAAAATCTACTTTTAAATCCCCTCCTCTAGTTTGAATTCGGAAATTTTGTCTACCAAATTTTTCTGTTTTAAAAGCCTCAACAATAGCACAAGCAGTAACTCCTGTACCACAAGCCAAAGTTTCATCTTCTACGCCTCTTTCATAAGTTCTCACCATAAGCAATCCCTCTTCCTTTCTCTCTACAAAATTGACGTTTATTCCCTGATCCACAAAACTCGCTTGATGTCGAATCGCTCTACCACGTTCAAAAACAGGAAAAAAATCAACATCTTTAACATAAGATACATAATGAGGTGATCCAGTATATACTTCATAATCTTGATTATGTTGATTCACTTCATCAACACTCCTCATTGAAATACGAATATTACCATCTTCTTCAATATTATAAGCGTGAGATCCATCAAATCCTAAAAAGTGCTTGTAAGGCATAGGAATACCCAAAGTTAATGCAAATGCAACCGCACAACGTCCTCCATTTCCACAAAAACTTTTTGAAGCATCTGCATTATAATAATCTGCCTCAAAATCAAATTCTTCACAAGAATTTATTTTAATTAATCCATCTGCTCCGACGCCAAACTTTCTGTCACACAATTGAGTAATATGTACATCTGTCAAATCGTCATACTCTCCTGACATATTATTAATTAATATAAAATCATTGCCTGCTCCTTGATATTTTTGGAAATAAATTCTCATATTACAAAACTAATTCAAAAGACCGACTTTAATACATTATTTACAGGATTTAGAAAATGAAAAGTTTAGTACTACTTATGATGTCATTAATGATGATTGTAAAATACACTTACAGTCAATCATATGGAAAATGCATCATTAGCATTACTGACACACAAAATTCTTCCTTAAATAATATTAATATTTCTTTTATAATAAACGATTCAAATATCCATAAACAAGTAAAAACAGACATTAAAGGAGAGGCAAAATCGACAGCATTCCAGAAAATAATTATAAAATTCTTTTTACTTCGAACGACTATGAACCCCAATTAATTCATCAATCTATTCATGGTGAACGAATTAATTTTATTAACATTAAATTAGAACCTAAAACTACGGATCGTCTTTCAAAAGAAGAGTGTAATTACAATAAAAGTGAAAAGAAACCTATTTGTCACCTTTGTAACAAAAAAATAAATGTAATTCCATATCATTATGGTCTACCAATCAATTACCTTACTCAAACAAAGGAAAAGGAAACATATAAAAATGGAGACTGCCTAATTAATCCATGTCGACCTTTTTGGTATTGCACCTTCGACAAAAGTGATATCTTAATTAGATAGAAAATAACGCAAAGCTTTACATCAAAAAATATTCCCTTTAAGATTCCTTCAAAACCACTTTATTTTTAACATTTATTAACATCATTAACAGATACAATAGAAAGGTTTGGCGTTATAATTGATGTTATCACATTACAAAATCATAAAGCTATCATCAATGAATAAAACGTTTAAATTTATCAGTTTGGGCTTTTTAGGCGGTACCCTACCCTTAGGTTTGTATTTAATATTTAGTGGTACCTCTCCATTGAACATGGATTCCTCAGCTCGAAATTCAAACAAACTAGCACATCAAGTCAGTTTTTCCGGTGCAACAGCAGCACCTACAAACTTTATTGAAGCGTCGGAACAAGCTATAAATTCAGTTGTACACGTCACCACAAAAGTTGTCCAAACTACTTTTCAGCGTGATATTTTTCAAGAATTTTTCAATGGTCCTGGTGCTGGAGGAAAAGAATTAAAAAGATATGGTCAAGGGAGTGGTTCTGGAGTAATCATTTCCACAGATGGATATATTGTCACAAACAACCATGTTATTGACAATGCTTCTGAGATCGAAATCATCTTAAATGACAACTCTAAATATACGGCGAAAATAATTGGTACGGATCCATCTACGGATATTGCCGTATTAAAAATAGATGCGAAAAATCTTCCCGCAATGACACTAGGTAACAGCGATAATCTAAGATTAGGAGAATGGGTGTTAGCAGTTGGTAACCCCTTCAACCTTACGTCAACAGTTACAGCTGGTATCGTTTCCGCAAAAGCTAGAAATATTAACTTGTTAGCCGATCGAAATCGGCAGGAAATCGTTCCAATCGAATCTTTCATTCAAACGGACGCTGCAGTAAATCCAGGAAACTCAGGTGGTGCCTTAGTTAATACGCGCGGAGAATTGGTAGGAATCAATACAGCAATTGCATCACAAACAGGATCTTACGCAGGCTACTCCTTTGCAGTACCTGTAAACCTTGTTGAAAAAGTTATGCAAGACCTAATTGACTATGGCGTCGTTCAACGTGGATATCTAGGCGTTTCTATAGCAGAAATATCACAAGAAATAAAAGAAAAAAACAAACTACCTAATACCAAAGGAGTTTACGTTGGTAGTGTTTCAAGCGGTGGTTCAGCAGATAAAGCAGGAATCAAAGAAGGTGATGTTATCTTAAAAGTAGGTGCAAAAGAAGTCAATTCTCCTGCTGCACTTCAAGAAGAAATTGGCAAAGGTCGTCCCGGTGACAAAATTCCAATTACAATACGTAATGCAAAAGGAAATGAACAACAATTAGAAGTTGTGCTACGCAATAAAGAAGGAGAAACAAAGTTAGTTTCTAAAGAAGAGGTTAAGAAAAATGCCGCTTTAGGCGCAACATTTGAAGAGTTGTCTGCCAAAGAGAAAAAAGAGTTGAATACAGACTACGGTGTAAAGATCAAAACCATCTCAAATGGAAAACTACAAGCACACGGCTTAAAAGAAGGGATGATCATCACTAAGATAAATAATGAAACCGTTAACAGTGTTGAACAGTTGACTACAAAACTAAACAAAAGCAACCAAGGCGTTTTACTAGAGATCTTGACCGAAAGTGGTCGTAAAGAATATGTCGGATTTGGAATATAAGAGAGTGGGGAATACACTTCCCCTCTTATTCCCATTTAAAAGTTACATTAAATTTTGATTATCGAGATATTTCGGCGTATCTTTGCATTCGATTTTCAATCAATTAACATCAAAACAGGAGGTTGTAAGTTAGATGAGACAGCTTAAAATTACCAAATCAATTACCAATCGTGAGTCACAGTCCTTAGACAAGTACTTGCAAGACATTGGTAAAGAGGAACTGATTACTGCAGAGGAAGAAGTAGAATTGGCTAGACGTATCAAGCAAGGAGACCAAAGGGCCCTTGAAAAATTAACCAGAGCCAATCTTCGTTTCGTAGTATCCGTTGCTAAACAGTATCAGAATCAAGGATTGACCCTTCCAGATTTAATCAACGAAGGAAACCTTGGACTCATCAAAGCAGCTCAAAAATTTGATGAAACACGTGGATTTAAATTCATTTCCTATGCCGTATGGTGGATTCGTCAATCCATTTTACAAGCATTGGCTGAACAAGCTCGTATTGTTCGTCTTCCTTTGAACCAAGTTGGTTCATTGAATAAGATTAACAAAGCGTTCTCTCGTTTAGAACAAGAGTTTGAAAGACCACCATCTGCTGAAGAATTGGCAGAAGCATTAGAAGTTCCTGAAGACAAAATCAAGGAATCTCTAAACGTTTCTGGCCGACACGTATCCATGGACGCTCCTTTATCTTCATCAGAAGACGGCGGAACATTAATGGACGTAATGGCAAACACCGATTCTCCTAAAGCAGATCATCAGTTAATGGCCGAATCACTCCAAAGAGAAATCGAACGTTCATTAAGCACGCTTACCGATAAAGAACGTGAAATCATCCGACTATTCTTCGGAATCGGAATGAACCACGGATTAACTTTAGAAGAAATCGGAGCGAAATTTAGCTTAACTCGTGAACGCGTTCGACAAATTAAGGAGAAAGCAATTCGTAGGCTGCGCCATACATCGCGTAATAAGTTGCTGAAGGCATACTTAGGATAATTTTGAAAAACTACCTGCATTTGTGGGTAGTTTTTTTGCTTTATACAATTCATATTTAATACAAAACTATTATCAAAATCATGGAAGCTTCTTTTGGTTATGAAACTGAGCTAAAGTCACACGTTGAAAGAGAACGCGCGGCAGTTAAACTTTCAAGTAAAGTTGGAGAATTATTGTACGATCAAGGAATTGAATTGGTTCTTTTTAGAAACCACCTTACAGACGTTACCTTATCTGAAATTTTGAACTTGCACGAATACGCAAGAAAAGTTGTCAATAAGTCTATAGATGTATTCACAACTTCTGAATTAGCAGAAGAACTTTTGAAAATGGACCTAGCGCCAGCAAAATTAGACATCGGGAAATTAGCCTACGAATGGATCGAATCAAACGGTTCTTACGCTTCTAAAGCAGATTTCTTGAATGAAAAACTAAAAGATTTTAAATCTGGGGTTGGAAATAACATCGAACCTCGAGACGTTGTATTATACGGTTTCGGACGTATCGGTCGTTTAGCAGCTAGAGAATTAATCAAACAAGCAGGAAAAGGACAACAATTACGCTTACGTGCAATCGTAACTCGTGGAAATTCAGCTGAAGACATCATTAAACGCGCTTCTTTATTACGTAACGATTCTGTTCATGGAGCCTACAAAGGAACTGTTATTGCCGACGTAGAAAACGAAGCAATCATCATCAACGGACAGATCGTAAAAATGATTTCGGCTAACAACCCCGAAGATGTAGATTATACAGCATACGGAATCAACAACGCATTAGTAATCGATAACACAGGAGTATTTACTAACCGTGAAGCTCTAAGTCGTCACTTACAAGCTAAAGGCGTAGCAAAAGTTATCCTTACTGCACCAGGAAAAGAAATTCCAAACATTGTTTACGGTATAAACCAAGCTGATATCGACGTAGAAAACGAAAACATCTTCTCCGCAGCGTCTTGTACAACAAATGCGATTTCTCCAATATTGAAAATCGTTAACGACAACTACGGAATCGTTAAAGGACATATTGAAACGGTACACGCATATACCAACGACCAAAACTTGTTGGACAACATGCACAAAAAACCACGCCGTGGACGATCTGCTGCTGTGAACATGGTAATCACCTCTACCGGAGCTGGTTCAGCGGTAACAAAAGTAATTCCAGATTTGAAAGATAAATTAACTGCAAACGCAGTACGTGTACCAACTCCAAACGGTTCATTGGCTATCCTAAGCTTGGAATTAACTAAAGACACATCAATCGAAGACATCAACGCAATCGTGAGAGACGCTTCTTTAGAGGGTGACTTAGTAAATCAGATTTATTATTCTTACGATCCAGAATGCGTATCAAGCGACATCATCGGAAACACATGTTGTTCCGTATTCGATTCCCACGCAACAATCGTATCAAACGACAAGAAAAACGTTGTATTATACGCATGGTATGACAACGAATTCGGTTATACAAAACAAGTAATTCGCTTGGCGAAACACGTAGCTAAAGTTAGACGTAACATCTACTATTAGTCAACATTCACAAGAGACAAAAGGGTTGGACAATTCGTTCAGCCCTTTTTTTATGCCTTTATCAAAGGAAATTATTGGACTGCCTTAACCGTTTACGGGCTTTAGTTGGCTCGCAGAAAAGATCGATGGTCTACACTTCTGAAAAGCTTCTAAAGTCGCTTTCCATCAGCTAGCCACCGAACCTTTCTGCCTCACCAAGCTACCGCCCTCCATCGGGGCAGAGTGAAATGGTTTCAAAACAAAGTTCAGTTTACAATATCTCAATATGCCCATATAGAAACCAAAGAATAAAATCGCAATTCCACATCAAAAAACAAGATCAAACATCTGATAATCATCACATCAATCAAAAACTAATCTTCAGCCCGGGCGGAAAGCGATAGCTAAAAGAAGTGAAAAAGGTGTGAACGTACGTTTGGCACAGCGACCAAAGGAAGCTCGGGTCAAGCGAACAGTGAAGCCTTTTTTCACGATTTTACTAAAGCTTGTAGACCGAAATGGCTGCCAAATAAATTATCAAAACATGTTATTTCTTATACTTCGGTGGCTTAAACACACTTTCGCTTGACAATGTAAATCGAAATAAGGGAACAAAAAAAACCTGACCGAAGCCAGGTTTCTTAATATAAAAATATAACAGGAATAATTCTTATTTGTTTGCTAACTCAACGAAAGCATCGTAAGAAATTTCTTTTTCGTTTAATTTTACGGTGTCTTTGAAGATTTGCGTCAACTTCGTTTCAGCCAACATATCGTAGATACGGTTTGCCTCTTCTTTGTTTGTCAAAACTTGCATTGCCGATTGTGTTAATTCCGCATCTTCTGGCGCTGGAATTCCGTATTGTGCGTAGTTTGCTACTAACAATCCTTTTGTGAATTCTACTGCTTCAGCTTGATCAAACTTAACATCTTTAGACTTAAACACTTCTGTTTGAATCAATTGCCATTTAAGGTTGTTGGAATATGCTGGGTAATCTGCTTCAATTTGGTCTTCAGAAATTTCACTTGTGTTGCTCAATTTAATCCAACGTTTCATGAAAGTATCTGGCAATTCCACTTTTGTTGTTTCCATCAAGTGGTTGAATACCAATTTCGTTAATAAACGGTCAGCATCTTGTGCGAACATATTGTCTAAATCACCTTTGATGCGCTCTTTCACTTCCGCTTCTGTTGTTACAGCACCTTCACCGAACAATTTATCGAACAATTCTTGGTTCATCTCTGCCATTTCCATCACTTTCACTTCGTTAATGGTCATTTGAAATTTTGAAGAAAGGTTCGCGAATTCTTCCGCTTTAACACCTAACATAGCAGCTGCGTCTGCTTCGCTTCTTGAAACCTTAACAGGCTCAACTACGATAACATCACCAACTTTTGCACCTATTAAGCTTTTCTTTGTTGCTTTATCTTCAACGAATTCAACAGAGATAGTAGACGTATTCTCAACTCCTCCTTCTTTTACTGTATTGTCATCGTTTAACTCAACAAATTTTCCGAAAATCAAGTCTTTTTCTCCTACTTTTTCAGAAGCAACTAATTTCCCGTAACGGCGTTGAATATCTTCAAGTTGTTTACCGATTAACTCGTCGTCTACTTTGATTTTGTTGTAGTCGATTTTTGTTTTATCTGTAAGATCAAGTTTAATTTCTGGAGAGATTCCAATTTCGTATTCAAAAGTAAAGGTATCTGGATTAGCAAAATCACCTTTTACATCTGTACCTGCTTTAGGAATTGGGTTTCCTAAGATGTTCAATTTATTTTCTTGAATGTATCCGTAAAGTGCATCGTTTACAACTTTATTCATTTCATCAGCCAACACAGAGCTTCCGTATTGTTTTTGAATTAAAGAAGCGGGAACAGTTCCAGGACGGAATCCAGGGATTTTTGCAGATTTTCTAAGCTTGTTCAATTGAGATTTAACTTTATCAGCGTAATCCTCTTTCGAAACCTCTACTGTCAAAACTGCATTTAATGCATCAATGTCTTGTTTTGTAACTTTCATTTCTCTAATGTTTAAAGTTGCTTTAAATAAAAAATGGTATAAGCGATCACTTATACCATTTAAAAATCAAGTGCGGATGGAGGGACTCGAACCCGCACACCTCACGGCACTAGATCCTAAGTCTAGCGTGTCTACCAATTTCACCACATCCGCATTATTTCTTAAAGTTCAGCTCGACTGCTGACTCCCAAATGAATTGGAGTGCAAATATATGTACTATATTCGAATCTGCAAACACTTCTCTCCTTTTTTTTGAAAAAAAATATCGTTTTTTTAGTACTTAATTATTATACAGTACTTTATGTTTTCGGGGAAACACTACTTTTTTTTATGTTCAAATATATTTTCCTTAAAATCCTTTTAAAGAAGCATTAGATAATCTACTTTTGCACTTATGGAAGACAACTTTGTTACATTCGATCCGAAAGCATTACCTATTCCAAGAGTACATCAACTCTTATTAGGAGCTGTGGGTCCTCGTCCAATTGCTTTTGCATCTACTATTGACGCTGATGGAGTACCCAATCTGGCACCTTTTAGCTTCTTTAATGTTTTTAGTGCCAACCCTCCTATTTTGATATTCTCCCCTGCAAATAGCGGAAGAACGGGTGCACCAAAAGACACGTATTTAAATGCAAAAGCGCATCCGGAAGTGGTGATTAACATTGTCAATTATTCTATGGTAGAGCAAATGAGCTTAGCCAGTTCACCGTATGCTAAAGAGACAGACGAATTCATCAAAGCTGGATTTACGAAAGTCACTTCTGATTTGGTAAAACCTTTCCGTGTGAAGGAAGCTCCGGCTCAGTTTGAATGTAAAATCATTGAAGTAAAGGAATTAGGTGATGGTGGTGGCGCAGGAAACCTAATCATCTGCGAAGTCGTAAAAATGCACTTCGATCCTGCTGTATTAACAGAAGAAGGACAAGTAGATCAATTTAAAATGGACTTGGTTTCAAGAATGGGCGGAAATTGGTACTGCCGTTCGGACAAAAACTCCATGTTTGAAATTACAAAACCAATAACAACTTGCGGCGTGGGATATGACCAATTACCAGCAGACATTTTAGACAGTACTATCTTGTCAGCTAATGACTTAGGAAAACTAGCGGGAATAGAAGAAATTCCAAATGAAACAGATGTGAATGAATATAAACTCATTGAATTGAGTGATTTATTCTTATCTTTAGAAGACAATCCCCAAGAATTGGAGATTAATTTACACCAACGCGCCAAGGACCTTTTAGCGAAAAATGAGCTAAATGAGGCATGGATGACGCTACTAGCGTTCAACAACGGATAAAAGAAAACACGATTTAATACAAAATAGAATATGTTCAAAATTACAGGAACGGTTAAGGTCATCAACCCTACTCAGCAAATATCTGAGAAATTCATGAAAAGAGAATTTGTCGTAACAGACACATCAGGCATGTATCCCCAAGATATTATGTTCCAGTCTACGCAAGACAAATGCAGTCTTTTAGATACCATTCAAATCAACGACACTGTTGAAGTATCTTTCAACCTTCGCGGTCGTGAATGGATCAATCCACAAGGTGAGGCAAAGTACTTTAATACGCTTGAAGCTTGGCGAATTGAGAAAATGGGCGGTGGTTCTAACGCTGGTTCTTTTGGTGGTGCACCAGAACCTATGGGAATGCCTTCTGCTCCTTCAACACCTGATTTTGGTGGCGGTTCATCTGACGAAGACGATCTACCTTTCTAAGAAATTATCCTCACGTATAAAGGGAACGCAAGCTATTGTGTTCCCTTTTTTTATACCTACAACTTTCCTTTAAAAGGAAACGAAAATGAACAAATTGCGTTAGGGATAGTAGCGGCATCCTTTTCTTATTTTTAGAAAAGATAGAGCGAATAGCCCGACCCTTTAGGGAAACGCCCAAAAAAGAAATAATTAGGCAGCCTTTACGGTCTACGCGTTTTAGTAAACTCCTGTAAAAGGGTTCACCAGCCACGTACAACGCGCTTCCGTTGGTCGCAGTTGTACGTTGGCGTTCACACCTTTCCACTTCGTTTAGCTATCACGCTGCTCCCGGGCTGGAAATCACAAGCAAACCTTAGCTTCATGTACAATCAAAAAATCGTTTTACTAATGATTAACACCATGATTATCAAATATTTTTACTTTCGGTTTTTCTCATTTATTAACATTGAAAAAGCAAACACCACCTATTTTGAAATGTTTTTTTCTTATTTTAGCCCAACACTTCATACCTAATTGAATATTCAATTCAGTAAAAAAAAACAATATGAAACAAATTTACACATTAGCGCTTTGTGCTTTATCAATGAGTGCATTCGCTCAAACAACAATTTCCTTCGAAGAAAGTGAAGGATATTCTTTAGGAACTATAAACACGCAAAAGGGTTGGGAAGTAGCTGAAAGTCAAGGTGGTGGTTTTATTGAAAATCAAATCATTACAGACGAAAAGGCTTCTGAAGGTCTTTACTCATTCAAAAACAGTCACGAACCAACTTATAACGAACAGTGGTTCCCTATTTTTGGAGGAGCATATGAGTTTTCAGAACCAATTGATTACAAAAACTTTTCATTCTCGTATGATGTTTTAGTAACCGAACAAGGTGGTGCTGATTTTGAGTTTGTCGCTTTTTCCATCAATGATTTAGACGAATACACGCCAATTGTAGGAATTGGAATTGAAAATCGTGGTGATTTTTACTTAACGAAAGACGAAGATTACGATTTCGAACCCGTTCAAGGTCCTTGGCAAGTAGGTGAATGGATGAACATTAAATTAGTTGGAGTAGACAATAAAATCACTTTTTATTTAAATGGTGTTGAAAAAGCTGAAATTCCTGCTTTTGGAACATCCGATATTCTTGGGATTAATATCCTTCATAACAATTATGGTGGTTCAGCTTACTATGATAATTTGATTATCAAATCTCCTTTCGATTTGGCTGTTGGTAATATTAAAGGAGAAAACAATTTAACGGTTTATCCGAATCCAGCGTCTGAAAGCATTACTGTTTCAGCTCCTGAAGCAATTCAATTTTCATCTATTGCCATTCTTGATATAAATGGAAAAGTAGTGATCGAAGGAACGGTAAAAGAAATCAACATCAAAGCATTACCAGCAGGGACGTACACTGCAAAAGCAACAACTGTTGATGGTAAAGTAATGGTTAGAAAAATCGTAAAAAAATAAGCGATTAAGGTTCACATTAGAAATAAAAAAAGGGTTTTCAAATAAATGAAAACCCTTTTTTTATTGGTTCTTCTTTTACGATTAAAACCCTTCAAAAATTCCAAGTCCGAATAAAGCGAAATCATATTTTACGGGATCTGTTGCGTCGAGTCTCCTTAAATTTAGATCTAACTCATTGAGTGCTTTTATATCATTTTGTTTTCGATTAATCAATCCTAGTTTTCGTGCAACATTTCCAGAATGCACATCTAATGGACAACTTAACAGCGCGGGAGAAATATCCCATATTCCTAAATCAACCCCTGTATTGTCTTTTCGACACATCCATCTCAGGTACATATTTATTCGTTTGGCTACACTTCCTTTTTGTGGATCGGCAACGTGTTTACGGGTTCGATCTAGGTGCTCAATTTCAAAAAAACATTGATTAAGTTGATGTATTGCGGGCAATAAAGAATCAGTTGTTTGGTGTTTTTGAAAGATTTGTTCCAAACCACCATATTGCTGATATATATGTTTAAGTGCTTTAATAAAGTACTGAAAATCGAGTGCATTAAATGTTCGGTGAACAAATCCTTCCAGTTTCTCTAAATCATTTTCTGTATGTGATAAAACAAAATCGTAAGGTGACTCCCCTAACAAATCCATCATTCGATGTCCGTTTTTGGTAATCATTTTCCGGTTTCCCCATGCAATTGAAGCGGCTAAAAATCCCGCAATCTCCTGATCTTCTTTTCGTGAATACCTGTGCGGAACGCTAATAGGATCTGGCTCAATGAAATCTACTGTATTATACTCCTCTACTTTCTCATCTAAAAAGGTTTTCAACTCCTCAAAACTCAACTGCTTCATCCTTTTATGTATTTATTGTTTATGCTTGATGATCTTTTTCTAATAGATCTAAGATATTTTTAACGGGGGTAAAAACTTTTTGTGATACTTCAACAAAAATGGTGTTCCAATCAGCCATTCCACCATTCCACAATCCGGGACGTTCGACAAATTGAACGGCTTGCCCTTTTTGTTCTTTATGAACAATGAAATATTTTGTAGGATCGGTGTGTTGGGTTAAATCAATTTTATTTCCGTCCAAATCTTTAGTACTCAATGCAATCAATACGGGATTGAAATGCGTACTGCGAACCATCAATTTAAACTGATCTCCTAATAGATGGATTTGAGACTTTTCCACAATTTGTTTAGTTATCTGTCCTTTATCTTCAATCCAAAACGGTCCACCGCCGGGTTGTCCTTCATTGCGTACCATTCCGCATACCCGTGTTGGTCTGTTCACCAATCGTACGATTTCTTCCGTTCCTTTAATTGAATTGATTTGATCAGGTGATAGGAATTCAAAATCGGCATTTAATCTGCGAAGCGCCTCTACACTTGGTTTCTCGGCTACTTTCTGTAATTCTTGTTTAAATTTCAGAAGTACTCCCCCCAAACTTTCCCAGGTTGACTGTGTTAACGTCGATTGGTCAAAATGCTGTACGTTATCAATGTTTTTTATGAAAATAAGGTCTTCATTTATTTGATTGAGGTTATCAATCAAAGCTCCATGTCCTGAAGGACGTTGCAAATAAGTTCCATCTTCATTTTTGATCGCTTTCAATGTTGAGTCAAAGGTATAAGAATGCGTATCTGGATTTTGAAAAGAAAAAGAGATGTTGTATTTTTTTCCTGTCAATCCTTGTAAGTTTTCGACGCTTTCTTCAATCTTTTCCAGATGTTCTTTTTGTATTGTAAAATGAAATTTTGCTTTTCCATTTGACAATTTTACCCCTTGCAAAATTTGTTCCTGTAAAGGATTAAGGATAAATGGATCGTTAAAATGAAATGGAATTAAAGCTTTAGGCAAGTTACCAAAATCCAATCCATCTACGTCGAACAATAAATCAACTAATTCTTCTGCCTCTATCCCTCCATTTTGAATCTTTTGCCTCACCTCATCGGTTAGTAAATGGTAAAACGAAAACTCTTTCAAGTGATTCATAAAACGCTCTACTAACCCAAAATTAGTAACATTAGGTTGTGAAACGAATTGAAAAAGGAAATCAAACATCCGAGATCCTGAACCAGAAGCAGGAATAAAATACAGGTGTTGCCCTGTATATTCCTGAAATTGCATGCGGAACAACTCAAACTGATGTGAGGAGACAGAAATAATCCCTTCTCCAATACGACAAGGCGCGAATAATTCCACCTTAGACTTATCATTCACAATGAGTTGACGTTGTTCTTCAATTTTTTTCTGTTCCATAATAGAAAATCAGTTTACAAGTATTTACTTTGTAGCGTGTATAAAGTTCTCGAATATATAAAATATCGTTGGAAATCAAAGGGTCGACATGGTACTCATTCGCCTTTTGTGTATGATTTTGTTGATCGCTGTCTTCGTTTACAGGTTCCTGTTGAAGAAAAAAAACAATTATCGGCCTATATAAAGAAACTTTCGAAAGATTCAAGTTCACTTTCAATTACCGATCTTGGTGCAGGATCTAAAAAAATGGGAGCCATCAGAAAGGTAAAAGACATTGCCAAAAACAGCTCTAGCAAAGGACGATACGGGAAGTTATTGTACCAAATCGCTGCGCATTACCAACCCAAACTCATCCTTGAATTAGGAACCAGTCTTGGGATAGGCAGTTCACATTTACATTTAGGTAATCCTGTGGCTCATTTGGTCACGGTAGAAGGCTGTCCAGAAACACACGCTTTTGCCCAAAAACAATTGGAACAGTTTTCCTTTGTCAACATTGAAGCTATTTGTTCAGATTTCACTTCATATATCAAAAACGAAAATCGTGTTTTTGACCTCATCTATCTAGACGGACATCATGTTGGCGATGCCGTTTTGAATTACCTTTATCTTTTAGAAAAAAACATGCATGCTGAAACATGTATTATTGTAGACGACATTTACTGGTCCGAAAGCATGTATAAAGCTTGGCAAACGTTAAAATCTTCTCCTGATTATCATTGTACCATGGATCTCTTCCGTTTGGGTATTATTTTGAAACGTCCGCACCAAGAAAAGGAACATTTTATTGTAAAACTTCCTTTTTTCCCTTAGCATTTCATTTCTCTAGTTATTCAGTAACTAATACAAATTAATGGTCTTTTCAATGCTTTTCTGAACCGCATCTGCTCTGACACTCCGTTTACCTATACGCGTTTCCAAACTAACCTCTTCTTGCATATTTCGGTAGGCCTCTAAACTCGCTGTTGATGTATTGTTACTTGATGCTTTTAATCGTGGATGGTATTCTACCAAAGGCTCCTCTTTCTGAATTTGAACGACTGCATTATGTTGAAATTCAAACCTTTTATCATCAACCTCCTCTTGCATGTTCTTTGCTAAATAATCACTCATTCTAGCAGAAAAAGCCATAGGCTCTTGTCGCATCTCTTTTACTTCAGGTCTCGTTTTCTTTTCTTGTTTCTCATCCACTCCCTTCTCTTCATGTGCCATTGGTGCTGTTTGCTGAATTTCTGTTTCAGCTTGCACTTGTTCATCTTCTTCCAAACGTTCGTTTTCCATTTTATTTTCAGCCAATTTCACTTGCTCTGCTGGTTGACCTTTAAACATAAAAAAGAATCCAACTAATAGTACCAAAGTAGCTGCAACGGCACTACCCCATTTTACAAAATAAAAAGTCGTTCGTTTTTGCTGAGGATAGAGCTGTACAAATGCATCATCTAGTTTCATTTTAACTTCCGCTTTCGGTTCCAAATGCACATACTCCTTTTTCAAATTTGAAAAGGGATGTTTCATGGCATTGAATTGTGCTTCATCAATACCTAATTCTCCGAACACTTGCAATTCATTTGCATCTAGTTCACCGAATGATTTTTCTGCTATGATTTCAAGAATATCCATTTTATTTAAAATTAAAAGCTGCTAACTTAGCTGCCAAATTTTTTGTTGCATAAAAGATTCTGGACTTTACCGTCCCTTCGTTCACCTTCAGTTGATCAGCAATTTCTTTCACTGACAATCCTTCCATATGCCTTAGCACAATAACCTCTTTGTGGTTTACATCCATTTTCTCCAATTCCGTTGCAAACGCTTCGTTGAATTGGCTATAGTGCGCTTCTTCCAAAGCTGTTCGATCTAGGGTTGGTGTATGTTCATGTTCTTCAATTCCTAATTTGGTATTAGAGCGAACAGCAGCTTTTTTGTATTCGTTTTTACACATGTTATTAGCTACAGAATAGAGCCAGGTGTGAAAAGTACGATCAGGATCAAATGCCTTTGGATTTTGAATGATTTTCATAAACAAATCCTGCATGAAATCCTGAGCTTTTTCAGCATCTTTCCAAAGCATTTTATAGAAATAATTCACCATTGTTTTGGCATATCTCGCATAAATCTCATCAAAAGAAGCCGCATCGCCTTTTATTAAGGATCGCATCAATTGTTCATCGCTTATATGTGCTAAACTTCGCTTCAATCTTCTATCACTTTGATGTAAGAATCTACTTTTGCACCAGCTTTTTTCAAGGTATACAAGGCTGGCAAATAGTTTTTCAAATAAGCTGATTGCGTATGAATATTGTATTTCAATCGCGCGACCAATTGTTGATTAATCGCAATGTTTTCCTTTTCTGATGGACTATATTCCAATGTTAGCCCTTGTACATAGGCTTCTTTCTGAAAGGCTAGTAATTGTTCATTTGGATAGAGTAAAGAAACAAAAATTCTATTTTCACCTTGTGTCTTCATCCAAGGAAGCAAGACTAATCCTTTTGGATTTAGTGTTGCGAACGAAGAGGCGTATGCATCTCCCGAAAAAGCATTCCTATCAATAATTTGCAGTTTTCGATTTTGAGATAACACATAGCTTTTCACCTGAAAGCTTTCCAAATTCCCGCTTGTTACTAATACGGCATTTTCAGGCAATACATCGATCATTTCTTTAATATACCACAGCGGAATAAGCGAAGTGTTATGCAAGCGGAAAAACGAGGAATAAAAACCTTCAAATTTAGGCGTATCAAACGTTAGTTTCATAAGCAAGACTAAAGCTAATGAATCTGTAATTTTTACAGGATTTAAAGACATGAAATCGTCCCTATCTAAAGGCTTATTTCCTTGCAGAGCCATTTGAACAAGTCGAAGTGTTAATTCATCTTTGCTCTTTTCCTGTACTGCCCGAGCAGAAGCCAAGGTTTGGTCACTCCATTTCTTTTGTGAACGTACATCTATTGTATAAGCCTTCTTAAAGGCTACCCACTCTTCTGATTGCTCTTGCGCGTGTATAGGAAGAGAAAACAAAAAAAGAAGACTAAATAGGATAAATACCTTTCGCATGCACTCGTTTTTATTTACTGTACAACAAAGATACAGAAACGTTCAATTGGATTAAAATTTCCAGCGCAACTGAAGCGTAACCTCCGATTTCTTTTGTCCTTTTATCTCCTCAGGTCCTGATCCAATTTTAGTAACGTTGTTATACAAGAATAATCCATATCTGGCCCAAATATCCAATTGTCGAAATACAGTCACACGGAATAAAGCATACGCACGATGCCCTTGATTGTAATATGCTGGAATACTAAATACATATAAAGCATTTGATTCAAAAGAGTAAATTCGAGCATTATAAGAATCTGTATCAAAAAGTGCATAACGTAAGGTTACTTCAAAAGGCAATCGCTTTGGTTTATAGATGATGTCTTGTGAAACGGCAAAACCATTTTCTGTTGCAGCACTTCCCTTCTTATAGGTAACATAATCCACTTTACTTTTCAGCGTAATTTCTTCTGTCACTTTATAACTTAAAGCTAATCGATAATTAGTTTGATTGATATTCACCAATCCTTTCACACTTCCATCTGTGGAGACACCATTTCCTTCTTTCTGTTGAAACCTTACTCTTCCATACATTTCAAACTGTTTATTTGGTCGATACGTAGGTTGAATTAAGTACTCGAGTCCACCACTAGGCGCATTTACACCATAACGTAACCATGGAAATTTAAAATAATCAAAATAGCCGTTAAGCGTCCATTTTCTAGCCAGCTGCCAATTCAGTCCTACATAAAGTCCTTTTTCATTCTTAGTACTACTTCCTTCTCCAAAACCATTGTTGTAGAACGTTTCATACCCTCTGTTGTAGTCGCGATAAACCAATGCTAAAGTTGCACGACTATCCAAAGCAACTAATAGTCCATGTATGTTTGCAAATGATTTATTGAAATGGGTATAACTTGCCTCTCCAAATACCATTACATTTTTTATAGTATATGAATAATCCGCAGAAAAAGAGGCATTTGTTTTTCCTCGAAAATCAAATTGATTGTAGGGTAATATTTCTTTGTCAATTGCATGGTCATAAGCCCAATAAATACCAGCTACTCCCAAATGCAAATTTCCTTTATCATAACGTAAATTCCCTCCTGTCATCAATTCCTTTACGGCTCCTTTCCTAGCTATTTCACTGTTTGTCCGATGCAATCCCGAAAGATTAATACTCGAAGCAAAATTCATTTCTTCAGAAAGCGAATCAATATACGTTGTTGCATCTACTTTTTTATATGATCCAAAAACCAACAACGAAAAATCTTTAAAACCAACATCAACAGCTGCTCCTCTTAAAAATCGAGCTTCATCCACTGAAGTATATGGTTTTAATGGAATCGCATTTTTCTTAACATTCACTGCGTCCGCTGTTTTCCTAAAAGCATATCCACTCCAAAGGTTTAATCCTTGTCCAATTTGAACTTGATAATCTCCAACCGCTACAGCTTTCAGATACTTCCCTCCTTTATAGAACGCATGATAGGAATAAAAATCAAATCCTTGTTTATTGTTTTTCTTAAAAAACGGTTCTCCTGGATCTTTTTCGGCTGTCAATCCTATACTGATATTTGTACCATAACTATAGCGTAAACGGGTATAATAACGATCTGCATTTCCATGGTAATAACTATTCTTCGCATAAAGAATAGAGTCTGGTACTTTATCATAGCCTTTCTTATGCTCCAGAACCCGTTGGTACCTTCCCCAAACTTCAAACTTCCCATTTTTAATAGCTGTTTTCCAAGTAATGTGAAGGTTATCCATTTTATCATCTACTTTGATAAAAGGAAGGACCAATTGAATGGTATTTAAACTCCAATATTTCAAAGCTTGAAGTTCATAAATTGAAATTAGCTTACCAAACTTCTGTCGGTGTAACAACAAATCACTCACTTGAATTTCGGTAAGTAACCCTAGTTCCATTAATTCTTGGCGATTGGCTACATTTAAATTCAATGGTTGATCCATTCTAAAATAGAGTACTTCAAAGAGATTGGTTAAATCAATTTCCTCAGATTCTAATTGCTCAGAAATAAACTCAATGCGTTGTTGGATGATAGCTTCTCGATCTTGCCCTTTAACAACAAAGGATCCAGCTAGCAACAACAGCATTAAACCTACTTTTAAAAGGTACTTCATTGCTTCTTACTATTTCCTTTATACATTAAGCTGATATGTGGCGACCATCCCAATGTCGGATGATAATTACTTCCAATATCTAATTGAACAAATTTAAAGTTATATCCAAATCCAAGTCCTACAACCGTTGGATTAACACCAACTCCACCTCGAATAAACAAATCTTTAATGGGCGTATATTCGATGGCAAACTTCCCTTGTAGCTTATAGTCAATTGACTTTTCCATTTCAGCAATGAAAAGTACCTTCTTTGATAAGTTATAACTTGTTCCTAAGCGGAAGGTAGTCTGATATCTTTCATTAGCATAAGAAGCCAATTTTGTACGAGAAATATTGGATACAGAAACTCCCATTTTCCAATTATCAGTAATATAAGCAATGATACCTGCCTCACCCGTTAGCGTATTTTTATTGCCATAATTTTCTCCCAGTTGCAATCCTTGATAATTCAATTGCACCCCTGCAAAAAATCGTTTCGACAACTTCATCGAATAGCCTACACCTACACGTTGAGAACGATAGTTCTTATTGCCGAAAAACTGTCCGCCAACTGAAATCACTCCGACTTTAAGTGGCATAGCAAAAGCCAATCCTTGACTTTGTAATTCTTTAAGAAGGAAACGATTTTCGTAAGAAACACCCACTTGCATTTCAGTTAGTTCACCAAGAGCTCCAGGGTTATGGTGATAAGCCCAAGCATCCACTAAAGTTACGGAAGCGTTTACCAAAGCATTTGATCGTGCACCAACTGAATAATACCCTTGTGAAAAAAGGTGGCCAGTACATAATAATAGTAGCGCATGTAATGCGATTTGCAATCGAATTTGCATGTTTTTTAATGTAAGAGTCTTTCAAATTTAAGAAGACTTAACGAATAAAACCACACTTAAATCTTTTTTCAATCAATCTAATCTTGCATTTTAACTCCATTTACTACTTTGAGTACCAATACCTCCCTTTATTTCTAGTGTTTACAGGCAGATATTTCCCTTTCAATAAGTTCTATTTCCGATGAATGTACCACAGCAACAAATCCCATTTCTTCGCTGATCATGTCCATGATGCGCAACTTCTCCGGATACTGTTTGGCTTCAACCAAAGTAACCATCCAGCGACTGCCGAACTTCTTTACCTCAAAAAAAGCATCTGCCGAATCAATGCGATAAAAAACATCTAATGTAGAAAGACGTCTGTATGCCGGAAACTGTGTATTTTTGTTCATCACTCAAAGCTACAAAATGTTTGAAAATTCCAACCATCAAAAAGCATACGACCTACTTACTTCGGGTCAATTTCGCAAAGCGCACACGCTGTTAGAAAAAAAAATGTCGGTAAATATGGGCGGCATCATTTGGTTAGATTACCTTTATCTAAATACGATAGTACATCCGAAGCGCTTTAATTTGGAACAATTAGAAGAAATCATGGAGTGTAAACCCGATTGGGATTTCATCAAACAATTGGTGATATACGTACGTAATCAACAACTCGAATTAGCCCAAAAACACATCTACGAAAACTTTGAAACCATCAATACCATTCGTCAAAGCCTATTAAACTCATCGCTTTCCGCTGAAGACATACAAAAAGTGATGAATCAACATAATAAACCTGTATAATGACAAAGAAAGAAAAAGCACACTACATCATCACGGAATTAGAACGATTGTATCCTGTAACTCCAATCCCGTTGGATCACACCGATGCTTATACGCTTTTAATTGCCGTTTTACTTTCCGCACAATGTACAGACGTTCGCGTAAATCAAATTACACCCTTATTGTTCGAAAAAGCAGACACTCCAAGTGCGATGATTAAATTGAGCGTGGAAGAAATTCGCGACATCATTCGTCCATGTGGTCTTTCCCCTCGTAAATCGCAAGCCATTTGGGACCTGTCTCACATTTTGCTTGACAAACACCAAGGACAAGTTCCGGAATCTTTTGAATTTTTGGAAGAGCTACCTGGCGTAGGACATAAAACAGCTTCTGTGGTCATGGCGCAATGGTTCGGCGTGCCCGCATTTCCAGTAGACACACACATTCACCGTTTACTGACGCGCTGGGGCATTACTAACGGGAAATCCGTGGACCAAACAGAGAAAGATGCCAAACGTCTTTTTCCAGAAGCATTGTGGAACAAATTGCATTTACAAATCATTTTTTACGGACGTGAATATTCCCCTGCTCGAAGTCCAAAACTAGCAACCGATTTCATTACCCGTACGATAGGTACAAAAACAGCCCTCAAAGAATTAGTTTAATTTTCTTTCTTTTTTTTGGGCGTTCCCTACCAAGTTCCTTGGGGGCCGGGCTATCCGCTATATCTTTTCTGAAAATAAGAAAAGGATGCCGCTCCTATCCCTAACGCGAAGTTTACTTTTTATAAGCACATTCGTTTAAATAAAAATGTTCCATCATTCTGTTTTTGATATTTTTAAGTACATTGATTCCAGATAAAGATCCTGAATATGAAAACAAATGTGGAACGGAATAGTCAATTATGGGTGCTCATTTCAACTGGAAGTGTACTCCTTTTTCTATTATTTAGCCTTTTTTATTGTTATTCCAATACAGTTACTCCACAAAACAAAGACTTTGGGTTTTACCTTTGGTTTTACAAAGAAGATGAGTTCATTCTCTCTTTCGATACAATAAAATCCTTGAGGAATTACTCCTCCATCCAAATAAATGAAGGAAAAGAAGAAACCTTTCAGCAGATTCAAACCTTCTTGTATAACTTAAAACAAACTGAAGATACCCTTTCTGGGCTTCGAGTTGAATTTGGTGCTAAAGCTACCCTTCAATCTTTTGTCCGAACGATTGACCTTATTCGTTTAGAAGACATTTCTACATATATACCTGAAAAAAATAACCTTTGGATACTGTATACATCCCAGCATTAAGCATAGAAATCACATTTTCTTTGAACCGTGTACTTCTGCGTTAAGGATTGCAGTGGTTAGCCCGCAGTTCTCCCCAATTCTTTGGGGAGGGCGAGGACTAAAAACGAAAAGCCTGACCCTTGCGTCAAGCATTTGATGCAAGGGAAACGCCCATGATGAAAGCTAATTGAATAGTTGTTAATCTTCATTCTCTACGCTGATTTGCTCATTTATCACAAAATGATTAAAAACTAATCCTCAAATTTCCATTCCATTAATTAATTACTATGAAAAAAAGCTACAAAAAGCCACTACTTGTATTAGCGGCAATCACATTCACATCTTTATCATTTTCACAAAACAAAATTGATCATGCGTCAAGAGCTTTAGGAACAAATAAAATTGATATCGTAGGTAAATCAACAAAGGTATCTCGTTCTGGTGATGTCATAAAAGCTGGAGAATGTACTCCTTTTTTAGACTGTGAAGATAACGATGCTATCACGAATGTAACATTTTCTACCATCAACAATAACTCTGCTTGTGGTACAGACGGTTACACTCTTTATTCTGCATTAACACCTGCATTAGTAAATCTTGGGCAACCACTTCCTATTTCAGTGACAGTGGGTGACGGATGGAATTCTGAATCTGTAAGTATTTGGATTGATTACAACCATAATGGTATTTTCGAAGATAATGAGTTTACTTACCTAGGGACGGGGTCAAACTCTGTTGTAACTGGTTCAGTGAATGTTCCTTCGTCTGCAAATCCAGGAGCTACCCTAATGCGTGTTCGTGTTGCAGCAGTTGGTTCATCATCAGCAACTTCTGATTTAGCTTGTGACGAAGATCAAGGATATGGAGAAACAGAAGATTATCCAATTATCTTAAATGGTACAGCTAACTGTACAACAGCCCCTGAAGTAACTATAGCAATCAATAGAGCTACGGCTTGTTTAGGTGATAACATTGTTTTGAATGCAACACCTGCAACTTTAGGTTTAAATGGATTATCTTATACATTTGAATCCTCTGCAAACAATACAGATTGGACAGAGCTTGTTGCGGCTTCCTCTGCGACTTCTACTACTTTCCCAGCGGCTACAAGCCTTCATTACAGAGCTACAGTAAAATGTGTTGATGATGCTGCTATTAAAACGTCAGCATCTGTTCAATTGACAATCAATCCAATTGTTGATTGTATTTGTGCACCAATTCTAGAATGTGGTGACGGAGACAATATTGAAAATGTAACGTTCTTGACCATCAACAATACCTCTACTTGTGATGAAAACACAGGATATTCTGATTTCAGATCTATTGCAGCACCTACAGTTAGAAAAGAAGTTGCTACCCCTATTTCTGTTAAAGTTGGAGACGGATATCAATATGAAGCAGTAAGTGTTTGGATTGACTACAACCAAAATGGTATTTTTGAAGATACTGAATTTACTTACGTTGGAGTAGGAAGCGACGAAGTAGTTACAGGAAACATTACGATCCCTGCAACTGCATTAGACGGTGAAGCAACAATGCGTGTTAGAGTTGCTGCTGTTGCTGCCGCTGGAGCAACAAGCGATTTATCATGTGATGAAGATCAAGTATATGGTGAAACTGAAGATTACAAAATCAACATCATTCCAAGAGATTTAGCAATTGGCATGGTTCAAAATGAAGTAATTTCTATCTTCCCTAACCCAGCAAAAAATAACATTACCGTTAAAACACAAGATTTATCTGGTGCAATCCAGGTGGAAATCATCGATTTAACAGGAAGAATTATTTCTACAAATGCATTCCAAGCTAGCCAATTGGTTGACGGAGCTAGCATCAATGTATCGGAGGTTAAAACAGGAAAATATCTTGTTCGTGTAAGCAGCGATAACGCAGTTCACATTTCAAACTTAGTGATTCAATAATTATTGATTCTTAAACTGATTAAAGGTGGAAATCTTAATGATTTCCACCTTTTTTTATGCCTTTATATTATCTTTAACCTCTCGTTTAAACTCTTAACTTACATGTTCCGTATTCCATTGCTTTCAATAGTTGTTTTTCTACTTACTTTTCAAGGCCATAGTCAGAAAATAAAACATTGGAAGGGAACCTATTTCGGTGTAACAAATTGTGCCAATTGCGCAGGAATAGCCACCGAACTGATTTTAGAAAAAGGGAAACGTTATACTTTATCCATTGGATCGGTTTCGAATACCTATTTCGAATATATTGAAAAAGGAAAATTTCTTTGGAAAAAAGATCACATTCAGTTGTTAGGAATTCGTGAGGATGCTACAGCTTCTCGTTATAAACTTGAACCTGGTCAAGCCAAACAACTTTACCTCATTAGCGGAGAACTAAGAGGCGCTAATTGGACAGGATACACATTGTTTAAAAGGAATAAAAATGATTTTCCCCCCACACCAAAAGAAGAAGAACGTTTTATCCTACAAGAGTAAACTCAACTCATTGATCCTATCCGCATTAAACTTTCATACATTACCCAACTTAGAATTCACTTATTGAGAAACAAGGTAAAAAGTTTAATATGTAATTCTATTAAAGCAAACGAGAATTACTTGCTACTATAGACAGCATTACTTTGTAAGTTCAACATCGTTTTCAACAATTGAATTTGTTCTTCCATTACAGCTATCGTTTTCTCATATTGTGCCATTAGCTGCGTATTTTCGGTAGACTGTTGCTTTTCAGAGAACACATTTTTCGCGTCGAATAGCAGTATTTTTATGGGATCAACTTGTAAAATCTCACTGATTTCATTGAGGCGTTTTATGTTCAACTGAGTTTCTCCAGCTTCAATTTTTGAATAAGCACGTGTAGAGATTCCTAATGCATCAGCCATAAATTCTTGAGACCAGTTTTTTAATTCGCGAAGTCGCTTAATATTTAAATGGGGTTCTTTTAATATAGGCGTTTCCATACTGAGTATTTTTGCGTTTTCATTTCCACAAATGTACCAACGCAAAAACTTCTTAAATTGGTATTTTTCGTTCTATTAATTGGTATTTTTCATTCACCCTGCAAAACACAACATTCATTTACAACCACTTACTCAAAACACCTCATCTTTATTCGTTTTATCTCAAAATAGAACACCTAAAAATCAGGTTCTATTTATTATCTGATTTATGGACATGAGAAGGAGGATATCCGAAACGTTTCTTAAAGACTTTACTAAAGTAAACTGGATCTTCGAAACCAACTTCCCAGCCAGCCTCTGCAACATTCCATCCTTCTTTTAATAAATCTACTGCTTTCTGCAAACGCATATTTCGAATATAATCTGCTGGCGTGGTTCCAGTCAAACTCTTCATCTTTCTACTGAGTTTACTTACTGAAAAAAACAGATTTTCAGCCAGTTCAGGAACTCCAAATTGTTGGTCAGACAGATGCGCTTGAATCTTTTCATTTATGTTTATCAAAAATGCTTTATCTTTCAAAGGTAACTCTGGTAACTCATCAGGAGTTGGAATGATTACCCCTTCAAATTTCTGACGTAAGAGTTGTCTTGTTCGCATAACATTTCGAACCCTTAATTTTAGCTCTACCAATGAAAATGGTTTCACTAAGTAATCATCAGCTCCGTTTTCTAACCCTTCTATTTTATCCAATTGATCTGCTTTGGCAGTCAAGAGCATGATTGGAATATGAGAGGTTGCTACATTTTCTTTAAGTGTCTTACACAAAATTAATCCATTGGTATCTGGCATCATGATGTCACTAATAATCAAATCAGGAACCAACTCTTCTGCCATTTGAATTCCTTCAGTACCATTTTTCGCTTCTGCAAATCGATACTCTTCACCTAAATTATCTCTGATAAATCTTCTTAATTCATTTTGATCTTCAACTACCAATACAAGTGGTAATTCTTCATTTTGTTCAATTATTTTCTGTTCGTTTTCTACCACGACAACGGGTACTTTCATTTCTTCATGAAAGGATTCCGAAACTATTCCACTTTTCAAATAAACGTAAAAGGTAGTCCCTCCTTCTTCTTCAGAGGATGTTACAGTGACCGTTCCTCCATGTAATATCGCCAATTCCTTGACTAAAGCCAATCCTATTCCAGACCCTTCAAAACTTCTATTTTGAGGTTCATCAATTTGATAAAAGCGATCGAAAACATGAGGAAGATGTGCGGCATCGATTCCTACTCCTGAGTCTTTGACTTTTAGAACAAACACATCATTCTTAACTGCTACACTAACCGAGATTTCACCACCATCAGGTGTAAATTTAAAAGCATTGGAAAGTAAGTTGGAAACCACAGTCGAAAGAGCTTCTTGTGAAAATACAAATGCTTCGTGTTGCTCTGTTTCTTGATGAAAGCTCAAATCAATATGTTTTTGTTCCGCCAAAGAGTGAAAAGCCTCTACAAAAGCTTTGGTTTCTTTAAGAATAAAGCCGGTTTTATAATGCAAGGCATAAGCCGTGTTTTCCATCTTCGACAGTTCCAAAAGTTGATTAATGAGTTGTAACAATTGTTTTCCACTGTTTTTCATTTCTTGGAAACGCATTTGCTCCTCACCACTTCCATTCTCTTCTAATACTTCTATATGCCCATTTATGAGGGTTAAAGGCGTTCGGAATTCATGGGAAATATTTGCTAAGAATCGCACTTTAAACTGTTCCATTTCAACAATGCGCTCCATCTCTCTTTTAGACAATGCAATATTCTCTTTTTCCACTTTAATTCTCTTATTTCTTAACCTAAATAAGAAAAAGACAATCATAAGCATCAAAATAGCAACAGCACAACCCAGCATGGCCACATTTCGTTGCATTTGTTTTGTTTTCAATTCCGCTTTAGCAACAGCTTCTTTCTTTTCGAATTCATACCGAATAGCCAGCTTTTCGGTATCATCTTGCGTCCCTTTCGTTTTTTCTTTATACTTAATTAAGTCCTTGTAATGTGCAAAAGCAGCTTGATAATCGCCTTTTATACTATCAGCAGAAACGAGATATTTGAACACAAAAGGATAACTTCGCTCCTCTTCTCTTTCTTCAAAAAACTGGAGAGTTCGCTTCAAAATTTCCTCTCCTTCTCTCACCCTACCCGTAAGAATGTAAATAGCTCCTACCAACTTCTCGGAATGCACTCGTTTTCTATCAGCTCCTATTTTTTTTGAAAGTTCAATATGCTTAAATAACACTTCCAATGCTTGGTCATATTTCTTAGCTTCGAAATAATTGGCTGATAATTGCCCCCAATATCCATGCAGTCCTATTGAATCATTTTCTGTTGAAAAAATTCGATTCGCTTTTTCTAAAAGATTATTGGATCTATCAAGCTCATTCATCTCAGAATACAGACCTGCAAGTAATAAATAGGAATCACCTTCTTCTAGTTTTCTACCTAATTTTTTATTGAGTGTCAAAACTTGGTCAAAATATTCAGCTGCTTTATTGAATTCTTTCATGCTTCGATGTAAATTACCCAATTGCCCTGCGATCCAAATGACACCAATCGTGTCGTTAATTTGCCAATATTTATCTAAAGCATAAGTGTAATGCTTGAATGCAAGAACTCTATTCCCTTGCCAGTAGTTTAATAGCCCAACATTCCCTGAGGTCCAAGCCATTTTTGAAACCCAAGTTGTTTTTTTATAAAAAGCCAATGCTTTATTGAAATGCTTTGCTGCCTCAATGTAAAGCGCTTGATCGGAATAAAACTTAGCTATAAACCCCTGTAAATTACCTTTTAACAAAGCATCTTCTGTTTTATCACTTAAGGCAATTCCTTTTTGGAGGTACTCTTTAGCTTTCTCGTTTTCTTTCTTATCAGCATGAAAAATACCTAGTTGAAAGTAGACATACGCTTCATCAGTGGGGTTATAACTGTCTTTTAGACGTTCAAGACTTTTCGTCACATAATGAAAGAATTTCTTTTCATCACGACAATCACGATAAGCAGCAGAAAGCGAAACATAAGCACTTGTAATCTGCTTCACCTCATTGTTCTTTCGTGCTAATTTCTCAGCTTCTAATGCATGCTCAATAGCTAGCTTACACTCTCCTTCTTGCGTTTCAAAACGACTGAGTTCGTTTAACAAATCAATCTTTTTGTTTACATTTTTAGTGGTAGAAAGTGTTTTTTCTAACGTAAAAATAATCTTTCGAATCTCATTATCTTGAGAAAACACAGTGGATAGACACACACAATGTGTGAAGAAAAAAATAAGTAGAAGTCTAATATTCATTGTTTACATAAAATCTAAAATCCACACGTTTTTTCAGTGCTCTTGATATGCGGTATTTTAATTTACTCACGCCGAAGATAACTCAATTATAATAAAGGAAACAATTATTTTCTTCTTAAAGAGTTGAAATAAAAAATCCCAGCAATACATCATGTGCTGGGATTTTCTTTCTTGACTATTATTATATTATTCTCAAAAGTAATAATGATGCGGTAACTATTTCAATTTACAGCTTCCTTTACCTGTTACTCCTTCTTCTTGCGCCCCTGCTTTAACTAGGGTTTCGATAGCTTTACACTTATCATTAGCTTCAGATCTTTTTTGTCCAGCGAAAACAGTGCTTTCTGTATAAGTTTCTCCTTCAAAAGTTCCAGTACATTCACACGTCCAATCTTTTGTACAAGACGCTAATGCAAAAACAACAGCGACAGCAGCAATAATTTTTTTCATAATAATTTTTTTTTGAGTTAATCTTTCGACAAAGTAACGCCATTCTAAATGAGTTCCCCCTCCTATAAAGTTCCGGAAAAAGAACTTTTTTTACCTTTAATCGCACACTCAAAACAACAAACCTGCAAACACACTCACTATAAAGCACTTAACCTTAAACTTCTTTCTTTTTAATTTTGAATATTTGGCAGCTTTAACGGTCTACGCGCTTTAGTAAACGCTTAAAAAAACGTTCACTTGCTGTGTCACACGTGCTTCCGTTGGTCGCAGTGTTCCACTAGCGTTCACTGTATTTTCAGCACGTTTAGCTACCGCGCTACGCCCTAGCTGATGGATTTATGGTTTATCCTATGGTTGTATTTATTAATGAGATTTCTCGCGCTAAGGATAAGAGCGACATCCTTTTGTCCCAACGTATGTTGGACAAAAGATAAAGCGGATAGCCTG
>JASLGM010000017.1 GCA_030150045.1 Taishania sp.
GTCTAAACAACGCAACACCAGTTGTGCTTCATGCCATTTGCAAGTAACAGGTTTTGCACATGTTGATCATAATTTAAGTCATGGAACGCATGGGGTATTTGGTCTTCGGAATGCACCTGGTTTATGGAACTTAAAAGGTCGTAAACTTTTTATGCATGATGGACGAGTGACTAACTTACGAGAACTATCAATTCATCCCATTACAGATTCTTTAGAGATGGATATGACCTTTGAAGAGATGATTCCAAGATTAGAGTATTTATACTATATGAAGGAAAGGTTTTTGAAGGCTTTTGGGGATGAAGCAATAACAAAGGATAGAATATTAGATGCTTTACATGCTTTTGTCATAGAGTTAGAGAGTACAAATGCGCGTTATGATAAGGTTATGAAAAAGCAAAAAGGATATTACTTTACAACAGATGAAGAACAAGGATATCGGCTGTTTAAACAACAATGTGCAAGCTGTCACTCTGGGGTCAATTTTAGTAATCAAAAGTTTGAAAGAAACGGTATTGATTTCGATCCTGCCCTCTACGATTTAGGGCGAATGAGAGTAACAGGAGCGCAAAAAGATTCGTTTAAATTCCTTGTGCCTTCATTACGAAATATAACAGAAACGTTTCCTTATATGCATGATGGACGTTTTCAAACCCTTGATGAGGTGCTACTACACTATCAAGGTTTAGCAAAAACTTCAACGAAGGGAGCTTTGGCTAAAATTCGTTTTTCCGATAAAGAAAAACAACAATTGAAACTTTTTTTAGAAACACTAACAGACACTTCGTTTTTAACAAATCCAAACTTTGGATTTCCATCAAACGAATTTTAAAAAAGAATAGCATGAAATATTTTTTCTTTTTGTTTATACTACTTGTGACCAGCCTTAATGGCTATGCCTCACATATTTTAGGTGGAGATATTTATTATGAACAATTATCTCAAAATCAATACCGTGTATTTGTGAAATTATATCGTGATTGTAATGGTGTGGCCGCCCCTGGTGCCGTGACCATAGGTGTTGCGAAGTTGCTTGAGGCTAATAACTTTTCTACTTTTCAACTAGGGAAAGTGTCACAATCTATTGTTCCAAACTTGTGTACTATGGTAAGTAATAGATGTGGATCCAATGGAAATTATGGAATTGAAGAGCATGTCTATTCAGGAGTTTACAATTTGCCTCAAGCCTTGTCAAATGAAAACATTGAATTTAGATACTCAGATTGTTGTAAAAGTGGGGCAATTAACAATTTAACTAATGCAGTGAACTTAAACACTTATTTAAGAGTATCTGTTTATAGGCCACCAGTTTCTCCTACAAATACAGGGCCGGTGTTCTTAACTGATCCTGTTTATTTTACACCTACCAGTGCCAATCAAGTTAATACCTATTCTCACTTGGCATATGATGCAGATGGCGATAGCTTGGTTTATAGGTTAGAAAACGTCCAACTGGGACACAATAATTTTGCAACCTACGCTGGAGGTTACTCTGCAGCGAACCCATTTGGTAATGGTATTACTTCTACGATTGATCCTGAAACAGGATTGTTGACTATTACTGGGGTTACTAATCAAAGGTGTTGTACGTACGTGGTTGCTGTGGATGAATACCGAAATGGGGTATTGCTTTCAACAACAAGAAGAGAGGTCTCTTTGTTGTTTAAACCACCTTCGAGTTCACCACAAGAAATATCTGATTTTGCAGGACAATCAGGAAGTCATTTGTTTTTCCATTGTCAAGCGGGAATACTTAGGGATACGTTGATCGTTAGGGATTTAGATGCTTCGGATAATGTGATCATCTCTGTTGTTTCATCTTCACCATTTATTACAATTCAACCTGTGGTGCCAGGAAATCCAGTTTCAGTGGTTTTGGAGGTAGACATGACTAATATTGGTATGGGGGAATATTCTTTCACCATCAATTCGAATGACAATGGTTGTCCGTTTCCTTTAACGAATAACCGAACATTCATGATCTCTATTATAGATACTATTCCACCTGTACCAACGGTAGACACCTTGTTTGCAGAGTGTTCTGTAACTGTTCCAATGGCATTAGCAACCGATAACTGTCGCAGTTCGGTAACTGGTACAACGAATGATCCTTTGACATTTAATGCATTAGGTACTTATGCAGTTAATTGGCTTTTTGATGATAGGAATGGAAATACGGCAACTGCGCGTCAGGTAGTAGTTGTTCGTGATATCACTCCTCCTGTTGTTCCTGCTTTACCTGATGTTGTGGCACAATGTGAGGCAACTGTTACACCCCCCATAGCTGAGGACAATTGTATGGGACAAATTATTGGAACAACTTCAGATCCTTTAACTTATTCAACACAAGGAACATATGTTATAACTTGGAATTTTGAGGATGGGAATGGGAATCGTTCTTCTGGAACACAAAGGGTGATCATTGATGATACGATTGCACCTGTAGCACCAACATTAGCTGTTATTAGAAACTGTGGACAAGCAACAGCACCAACACCTACAGCTGTAGATAACTGTGTAGGAACAGTAACCGGAACCACAACTGATCCATTAACTTATTCAAGCCCTGGAATTTATACAGTTGTATGGTCGTTTAATGATGGCAATGGAAATGTATCGACAGCAAATCAAGTGGTGACAGTGGTAGAAATACCTGCAGTTTTGCCTATACCTACTGTACATGTTTGTAATGGGACTCCTAAGTCAGTTACTTTCGACGCAACGGTAGCTTCTACTTATACTTGGACAAATTCAAATACGGCAATAGGATTGGTTGCTTCAGGAACTGGAAATATTCCAAGTTTCACAGCTAGAAATACGACAAATGCACCTATCAGTGCAACGATTACGGTTACCCCAACTTCCAATGGATGTGTCGGAGAACCCTACTCCTTTGAGATTGTGGTGGCACCAGATGTAAAACTAAGAGGAACTGTTGATATGCCAAGTGTATGTCGACTTACAACTGAACCAACGATCCAATTAAACCTTGCGCATGGAGCAGCACCTTATACCATTTCGTACACGATAGATGGAGGGACAACACAAACGGTTCAAAGTGTAGGAAGTGTGGCGGAAATTACGGTTCCAACAGACCGTGCAGGCGTTTTCGCTTATCGATTCTTAAGTGTTCAATCAGGAGATTCTTTAGCTTGTACAACGGCTATTGACACGACAATCCGTGTGACGATTTTTGAATTGCCAACGATCTTTGCAGGAAACGATTCAATTGTATGTCCAGATGCTAGATATGTATTCAGAAGTAGCGGTACTGCTGTTACTTACGTTTGGAATACAAATGCAAGAAATGGAGATTGGACAACCATAACGGCTCCAACAGAATTTGTTGTAACTGGAACAGATGCAAATGGATGTGTGAACAGAGATACCGTTTTTATTGATTTATTTATTCCTAGTATTGTTTATGCTGGAGAAGACCAAGTCATCTGTTTTAAAGAAGAAGTGACTTTAAGTGCTCAATTTACCGATGGAGTCATTGGAACATACAACTGGAATTTTGGCGTAAACGATGGAGTTCCTTTCCGACCTACAAACTCTAATATGTATACAGTGATTGGATTGGATGCAAATGGATGTAAGTCCACAGATTCTGTTTATGTAACTGTAAATTCTTTACCTGTAATTGTGTTAGACAATTTAAAAAGAGGTTGCGAAGGTGATCAAATATTATTGAATGCTTCTGGAGTTACAAATGGCAGTTATGTATGGAGTAATGGAGTAATGAATCAAAGTACTTTTGAAGCGCCTGTAGGAAGAAACTGGTATACCGTTGAAGTAACTGATGGAAATGGATGTAAGAGTAAAGATTCTGTAGAAGTATTTATTCAAAAATATTTAGACATTGACTTCGTAGTTAAACAAGATGGATACTGTTATCCAGTGGAAGTGGAGTTGACTAATACATCTCCTGAAATAGGAACCAATTGTGTATGGACAGTCGATGGATTACAGCCAGTAAATGGATGTAGTAGACAAGTCGTGACGATTAACGAACCAGGTGTATTTGGAGTTAACCTGCGCATGCAAACAATTGAAAACGGATGTGTAAGCCAAAGAAGAATGGACAGTCTAATCGTTATTGATAAATATCCTATTGCGAAGTTCAAGTTTACACCTGAAAAACTGACTGAAATTTATTCCGTTGCTGAATTTATTAATCAATCGACTTTAGCGGAAACGTATTATTGGGATTTCGGAAACGAAAGACATTCTTCTCTTGAAAACCCTAGTATGGATTACGGTCCAGATGTACGACGCTACTTGGCTACTTTGTACGCATATTCTCTTCATGGATGTTTAGATACAACAGCAATGATAGTACAAGTGGGAGAAGAATTAATTTTCTATATCCCAAATACATTCACACCAGATGGAAATCGTTACAACGAAATATTTAAACCCGTCTTTACATCTGGATACGACCCACAAAACTATGTGCTTTATATCTATAACCGTTGGGGAGAACAAATCTTCGAATCACACGATGCAGAAGTGGGATGGAATGGAAGATATGGTGAAATGGGGGATATTTGTCCTGATGGATCATACAGCTGGGTCATCGAAGTGGCAACAAAAGATGATGCCTTTGGTACAGGTAAATCCAGATTTAATGGACACATTACATTATTAAGATAAACAAAAAGAGGAGGTATAAACCTCCTCTTTTTTTATTGACAATTGATGTCAATTTATTTTTGTCTTCCGATAAAAGAAAAATTATTCTTTTTCCATTAAGCTTGTTACATGCTCCACCATCAATTTTGAACCTACAAAATAAGGAACGCGTTGATGTAGTTTCTCAGGTTGAATCTCTAAAATACGTTCAAAACCTGTTGAACCTAAACCGCCAGCTTGTTCAGCGATTAATGCCAAAGGGTTACACTCATACATTAAACGAAGTTTTCCATGTGGATCATTCGTTGTTGCTGGATAAAAGTAAATTCCTCCTTTGATAAGATTTCTATGGAAATCTGCAACCAATGAACCAATGTAACGACCTGAATAAGGTTTGCCAGTTTGATTTTCATCACTCTGACAGTATTCTACGTACTTCTTAATTCCAGGATTACAAATGTGAATATTCCCTTCATTCATAGAGTAGATACGACCAATTTCTGGCATCATCATATTGGGGTGTGACAAACAGAATTCTCCAATAGAAGGATCAAGTGTAAAACCGTTAACTCCACGTCCTGTTGTGTACACTAACATTGTCGAAGAACCGTATAAAACATAACCAGCTGCAATTTGTTCTGTTCCCGCCTGCAAGAAATCCGCTTCGTTTGCAACCGTACCGATTTCAGATTTACGGCGGAAAATAGAGAAAATTGTCCCAATAGAAACGTTGACATCTATGTTAGATGAACCGTCTAGCGGATCAAAAAGCACGACATATTTTCCATTTTTACCTTTCTCATCATCAAAAGCAATGAAATCATCGTTTTCCTCAGAGGCAATACCACACACTTCAGCACCATTCTTAAAGACAGAAATGAATTGATTATCGGCAACAACATCTAATTTTTGTTGTTCTTCTCCTTGTACATTCACCTCCCCCTGTGCTCCTAGAATATGATCCACTAATCCTGCTTTGCGCACATCGCGACTAACCACTTTAGATGCGAAGACGATATCGTTTAAGATACGTGATAATTCACCCGTTGCATAAGGAAAATCCGCTTGGCGGTCTAGGATGAATTCTTGAAGTGTGATGACTTTTGACATTTTATAAATCGGTTTTGTATGCAAATTTAAGCATTTGTCTTGGCGTGTACAAAGGTATCGAAGGAAAGAATCAAGGAATTTAATTTCTTATGAATCCTTTGTTTAACATAAAACAGCCATGTAATTTTTGAAAAGGAAGGACAAGGTTTGAGGTTTTCATAGATTAATTTGTAATTTAGACACGATTATCAATAGATTATGAGAAAATTTATATTTACCGGTCTTATCGGTCTTTTATCGCTTTCAAGCATGGCTCAAGGCGCTGGATATGCGTTATCTGAACCCGTAAAAAATGCTCCCGATAGCGAATATCGTTTTACTAAAATTGCCAAATTAGATGCAACTCCTGTAGAAAGCCAAGGACAAGCTGGAACGTGTTGGTCTTTTTCAGCACTTTCTTTCTTTGAGTCAGAAATGATGAGGCAAGGCGTAAAAAATCCAGATTTATTGTCTAAAATGTACATCGTTCGTAAAGCCTATGAAGCAAAAGCTGAAAAATACATCCGTATGGATGGATCAATCAGTTTCTCTCAAGGAGGGGCTTTTCACGATATTCCTTACGTGATTAAACGATACGGAATTGTTCCAGAAGAAATCTATAAAGGATTGAATTACGGAAAAGACACACACGATCATAATGAGTTTTTTGCAGCATTGGAATCGGTGGTAACTGCTTTCTCTAAAGTAAAAGGAACACTTTCTCCAGCTTGGAAAAGCGCCGTAACAGCAATTCTTGATGCTTATTTAGGACCAGATGTTACAGAGTTTACGTGGAAAGGAAAAAAATACACGCCAAAATCGTATGCGGAATCAACAGGTTTGAAAATGGATGACTACATTTCATTGACGTCATTTACAAATTACCCATTGAACGGCAAATGTATCATCGAAGTACAAGACAACTGGGCTTGGGGAGAATCTTACAATATCGGTATGCAAGATTTGTTTGACGTTGCGGAATACGCATTGAAAAACGGATACACCATTGCTTGGGCAGCAGACGTTTCTGAAAAAGGTTTCTCTTTCTCTAACGGATTGGGAATCGTTCCTGAAGACCCGAATACCATTCAAGTGAAAGGAAAAGACAATTCTCATTTCTCTGACGGTGGTGCGGAAAGAATCTCTAACGCATTTAAAACACCAGTTAAAGAATTGACCATCACACAAGAATTGCGTCAAGCAGGATACGAAGATAAATCCACTACAGATGATCACGGTATGCACATCGTTGGTTTGTACAAAGATCAAAAAGGCACTAAATATTTCTTAGTGAAAAACTCTTGGGGAACAGGAAATTACCCACAAGGATTTTTGTATGTGTCTGAAAATTATTACAAATATAAAACCATGAACATCTATCTTCACAAAGATGGAATTCAAAAGGATTTAAAGAAAAAATTGGGCATCAATTAATCGATGACTATAAAAATTGGGAAAGGCTGGCGTTTATCGCTGGCCTTTTTTATTTCAAGGAGTAAAGTACCGTAAACCCAGCCCGGGCGGATGGCGATAGCTAAAAGCAGTGAAAAGGGGGTGAACGCTGGGTTTGCATTGCGACCAACGGAAGCACATGTAAAGCAGCAAGTGAAGCCTTTTTCACCATTTTACTAAAGCCAGTAGACCGTTAAGGCTGCCAAATCATTTCCTCTATCTAGCTTTTCTTGGGCGTTTCCCTGTCGGGTCGGGCTATCCGCTACAAGTTTTTTGCTCCTTCGTCACAAAAAAGCTTTCCACTGCAATCCCTAACGCAAGATCACGGTGTTTTCTACTATTTATATGGAATTGAAAGTGATTTTATTTCCTTTATTTGTCTAATTATCCTTTTATGAAGCGTTGAGCTAATAATCTGCTTTCGGCATCGATGGTAAAATAATCTTCTAAAGTGGGTTGTTGAAGGGTTGGCATTTCCAGCATTACTTTTTCGTTTATTGTTGCCAAATCCAGGAACGGAAGCTGGTCATCCAGAAAAGCGGCTACGGCCATTTCATTTGCTGCATTGAGTGCGCAAGCTGCTGTACCTCCCATTTCCATTGCGGTGTACGCTAAATCTAAATTTCTAAAAGCCTTTCGGTCGGGTTGTTCAAAACTCAAATTTGGGTAATCTAAAAAGTTAAACCGTGGATGATCAGTTGGCCATCGGTGCGGGAAAGTAAAGGCAAATTGAATCGGTAAACGCATATCGGGCAACCCCATTTGTGCCTTAATGCTTCCGTCTTCGAATTGCACTAAAGAATGTACTATGGATTGAGGGTGCACAATCACGTCGATTTGTTCCGGTTTTAACCCAAAGAGCCATTTTGCTTCAATGACTTCAAGACCCTTGTTCATCATAGATGCCGAGTCTATCGTGATTTTGGCTCCCATTTCCCAATTGGGGTGTTTTAGGGCTTGTTCTTTTGTTACTTTTTGTAGATCTTCCATTGAAAAACCACGAAAAGGACCACCTGAAGCTGTCAAGAATATTTTTTCAATTTTATTGTGAAATTCACCAACTAAACATTGAAAAATGGCGGAGTGTTCCGAGTCCACAGGGTAAATGTTTACACCATGTTTGGCTGCTTCACGGGTAACTATTTCACCTGCTACCACCAACGTTTCTTTGTTCGCCAAAGCAATGTTTTTCTTTGCCCAAATGGCGTGCATGGTTGGTTTCAGACCGGCATACCCTACCAAAGCGGTTAATACAACGTCAATCTCTTTGGCTTCCACAACTTGACAAAGAGCATCTTCTCCTGCATATACATGAATGTCGTGGGACCAAAGTGCATCTTTTACTTTTATGTATTGTTCTTCATCCTGAATGACAACCGTGTTGGGTTGAAATTGAATAGCTTGTTCTATGAGTAAATCTGCATTCTTCCCAGCTGTAAGTACTTCTAGATTAAATTTGTTGCTGTGCGCTGCAATTACATCTAGCGCTTGCGTACCAATTGAACCTGTGGATCCTAAGATGGCAACACCAATTTTTTTCTCTTCGTTCAACTCCATGTTATAAAGTTCTGTCTTTTAGGAAAGGTAGTTTTTGACGAATGTAATTTAGATTTGAAGCGGACAAAGTTGTGGACAATACGGCTTCTGTATAGGCTCCTTGAACAAGGTGATTGCCAAGAGCATCAAGGATGGCGCTGTCGCCAGAATAGACTAAGTCGTGTGCATCTGTCCCCACACGGTTAGCAGCACAAACGTAAGCTTGGTTTTCTATTGCTCGTGCGGGTAGAAGAGCTTTCCAATGTTGATTTCTACGCTCTGGCCAATTGGCAATAGTGAGTAAAACGTCATACAAGGGCACTCCATTTTTTGTATAATTCAATTGAATTTCTGGAAATCTTAAATCATAACAGATTTGTAGTAGGAAGTTCCATCCTTTATAATTGTGAATCACTTGTTCTGTTCCGGGAGTAAAAATTTTGTCTTCACCTGCTAGCCCGAACGATTTTCGTTTGTCGTAATGTACTACTTTCCCATTAGGTTCTACAAAAACTGCTCGGTTATAGAAAGCACCGTTTTCTTCTATAATCAAAGAAGTGTAGCAAGCTGCATTTTTCTCTCTAGCTAGCTGAATAAGGAATTTTAAACCTTGGCTATCCGTCCATTTTTCGGCCAACACTTCGGCATTCATAGAAAACCCCGTGTGGAACATTTCTGGAAAAAGGAATAAATCGGCTTGTTCGTTTTCTACACATTTCTTCAGGTGTAACAGGTTAGCGGTTTTGTCTTCCCAAAACTGATTGGCTTGAACGATGGCTACTTTTATGTCTTGCATGTTGTATGAAGTTTACACTAAATTTTATTTAGAATTTCTGCTGCTTGTTCCAAGGTTTCGTTTGTTTTCGCAAAACAAAAACGAATGTGTTTTAAATCCCGACCATCTTCGTTAAAAACAGAAACCGGAATGGTTGCAATCTTGTGTTCTGTGATTAATCTTTGTGTGAAATCGATGTCGCTTTCATGTGAAATTGGTGCATAGCTAGCCAATTGAAAATATGTTCCTTGCGAGGGTAATAATTCAAAGCGACTGTTTTTTATGAGAGATTGAAAGTAATCTCTTTTTTGCTGATAGAATTCACCGAGGGACTCTAATTGTACGTTTTTCATGTATTCGGCAAGGCTGTGTTGCCCAACGCTGTTCACGGAAAAAACTAGAAATTGGTGTACTTTTTTTATTTCGTCCATGTATACTTTTGGTGCGATGAGGTAACCGATTTTCCATCCTGTTATGTGAAACGTTTTGCCAAAGGAGCTGACACTTATTGCTCTATCTGCTAGTTTTGTGCGTTGATGAATAGAGATGTGTTTTTGTTCAAAAGTGATGAATTCATATACTTCATCTGAGAGGATTAATAATTGAGGGAACTTTTCAGCCAATTCTTCCAACGCTACAAAATCACTTTCTGTCCATATTCTACCTGACGGGTTATGTGGATTATTTATGATAATCATTCGTGTTTTAGAATGGATTGCCGCTTCTATAGATCTCCAATTAGGGGAATAATCTTCGTTTAATGCAATGTGCTTTGCTTGTCCGCCAGCCAAAACAATTCCGGGATCGTAGCAGTCATAACATGGATCGAGAATAATCACTTCGTCCCCTTGATGAACCAAGGCCTGCAATAAAGTAAAAATCGCTTGTGTTGCGCCGGCGGTGATTAAAAGTTCATCAGAAATAGCAATGGATTTGTTGTACGAAAGAAGAACCGCTTTTTGTATTTGTTCCATTAGCGCCGGATGCCCAGCCATTGGACAGTATTGATTCGCATTACCGTCTTGTACAACTTTTTGTTGAATCTCTTTTAATAAAGGATCAATCTCAAAATTTGGGAAACCTTGAGATAAATTAATCGCTTGATGGTCCGAAGCCATTTTCGACATGACACTGAAAATACTCGAACCTACTTTTGGTAGTTTTGACATGCAAAATGATTGATTTTATAAAGTTACATCAAAAAATTGTTCGACTCTCTTCTTCCAAGGAAAGGATTCAAAAAATTGTTTTGTTTCTTTGTGAAATGAGCCAAAGTACTTAACCTTTCTTAACAGCTTTGCATTGATAATCATTGTATTATTGATAGAACCTAAAAAATTAAAGATTATGAAAAGAAGATTTTTATTAGGGATTTCCCTTTCTGCTTTCCTATTTGCGGCCAGTTGTTCATCTAAAAATGAAGATGCTGTTTCTATTGATGTACATAAAAACAGTAATGGTGATACAGAATTGGTAATTGAAGAAACACGTGATGGGGTAGTTAGTAAAAGCACGTATACCGGGTCTGATGCAGAGCGAAAATTAAAAGAACTGGCTGCTGATTCGAATGAAAAAATTCGTGAGGCAGCAGAAAAGTCTGAAGTGTTGTACAAAGAAACTGTTGCTAAAGCACAAGAGGAACTAGATAAAGCGGCTGAAAAGGCGAAGGAAGAGTGGCGAAAGGCGGGTGAAGCTGCAAAAGAATTAGGAGAAGGAGCAGATAATGAAGTTGACAAAGCTGAAAGAGCAGTTGAAGAAGCAGTCAAAGAAGTGAAAGGAGAAATTAAAAAATCGTTAGACTAATATTTCTCGTATTTTTATATCATGGAAGAGAAAGATTGGAAAGACAAATTGACTGAAATGCAATTTTATGTTCTGCGTGAAAAAGGAACAGAAGCACCATTTTCAGGTTTGTATAATGATTTTTTTGAGAAAGGAGATTACCATTGCGTAGGTTGTGGGCAAGTTCTTTTTAAAAGTGATCAAAAATTTCCTTCTTCGTGTGGTTGGCCAAGTTATGATAGTTGTAATCCAGGTGCAATAGAAGAGGTAATGGATTACTCCCATCATATGATTCGAAAAGAGATTGTTTGCTCCCAATGTAAGGGACATATTGGACATGTCTTCGATGATGGGCCAACAGCAACAGGATTAAGGTTTTGCGTTAATTCTGTTGCTGTAGAATTTCAAAAATAAAGCAAGAATTTTAAGAGTAAATTAAAGGGCATCTTTTGGATGCCCTTTTTTATGTAAAAAAAGTATTTTCCAATTGGCTTTAATTATCTTTGCACCATGCGCAATCTTATAGCATTTTTAAGTCGGTTTCAAATTTTTGTGGTATACGCTATTTTACAAGCTGTAGCTCTTACCCTTTACTTCTCTTTTTTTCAACAACCGAAGACCCAATTATTGTCTTCAGTGAACTCCGTAAATGCTAGTTTATGGGAGAAAAGAAATGCGATCGTTAAGCACATGAAATTAGAGTCTACAAACGATGTTTTACAGAAAACGAATCTAGAGTTGATGGAGAATCAACCGATGTCTTTACAGCGTGTAGACAGAAGTACAATGATTATTAATGACACCACGTATATTCAAAAATTTGAATACATTGCTGGAGAGGTGATTAACAGTACGTTTGATAAAGCGAATAATTATTTCACTATTAACATTGGAGAAGACCAAGGTGTAAAAGTAGGATGGGGTGTTGTATCCGATGAAGGAATTGTAGGGGTTGTTCACAGTGTTTCAAAACATTTTTCTTTAGTGAAAACGGTGCTTTCAGAACATATAAATGTGGATGTAGAGATTCCATCTGTGAATCAATCGGGATTGTTAAAGTGGGATGGCAGGTCTTCAAAAATAGGATCCGTTTCTGGTGTTTCTAATGATTTAGATATTCCAAAATGGTCACGAGTTATTACACAAGGAGGATCTGGGATTTTTCCGAAGGGAATCTTAATTGGGAAAGTGTACAAGGTTTTAGAGGTTGAAGGACAGGCTATTTGGGATGTTAAAATTGCTTATAGTGTCGACTATCGTAAGCTCCAAAAGATTTATGTCGTGCATAATCTATTGTTGGAGGAACAAAAGAAATTAGAAGCTGAGGTAAAAGACCAAAAATGAAAAATTTAATAATTCAAATAATCAGATTATTCTTGATTATTTTTCTTCAAGTATTTATTCTCAGCCAAATTGAGATTGGACAAGGTATTCATATTATGATTTACCCTTTGTTTATTTTGTTGTTGCCCTTTGATTTAAAGCCAATATTGGTTTTGTTAATAGCCTTTGTAATGGGAATTGTTATTGATTCATTATCAAACACTGGTGGTTTACACGCTTCAAGTTTATTGACTATGGCACTTTTCAGACCTGTAGTTTATAAAATGTTTAGCCCACGAGATGGTTATGAAGGTATTTATTCAGGAACGATGTATGAAATGGGTAAAATATGGTTTCTTAAAGTGTCCATCATTTTATTGACCATTCATCATATTTGGTTTTTCATGTTTGAACAATTTTCGGTTAATTCTTTAATTTATTTGATTCAGAAAATTGTTTTAAGTCTTCCAATTTCTTACTTCGGATGTTTATTGTATCAAATGATTTTCGTTAAAAGAGAAGGGGCAAAATGAATTTAGATAATCGTAAATATGTCATTTTTGCGGTAATCAGTATCATTGGACTGATTTACCTTGGACGTTTGTTTCACATGCAAGTGATTGATGAACAGTGGAAGGTGCGTGCTCAAGAAATTTCTGAAAAGAGAAGGTTTTTAACACCTCCAAGAGCGGTAATGTTTGATCGAAATGGTAAAAAGGTGGTTTCTAACAAAGCCTATTACAATTTAATGTTTATCGAGAAAGAGATTACTCATTTGGATACGGTTGCATTTGGAGAATTATTAGGAATGACGGTAGAAGATATTCGAAATCGTTTTATTGATATTCGCCATCGTGAAGGAATGTTTAAGCGTAAAGATGGAAAAAAAGTGCCAAATTATCAACCGGGTAGAGAATATGCTTTTTTAAAGGAATTGACGGCTGAAGAAATTGCTCATATAGCCCCTCATTTAGCACGTTTTCCAGGCTTTTTTGAGAAGGTTACTTCTATGAGAAACTATCCCTACTCTGGTGGAGCGAATATTTTAGGATATTTGGCTGAAACTAATAGAGAAGACATTAAAGAAGATCGCTTTTACCGACCTGGCGACAACATAGGGAAAGCTGGGATTGAAAAATATTACGAAAAGGAATTAAGAGGGCAAAAAGGAGTACATTATATCGTAACAAATGCTCTGAACAACGCTTTAAATAAATATGCGGAAGGGAGGTATGATACTGCTGCTGTACAAGCGGATCCATTGACATTAGGATTGGACATCGAATTACAGGTTTATGGAGAATCCTTGATGCGTAATAAAATGGGAAGTATTGTAGCTATCGAGCCTTCTTCTGGTGAAATCTTATCAATGGTTTCTTCACCTTCTTATGATCCAAATTTATTTGTAGGGAAATCGAATATATCGAAGAACTATCCTGTTTTATTACAAGATCCAAAGAAGCCATTGTTTCCAAGGCCGTTACAAGCGGAATATCCGCCAGGATCAATCTTTAAGTTGACACAAGCGCTGATAGGAATGCAAGAAGGTGTTATTGATAAAAATGCTTCTTTCCCCTGTACAAAAAGTATGGTAGGATGTCACAATCATCCAACCGCTAGTAGTGTTGCAAAAGGCGTACAAATGTCTTGTAATCCCTATTTTTATTACGTAACCCGTAAAATCATTCATCAAGGAAAGAAAAAGAATGCTTTTGCTGATGCAGAAATAGGTTTAGGACTTTGGGCGGATTACCTACATTCTTTTGGATTGGGAATAAAGTTAGATTCTGATATTTCTGGGATTCGAGCGGGATTGATTCCTGATCCAAAATTTTACGACAAGTGGTATGGACACCATCGTTGGGCGTTTTCAACCATTCGTTCCATTGCTATTGGACAAGGAGAGGTGAAAATGACGCCACTTCAAATGGCAAATCTAGCCGCAATTATGGCGAATCGAGGATGGTATATAACACCACATGTTGTGAAATCTATTGGAGACAAGGGCCCTCATGATAATTTTAAGGTGAAACACAAAACCATGGTAGATGCTATACATTATGAACCCGTAGTTGAAGGAATGCGTATGGCTGTAGAAGAAGGCGGGGGAACCGCAAGAGGAGCACGTGTTCCAAATACAATCGTTTGCGGAAAAACAGGAACGGCTCAAAACCCACATGGAAAAGATCACTCAGTATTTATTTGTTTTGCACCAAGAGATAATCCTAAAATAGCCATTGCTGTGTTTGTAGAGAATTCCGGATTTGGAGGGACGTGGGCTGCTCCAATAGCGAGTTTGATGGTAGAAAGATACTTATATGGTAAGATAAGTGACCAAGCAAAAGAACAAAGAATCTTAGAAGCTAAATTAGATTAGAGAATGAGACAAGGGGAAAAATTAACAAGTAATGTTGATTGGTTATTGCTGATCACCTATTTCTTAATTGTAGGAATGGGTATTGCGACCATCTATTCTACTGCTTATTCCGAAAAACACCCAAATATATGGGATATCAATATGTTTTATGGGAGACAGTTGATGTGGTTTGGTGTTTCCTTGTTTTTAGGACTGATTGTTTTTTTAATTGATGCGGAGATATATCGAAAGTTCGCTTTGCCAATCTATATTGGTACATTATTTTTACTTGTCGCTGTATTGTTTACCACTCCAATCAATGGCGCGCGTGCATGGTTAGGAATCGGAAGTTTTGGTATTCAGCCGGCAGAGTTTGCAAAAATAGGTACAGCTTTACTCTTGGCTCAATTTTTAAATGGAGTAAATATTAAGCTACAGAATTATAAGACCGTTTTTCAATGTTTATTAATTATTGGAATCCCTGTGATTTTGATTATTCTTCAACCAGATGCTGGTACAGTATTGGTATTTACCGCTTTCTTGTTTGTAATGTACCGTGAAGGGATTACATTCGACCCACTTGTTTTAGCAATCACGAATGCTATTCCTGGGGTTCGCTTTAAAGAAACTTGGGTAGGTACACACTTTATCCCATTAATGTTTGTCATTTTAATCTTATCCATTTTTACATTACTACTATCAAAAACAACCTTCGACCTTGCTTTTATTGGATTATATGAGATCCCCGCAATTTATGCCATCATCGCTGTGATCTTTTTGATTTGTTTGTTATTTTATTTTCTAGCCATCACATTTTTAGGAGATAGGAACAGAAGGAAGATTATTCTTGTTTTGACTATTGTTTTCCTCTGTTTTTCTGCTTTGTCAGCATCAATTACTACAGCTTTCAATTCGTTGAAACACCATCAAAAGACGCGAATTGAGTTGTTGTTAGGGTTGAATGATGAAGATGAACGTGATGGCGAGGATTATAATAGAAATCGTGCGATGACAGCTGTTGGTTCTGGGGGAATGTTTGGTAAAGGGTATCTTAACGCGACACTTTCTAGTGTAGAAGCAAATCACGTTCCAGAGAGTGAGACCGATTTTATCTTTTGCCCTTTTGCAGAAGAGTGGGGGTTTGTTGGTACAGCAACTTTAGTTTCCCTTTATATGTTCTTCTTACTTCGTATTATTCGTGTTGCAGAAAGACAAAGATCCGTGTATAATAGGGTTTATGCGTATTGTGTTGGAATGATATTGTTTTATCACTTTGCAATCAATATTGGGATGAATATAGGATTTGTTCCAGTAATCGGAATTCCCTTGCCCTTCTTCAGCTATGGTGGATCTTCAATGATGTCTTTTTCATTGATGTTCTTCATTCTGTTGAAATTAGATAGCCAACGACGAGATACATTGTTTTAACAAAGTATTGTTTAATCAATCTCTCTTAAGACTTCAATCTAGCCTTCTTTTTGTTTATTTTTACTTAAAATAATATTTTTCATGTCTAAGAAAACAAGTACAAATGAATTTTCTGACAAAGCAAAAAAGAGAATCTATTTATTACTCTGGCTTTTTGCTTTCACGCCATTTATCCTTATTTCTACCCTTTTATTAGTGCAGTCTGAGGATAAATTGCCTTCTGTTGAAATGTTGGATAATCCACCTGAGATGCTTGCTTCTATTGTTTATGCAGATGATAGCGAAACAGAATTGGGTAGATATTGGACCGTAAATCGTACATCTGTTACTTATGATCAAATTTCACCTAATGTTATTAACGCACTTATTTCTACAGAGGATGAGCGTTTTATGGAGCATTCAGGCGTCGATTTTAAAGGATTAGCAAGGGCAATTGTAAAATTAGGATCTAACGGTGGTGCTAGTACAATATCTCAACAATTAGCAAAACTATTATTTACACTGCAACAGCGAGAAAGTGAAAGAGCAGCACGAAATGCCGGAGAAGACATTCCAGGAAGAAATTTAGGTAGAATGGGACGAATCTTATCCCGTGTAGATGAAAAAGCGCAAGAGAACATTATTGCCGTTCGTTTGGAGAAAAGATTTACGAAAGAGGAAATTGTTACGATGTACCTTAATCAGTTTGATTTCTTGTATAATGCAGTTGGAATTGAAAATGCTGCTAAAGTTTATTTTAATAAGTCACCAAAAGATTTAACGAAATCTGAAGCAGCGTGTTTGGTTGGGATGGTAAATAATCCATCTTTATATAATCCAAGAACGTATCTAATTCGTGATTATAGAGGACGAATTGCTGCAAAAAAAGGAATTGATCGTGAAAAGGTTGAACAAGCAGATGTTGATAATGCCCGTGCAGCGGATAGTTTATTAATTCATCAACGCCGTAACCAAGTTTTGATGCAGTGGCTAAAAAATTCTAATAAAGACAATAACGCCTTGACTCAAAAAATAACGAAAGAGGAATATGAACAATTGAAGAACGAAACCATCAAGGTGGATTATCAAGTTGTTGATCATAAAGAAGGAATGGCACCTTATTTTAGGGAGTCTCTACGTAAAGATTTAACAGAGTTATTTAAACGTAAAAATGAAAGTGGTGAACTTTTGTATAAAAAGAAAGACGGAACTCCTTATGATTTGTATAGAGATGGATTACGTATTTATACTACAGTAAACGTAAACATGCAGCAATATGCAGAGGATGCAGTTGTAAAGCACATGAAAACAATCCTTCAACCCGAATTTGATAAAAATAATAAGAGAAGAAAGCGTTTCCCATTTGCTCAAACATATAACGGAGAGCCAATTACAGATGAGCAGATTAATCGTATTATGGGGCGTGCAAGAAAGCAGTCAGAAAGATATGCGAATGGTATTGATGCTGGTTTATCTGAATCTGAAGTGTTGAAAAGCTTTGATGTTAAGACGGAAATGTCCGTTTTCTCTTATAAAGGATTAAGAGATACGGTTATGACACCAAATGATTCCATTCGCTATTATAAAGGGTTCTTACATGCAGGATTGGTTTCGATAGAGCCTCAGTCAGGTTTCGTAAAAGCCTGGGTTGGTGGTGTAGATATATCTCATTTTGCTTACGACCATGTTAAGCAAGGAAAGAGACAAGTTGGATCAACAATAAAGCCTTTTGTTTATGGAACTGCTCTTGCAATGGGTGTTGCTAAACCGTGTATGACTTATCAAGATATGGAATACTGCGTAAATGTTGAAGATGGTAATGGACGAGTGCTTAATAGATGGTGCCCAAGAGGAACTGTACCTATTGGAAAAACGATTGCTTGGTCTTTAGCAAATTCAAATAACCCTGGTACTGTTGCTGTAATGTCTTTGATGGGGGGATATGCAGGGCCAAAAATGATTGCTAAATTAATGCGAGATGTTGACATCAATATCCGACCAGAGGATGAGGTTCCTGCAATGTGTTTGGGGCCAATGGACTTGTCATTATATGAAATGACTGGTGCTCAATCTATGTGGGTTAACAATGGGATCTATAACCGTCCAATAACGGTATTGAGAATTGAAGATCGAAATGGAAATGTAATTTATCAAGAAGAAGGGTTTTCTAAAGAAGTGATGAATGTTAATGTTGCTTATGAAACCTTAAAAATGATGAAGAACGTGGTGTCAGGAGGTACTGCTGGACGTTTACGATCAAGTGCAGCTTACGGAGGCTTTACTCAACCAATGGCAGGAAAGACAGGTACAACTCAAGGTAATGCTGATGGCTGGTACATGGGATTAACACCAGATCTTGTTACAGGCGTTTGGGTAGGAGCAGAAGACAAGCAAGTGCGGTTTGAATCCATGGAATGGGGGCAAGGAGCGAGGATGGCTATGCCTATATTTGGATACTTCATGCAACAAGTGTATAAAGATAATAAGCTAAAAATATCTCAAGGTGACTTTAAGGTACCGGATAATTATGATCCAGGAGCTTACAGTTGTGGATATGAAGGATATACTGATGAGAATTTCAATCCTTTTAAATAAGGAATTAACTAACTCTTATACTTAATTGAAATGAATAAAGTCGTAAAAAATGTTGAAGAAGCATTATTAGGAGTAAAAGATGGAATGACGCTAATGCTTGGAGGGTTTGGACTTTGTGGAATACCAGAAAATTCAATCGCACAATTAGTGAAAATGGAAATTAAAGATTTGACTTGTATTTCTAATAATGCTGGAGTAGATGATTTTGGATTAGGGCTTTTATTACAAAAGAAGCAAATCAAAAAAATGATTAGTTCTTATGTAGGGGAAAATGCCGAGTTCGAAAGACAAATGCTTTCTGGTGAATTAGAAGTAGATTTAATTCCACAAGGGTCTTTAGCTGAAAGATGTAGAGCAGGAGGTGCTGGAATTCCAGCTTTTTTCACACCAGCAGGATATGGGACAGAGATTGCTGAAGGTAAAGAAATTCGTATTTATAATGGAAAACCTCATATTTTAGAAGAAGCTTTAACAGCTGATTTTGCAATCGTAAAAGCGTGGAAAGGTGACACGGAAGGTAATCTTGTTTTCAAATCTACTGCACGTAATTTCAATCCAATGATGGCAATGGCTGGTAAAATAACAGTTGCAGAGGTTGAAGAACTGGTTCCAGCAGGAGAACTTGACCCCAATTATATTCACACTCCTGGAATTTTTGTTCAACGAATTTTCAAAGGAGCGATGTTTGAGAAGAGAATCGAACAGCGTACTGTTCGAACTAAATAGTATTAGCTATCTATAAATTAAATCGACTATTATGGCATTAGATAAAAATGGAATAGCACAACGTATTGCTCAAGAGTTAAGAGACGGCTGGTATGTCAATCTCGGTATAGGGATACCAACTCTTGTTGCTAATTTTATTCCTGAAGGTATCGCAGTAGAATTTCAATCAGAAAATGGTATTCTTGGAATGGGTGCTTTCCCATTTGAAGGGGAAGAGGATGCTGACTTAATAAATGCAGGTAAACAAACAATTACAGCTAGGAAAGGAGCAGTCTTCTTTGATTCTGCTATGTCATTTGCAATGATACGCGGCCAGCATGTTCAATTAACTGTACTTGGAGCAATGGAAGTTTCACAGAATGGTGATATTGCTAACTGGAAAATCCCCGGGAAAATGGTTAAGGGAATGGGTGGAGCTATGGATCTTGTCGCATCTGCTGAGAATATCATTGTCGCTATGATGCATACGAATAAAGCGGGTGAATCGAAAATATTAAAGGAATGTACGCTTCCGCTTACAGGGGTTGGATGTGTAAAAAAAGTAGTGACTGAACTGGCTTTTATGGAAATTAAAGAAGGTAAGTTTCACTTGATTGAACGAGCACCTGGAGTGTCTGTTGAACAAATTGTAAATGCAACGGAAGGAGAGTTAGTAGTTCCTGATTTTGTACCAGAAATGAACTTGATATAAAAAAAGCACCGAAAGGTGTTTTTTTTATTGATAAAATCCCATCTCATCAATGTATTTCCAAACGGCGTTTGGTAATAAGTATTTTACATTTTTACCTTCTCTAATTAGCCTTCTAACGTGACTTGATGAAATATTCATCGTCGGTGCGTCTTTTATCCAATGGATTGAGGGATGATTAACCACCTTTTTTGGGGTTTTCACATCTTTTACTTGAGAAAGTGAGTCATATGCTCTTGGGTATACCCAAATGCTGTAATTTTCTAGTATGTATTCATAATTGTACCATTTATCCATAGTATGGACATTATCTTCTCCCATTATCAAAGAAAAGTCATGGTATGGGAACTTTTCTTTTAAAGCAACAAGTGTTTTTACGGTGTAACTCGGTTGTTCCATCTTAAACTCAATGTCTGAAGCTCTGAATAGATCATTATCTTTTATAGCTTCATTTACAAGGGCAAGTCTATGATAGTCAGTGAGTAGTGTGCTCTTTTCTTTTAATGGATTGTGTGGTGATACGACAAACCAAATTTCATTTAAATCACTGAACTGAATGATGTGATTCGCAATGATTAGATGCCCTATATGAATAGGGTTAAATGATCCAAAGTATAAGCCTATTTTCATTATTGCTTAATAAATGCCGTAACAATTCCTTGTGCTCTTTCACATGCTAATTGCAAATCATCATTTATTAGAATGACATCAAATTGATCAGCATAACTTAGTTCTTGATGTGCTTTTGAAAGACGCATTACAATTTTCTCTTCACTTTCTGTAGAACGACTCCTAAGACGTTTTTCAAGTTCTTCATAACTAGGAGGATTAACAAAAATGGAGAGTGCATTATCACCAATTACTTTTTTTAGATTTAAACCACCAATTACATCTACGTCAAAAATTACCGTCTTTCCAAGTGACCAGATTCTATTAATTTCAGATTTTAATGTCCCATAAAAATTGTCTACATAAACTTCTTCCCACTCTAAGAAAGCATCTTCTTTTATTTTGTTTTGGAAACCTTTTAAACCTAAAAAATAATAATCCTTACCTTCTACTTCATTAGCTCTTGGAGCTCTACTACAAGCAGAAATTGAAAATGCTAAATTATCAATTGAATGAAGTAAGTGGTGCACAATTGTCGTTTTCCCAGCTCCAGAAGGCGCAGAAAAAATAATACACTTACCTGTTTTTTGTTCGATGCTCATTTTTTTACAATGTATTCAGAACTTGTTCTTTTATTTTCTCTAAGTTGTCTTTCATGTCGACAACTAATTTTTGAATTTCAGTATGGTTGCATTTACTACCAAGTGTATTTACTTCACGACCTATTTCTTGAGCAATAAAGCCTAGTTTTTTACCTGCAAATGGTGTTTTCATTGTTTCTATGAAGTAAGAAAGATGATTATTTAATCTCATTTTTTCTTCACTAACATCAAGTTTTTCAATATAAAAAATTAATTCTTGCTCGAATCGGTTTTCATCGTAGTTTCCATTTGTGATTTCTTCTAAACCTTTTTTTATTCTTTCTTTCACTGTTTCAATTCGCTCATTTTCATATTGAGGAACATTAGATAAGGCCTTTGAGATAGCATTAATACGGTCAGTAAACTCACTTTCTAAAGCTATTCCTTCCTGTCTTCTGAAATCAGTTAGTTTTTTACAAGCTTCGTCGACTAATGATAAAATAAAAGTTTTCTCATTTTTCGACAGTTCTTCTTTTTCATTTATGTAGATGTCAGGCATTCGCATTATAAGACTTAATAGATCTTCTGACTTTCCTCCAATCTCTGAATTGATTTCTTGTAAATCTTTTGCATAAGCTTTAGCAAGGTCTTTATTTATTGAAAAACTTTTTGATTCACCTGTGCTATCAATATTTATACTAATGTCTACTTTACCTCGCTCTAATAACTCGGTTGTTTTTTTTCTAATCTCCGGTTCAATTTCTTTATAAAAATTATGAACGCGGGTGTTTAAATCTAATCCTTTACTATTTAAGGATCTAACTTCCACAGACATTTTTTTTCCTTCAAATGTTCCAGAAGATTTTCCGAAACCTGTCATTGATAATAGCATATATTTTTTATTAATGTTTGATTCGGTTATTTAATAAATCTCCAATTTCTTTTTAATACTGAACCTCTAAATTCATCGATGGTTTCTGAAACGCCTTTATTCATCATTTTCCCAACTAATTTCCGTGCACTTTGACCTTGTTTATAGTCTAGTTCATCGCTAAATATTGGGACAATTGCTAAGAAATGAATTTCTTTCCCATCAATTTCTAGTTTTTGGATTTCATAATCTAAATTTATTGGGTCTAGTAGAATTAAATGTTGTGCACTAACAATGGGTGATAGAGGGTTATAGCTTATCTTACCGTCTATAATTGATTGATTTGAAAAGGTATGACCATATCCATACCAAGTATCATTTTCATGTAGATGTTTCGCTAGTTTTTGAATCCATGAAAAAATCCAGTTCCTTTTAGGGTTATCAATTTCTTCATATTCCCAATAAGATGGAAGAGCAAAGAAAAGTTCAATATGTTTTCTGTTTTTTACTTTTTCCGGCACCATCATTTCTTTTTGATACAAACCATTTGTCATGATCAATGTTACTGGTTGCTTTGCTTCAATTTCAATTGCTAATAACGGAAACTCACCTTCTGAAACAGGTACGTCCATAACACGATGTGCGCCGTATCGATCTTCAAGATGGTATTTCAATGTAGACATATCCTACTTCCTCTTTTTTATTTATTTCCAAAAAGTTTTTTCTTATCAGAAGATAATGTTTTTGTCCATTCTTTAATTGACGCTTCATTTAATCTGACATATTCGTCGTTTCCAGCTTTTCTTGCGGCATCTAGTGACATGCTTGCTGTGTCAATAGCACCTTTGAAATCCTTTAAATTTGCTTGAATTAAAGCTTTCTTTCTAATATAGAAGAAAGGAGCATTTTCATTACCGGCTAGAACAATTGCTTGATTAATATGTTCTAAAGCTTGATTCATATCTCCATTTGAATTTAATAGATAATCAGCAGCTTTATAGTGGTCTGTGGCTGAAGGACCAGCGAATGCTATCGCTATATTGTTTTGCATTTTTGCTTCCGTCATCACTTGAAAAGGAAAGGCTGTTGCTACATTGTCCCAAGTCATAGTTAATATAGCATTGTTTATTGTAACATTATCAATTTGAATTGTGAAATTTTCAACAGGTTTAATATTCTTTGTGATCTTAGTCTTAACTTCAAGTGCTACTTTATCTTTTGAGAAGTCGGTTGGAACCCCCCAGTTTTCAATAGATTTGTAGAATAATAAGGTCCATTCTGTTGCTTCAGGAATAACAAAAAGTGCATATGAGCCTGCTTTTAAAGTGTCTTTTCCAAAAACTAATCTATCATCTGTTGAGAAAACGGTGTTTCTATTCGCTCCAGCTCTCCAAACTTGGCCATATGGGATTGCTGATGGGAATATATTTCTGTTCGCTTTTTGAGGTCTTGAATATTCAATTGAAACTTTAGTTAAGCCAATTGTTTGTTCTAGTTTCGCTAATGGACTAAGCATTGGTGCTTGTAATTGAGAAAATGTTACAGTACTAAGTGCTAATGAACAAGTAAAAATTAATTTTTTCATATTTATTTTTTAGTGTAAAAATGCTTTTTCTAACGAGGTCCAAAACTCACTATTGCTTGGTATACAACCTTGAGATATCATTTCATGTATTTCAAGTTCACGATTTTTGGAATATTTCTTTTGAGATTTATATATCTCCAAATTTTCTCTTGCTTGATTTAATGTTTTATTTATATTTTCAGCATCAGAAAGAGAGAAGGAATGATGTCCTGTTAATTGAAGAGATATTAACTGAATATCTAATTTATTTAATTTAAATACGAGGCACGAATTGGCGCTTCTATATTCTAGATAGTTTATCTTTTCATAGACTTTTTGGAGAACAGTGTCTGAGAACAATGCAACTAATTGAATAGCTTTATCGGGTTTTTCTTTATTTATCTGTGCCCAAATTTCTCCATCTATACCATTGATGATTAAAAAGGCTTTTAAATCCTCTTCTAGAACACTTAATTCATCAGCATTCAATAACCGATATTTCATGAAAATCTATTTTAACAACCAACCATCAATGCCTAAAGTTTTCGCTCTAAGTATCATTTGGTCTAATTCAGAAAGACTTATAGCGCCACCAATGGTAACACGATAAAGTCCTTTATTGTGATCTAATATTTTTGCCCCCTTAAATCCATTGTATTTCAAATCTGTTACTAATGCAAAGGCATTATTTTGATCTGCGAAACAACCCACAATAAAATGTGCTTGGATTTGCGATTCAGCTATTTGAATGTTTTTTGTATCCTTATTTTCGTATAAATCAACGAGAACAAATGCATCTTCCGTTAGCGAATATGAGAAATTAACGACGTCTTCTTTTTTTATTTCTTTAATCTGATCATCTAAAGAAAAAAAAGGAGCAGTAACTGACTTTGTTTTAACGTCCTTTGTAGCGTAATGCACAACAACTTCTTTCTTGAATGGGTTGAAGTCTTTTGTTGAAAGCATATTTGATTCAAGAACATCTGTTTTCATTGGAATCCAAATAGAATAAAAAACTACAGGTATTGCTGCAACAGCAGCAACATATTTCCAAATTGGAGATGTTTTTTTATGTGTCTCTTTCTGATTTATTGGGATAATTCTTGACTCATCAATAGAAACTTCAGAATCTAGTGCAAAATCATGTGTTGGTATAGGTGTTTCTGTTTCAATTGCAATTTTTCTTTTTACAAGTTCAACATCTTCTTGGGCAATAAAATGAACTTGACCTAAACCAAAGGATGAAAGTAAAAGGTTGAAATGACGATCTTGTTCAAAACAAATATTTCGTTCTTCGTCTTGAAATAGATACCCTACTTTTTCAATAGAGACTCTTCGACCATTATGTAATTCTTTCAACCAAGAAGAAGTGATTCCTTTTATTTCAAGCAATGCTTGTTCGAAAGGAATTTGTTGTTGATTGGCATATTCGTTAATCATTAAACCATCATTGTTAATGAGTTGACGGTTAAAAAGAATGGATTTTTTAGGCGGATGAACAATTCCGTTCTCTATATCAATTCGAGCAGCTGATTGCTTAGCAACAAAACCACCAAAATCGGGAATCACGACACAGTTATGACGCAATAAAAGATTTCCAATAATTTCTTCAAATGATACCATAAAACAAAGTTACGCTTTTCGGACTAGGTACGCAAATTAGCAAACCTCTCTCTCTAATATTTCTAATACAGCTTTAACATCTTCTGGAGTGTCTATGTTTGGTGTTTCAATAGTTGTTTGTACAACAGATATTGGATAGTTATAATACATCCATCGCAATTGTTCTAGTGATTCTGTTTGTTCTAGTATTGTTTTTTCTAACTTCACTAATTCTAAGAGAACATCTTTTTTAAAAGCGTATAACCCAATATGTCTTAAAAAAGGAAAATATTTCCCCTCTTTCTTATTTGCGTGATAGGTGTTTGGTATTGGGCTTCTAGAGAAGTAAATAGCATTGTTATTATTATTTAATACGACTTTTATTCTATTAGGGTTTTCTATATCCTCAAGTGTAATTTTAGGTGTAGCTAGAGTAGCAATTTTTACATCTGGAGAGGAGAAGGCCTTTATTATCTCTTCTATCTGTAAAGGGTCAAGTAAAGGTTCGTCTCCCTGAATATTAATTATAACATCTGCTTCAATGGAACCAGCTATTTCTCCACATCTATCCGTTCCACTAGTGTGCGAACTTGCTGTCATCATTACTTCTCCGTTAAAAGAAATTACATGGTCGTAAATTCTTTTATCATCAGTTGCTACAATTACTTGTGACAGACCTTTTGTTTTTTTTGCATTTTCATACACCCTTTGAATCATTGATTTACCTTTAAGATCAATTAAAGGTTTGCCAGGGAAACGCGAAGATTGATATCTAGCGGGAATGATTCCTACCACTTTCATTGTTTAAAATTTTGCTTGTATTTGTAACAAAAAACTTCTAGGAGCTTGAATGTCTCCTGGTCTTGTAGTGTATTCGCGGTTGAGAATGTTATTTATCATAAATCCTACTCTATAATGGCTTCCAATTTCGTACCCGACTCTTAGATCACATATAAAAGCACCATTCATATCATTTTCTTTTCTGTATTCTTTCAATCCAGGAAGAATTTCTTGTCCAAGAATACTTTCCTCAAAGATACGATCAATATTGATAATTTTACTATTATAACGAATACTAAGACCTAAACTTATTTTTTTCCAAGTGGCTTCAATATCCATTCTAACAAGGTGATTAAATCGGTATTTTAATGTGGAGTTATATGTGTAGGTTCCATCCTTTTCCTCATAGGTTGATAGTGTAGAAATATAAGTAGAATCTGTATTTAAGGATTTTGGATCCATGTAGGTATATCCAATCATAGTGTTTAATTCGATATCTCCAATTTTTCCAGTTGAAGAGAAGGAGACTTCACCACCCAGAATTCTTGCAGATTCTGCATTCATGGCTTTAAATCCAATCCATTTAGCAATGTAATTAGGATTGTTTGGGTCTAATGAAAGTTGTACATCTGTGGGGTTATGGAATCCAAAAGTAAATTCCATCATGTTGTCATATCGATTAATAAACCCAGCGATATCCAAAAGTCCTTTCCAATTTTTTCCAATTGGGACTATTTGTTTAATTCCTAATTCAGCCGCCCATCCTTTTTCAGGGATTAAATTTTGGTTTGGGAAAATATTAAGTGCACCAACGCTTGTTGTTGTGTATCTTTCTGACACAGCAGGATATCTTATCCCTTGTCCATATGAAGCGCGAATAAATGTTCCTTTTTTTGCTTCATAATTTGCAGCGATTCTGAAAACAGGGTAGACTGGTATTTTCGCTTCTTTTTTTTTGTTCAAGTAAAAATCCGAATCCCCTCGTTGACCATCCTGTTGGAAGTACTCAGCCCGCAGACCTCCGGTTAATGTTAGTTTATTAAACAGTTTCTGTTCGAGTTGTAAATAATATGCCGCATTGAATGATCCGTGATCACCAAATAAATTTGAATATACTTTTGTGAAATTGGAAGTTAATCCTGTAATCAGGTTCATTCCAAAGTTTGTGCGATGTGAGAATTGATAATCAATATAACCAACATCACTTTTTGAGTTTTGATTTGTATTATTGTTATTACGATTTTCGATTCTATACCACCTTGATTTCAAAGCATGTTTATTTCCATTTTTATCTCGGTATTTTACATAAGGGTCTAGGGAAATTCTCAAGCCTTCAAACCTACTTAAAGTTGATCCAGGAATTTTAGGATCGCCCCCACCACTTGGAGTGTAACCCTCTTCTCCGCTTTTCCAAATTAAGAAATTTCCAGTGTTTTGAATTTGGAAATTATAGCCAATTCCTAATTGTAGGTTTTGGTTTTTATCTAAAAAATAGGATACTGCACCGTTTAATCTTACTCTATCTTCATTTTCACCTTCTCTATATCCTTTATTTGTATACCCTTGTGATGCGACTGAGTATGCAAAGCGGTTGATTTTTTTCGAATGGTAAATATCTAACAAGTGACCAGTAGGAGGTGCGTCCCACCATCTTAATGATTTTCTTTTCGGTGCGTCATAAATTCCTACTTGGTATTTAATTCTTGTTTCACCTTTTGCAGTAGGTTCTCTTTCAGTCAGTGAAATTATTCCGTTAAGTGCTCCACTTCCATATAACACAGAAGATGCTCCTTTTATCACTTCAATTTGTGAAGCAGATTCAATAGGAATTGCATTGAATTTAACATCGCCTGCATCTCCTGAGATTAAAGGCATTCCATTCCAAAGTACCAATGTCCTACTTCCAGCTCCGTATGAAAACCCTGTGCCTCCTCTAATACTTATTTGTCCATTCATTGCGTATACTCCTGGAGTTTGGTCAATAGCTTGCTCTAGATTTGTTATTCCTTTATTCTCGATTAATTCTGGACGTATTATTTCCATTGAAATAGGAACTTCTTCTACTCGTTGAGGTCTTCTACCTGCTGTAATAACTAATGTTTCTATCGTTTTTGATGGTTCAAATAGTTGTATTAGAATTTCATCATCTAAAGCATAAACAACTAATGTATCGGATGTATAATCGTATAACCTTGCGATTATTTTTACAGGTAGTTCAGAAGGAATGATTTTCAAGTCAAAAACTCCGTTTTCATTAGTAAATGCAACGTTTGTTTGTGTGAATACACGAACGTTAAACAATGGATTTTTTGTTGCTCCATCTATTACTTTACCTGATAGTTGAGCAATACTGAATATCGGAATAAATAGTAGTATCGTGAGTAGTATTTTCATTTTAAATTAATTAATCGTAAATTAAAGTAACCTAAAATAGTTAATATTTTGAATTACACTAATCACTTTATTAAAATTGCTTTATCAGAGTTGACTGGAGTCGGACCAAGGAAAGTAAAATTGATGTTGGAAAATCTTTCTGATATTCACGATATGTTTTCGTTGCCATTAAGAGAGCTGTATTTACAAACGGGTGTCGGCATGAGTGTCTTGAATAAAATTGATAGGGATAAAGCATTGTTTAGAGCGGAGCAGATTGTTTTAGATTGTGATAAGCTAGGTATTCAGCCAATATTTCATTTAGATCTAGATTATCCTCGACGATTGAAGCTATGCGATGATGGTCCAATAATGATATATAGTAAAGGGACTATTGATTATAACTCATCTAAATATGTTTCAATCGTAGGGACGCGTACTCCTACAGAGTATGGTTATGGTCTTTGTCGCTCTTTAATTGAAGACATTCAAAGCTCTGGAGCTATTGTTGTAAGTGGGTTGGCCTACGGTATTGATATTACAATTCATAAGTTATGTTTGGAGTATGATATCCCAACAATTTGTGTACTAGCGCATGGTTTAGAGCGTATTTACCCTAGTCACCATAAAGACGTCGCAGAGAATATGCTTGCGAATGGAGGTGCATGGGTTACTGAATTTTCACCTAATGCTGTTGTTGAACGCGTTAATTTCCCGCGGAGAAACCGAATTGTTGCTGGTATGTGTGATGCGACTATTGTGGTGGAAAGCAAAAAGAAAGGTGGGTCATTAATTACAGCAAAACTTGCAGATGGATATGATCGAGAGGTTTTTGCCTTTCCTGGGCATGTTCATGTAGAAAGTAGTTGGGGATGTAATGACTTAATTGCTGGTGGTAACGCTCACTTGTTAAGAAGTGGATCCGATTTTCTTGATAGAATGAAATGGAGTGAAAATGGATTCACTAGAAGTAAACAAACATCTTTATTTTACACTATGAGTGAAGAAGAGAAGTCGTTGGTTAAGGTGTTAAATAGACATCAGTCAACACATATTGATGCCATTTCATTTGAACTCAAACAACCCATTTCTATAGTTAATGTTTTATTGTTTCAATTAGAGATGGAAGGATTGGTAAGGAGTCTTCCAGGGAATTTGTATCAACTTTTATAAAATAAAAAAGGGGCCTAAGCCCCTTTTTTATTTAGCAATATGCCGATTATCTTTGAATACCTGCTTTAATAAAGCGACGGTTGTCTTTTACATCTGATTTTTCACGTAGAGCTCTACGTGCATCGTTTTGAATAGAGTTAACCCCTTGACGAATCATCATGTTTTGCTCTTCTTCGTAGTTCACTGTTGCTGGTTCAGCAATCGTTTTTTCAACCAAGATTTGATAAACACCACCTTTACCAATTAATGGCATTGTTAATGTTCCGTCTTTTATCCCTTTTGAAAACAATTGACCAACAACTTCTGGCTCATATCCTCCACCAACAATTGAAGGATTTGCGAATGTAACTTCAGCTTTAAAGATTTCTGCATTTGCATTTTTTGCAATAGATTGAATATCTCCACCTTTGAATTTAGCCATTAATCTTTTTGCTTTCAACTCGATCATCAAGTCTCTACGCATTGTTTCTTCAACAGCTTCAAAAGTTGGAATACCTTTATCTTTCACTGCAGTTAACATTGCGATTACGTAACGATTACCATCTTTCACTGGAGCAGTTACCATATCTCCTGCTGTAGCTTTAGGTGAGAATCCTAATGCGATCATTCGATCCTCTGCATAAATAGTGTTCATTCCATAAATGTTCATTGATTTTTCGTCAATGTTCAAAGACATAGGGAAGTATCCTTTCTTACGAGCAATAGTATCAAATAAAGCTACTTTCTCATTGATTGATTTCTTCGCATCAATTTTCGTAACCAACAACTCGACTAAATCCTCTGCGCTTAATTTTAAATCGTCAAGTGAGTTTGAACTAGGAGCAAGTGTTTTTTCAACAATAACTAAAGACGGTAAATGTCCTGCTTTTTTGTCTAACACTTCGATAATATGGAATCCAAAGTCTGTTTGAACATATCCAATTTTTCCAATTGGATTGTTTTTAGCAAAATCAGAGAATTCTTTTACCATTTCTAATTCAGTAAAATCTTCATATTTACCACCTGTATTAGATGATCCACCATCTTCGCTATATTGAGCAACTAATGATTCAAAGTTATCTTTGTTGATAATAGTCATTAATGAATCTGCAACTTTCCTTTTCGCGATAACAGCTGTAGTGTCTGTTCTTGGAACTTGTAATAAAATATGTCTTACAGTCAATAAAGTATTCTCAAAACCATGAATCTTTGCAATACGGTATTTACCATTTTGCTCATAAGGACCAACAATATCCCCAACTTGTGCACGTTTGAATACAGAATCCATTGCAGCAGGATAAGTGAATTGTTGTTGATGTGGTTGAGCATCTCTATCAGAACGGTAAGAAGCTTTTGTCCAATATACTGGCCAATCGCTGTTTTTTACAACGTAAGTAGAATCTTGTTTGTCTGTTTTTAATTGTGCTAAATCATTTTTGATTTTAGATAAAGAAGATTCAAATTCTACAGAATCAGCTTTTGATGGTGCGATGTCAATTGCAAAATATTTAATGTCGCGTTGGTTAGAACGAACTTTGTATTTTGCTTCACTTTTCTTCTGGTTATAGAAATCCTCTAATTGTTTATCTGAAATTTTTATCTCATCATCCGAGATTTCAGAAAAACGTTTTACAACAAAAGAAATTGATTTTGTTCTGTTTTGAGCAACATATTGATCTTTTGCTTCCAATTTGGTTACATAAACACCTTGTTGTAGCACTTGAATGTATTTTTCTTCAAGTCGTTGCATTGTTAAAGAAGTTTTTGTTTGTTCCCAAGCGATTTTATCTTCCGCATTTGTAGATTTTTTCATTTCTTCTACACGATTGCGTAATAATTTCACGCTGAACAATCCTGTTGCTGGATCTGTAAAGTTTTGAGCAATTTGTGGCATCACTGTAAATCCATTTGTACCATATAAATACGCATCAAATTCACGGTCAGAAACAGAAATTCCTAAGGCTTTAAATTCTTTACTTAATAACAATGAATCAACAATTGCATTCCATGCTTTGTTTTCAGAGTTTTGTTCGTCTTTCGGACCGTATTCACGTTGTTGACGCATGAATTCATTTTGATCCATTCCTTTATAGTTGTTTACTGCAGTCTCATATAGACGCGTGTCAACAGGTTCGCCATCCACGGAACCGTAGCCAACCATATTGTCTTTGTAACCAAACCAACTGTTGTAGTCAGTAAGGATAAAAGCGATCAATGCAAGTCCAATTAAACCTACGATTAGCCATGATTTCTCACGAATTTTCCCAATTATTGCCATAAGATATTAGTTATTACAAGGGTGCGAATATAATTAGATGTTCTCACAAATAAAAATTTCCATTTGATATTCCTTTTTATTTATTCTATTTTTTTTCTGTAAATAAAAAAGAGCGCCTTAAAAGGCGCTCTTTTTTTATGGTCTTGTAGTGTTTATTTTTTCGGAACCTCTTGTGTTTGGGGATTCTATCCTTGTTGGAGGTACTTTCTGCGTTTCAGTATTTACTCCCTTTTCGCGTTGGGGAATATTTTGATCATTTTTTATTTGTACGCCCGTATTTCGAGGTGTAGTTGCTGGCTTTACAGGTTCTGCCTCTACTTTTGGAGTCGTAGTAATCGGTCTTATTGGTTGATTGAACCTATCATTTGGGCGTTGGACAGGGTTTACAGGAGGTGCTGATTTTGGAGCAGCTTCATTACCTGTACACGCTCCTCGTGTCGCTCCTCTTGCTTCCCAACTTGGCCACTGCATAGGTTGGATTGTCTTTGTGATATAGTTACCATTTTCAAAAACACAAATTAGCATTCCATTTGAAATGGTTCCTACACCACCACCTCCAGTGTTTGTCGTTGTAGAAGTGGTATCAGGACATGCCCCTCTTGTTGCTCCTAGTGATTGGTAACGAGGCCATTCCGATTGTTTTATAGTTCGTGTTGTATTTTTTGTTCCTACTTTCAAGCAAATAACAATCTCAGGATCTATTACAACAGGACACTCTCCTAATGTTGCGCCTAATGATTGGTAGTTCGGCCATTCAGATTGTTTTATTGTCAATGTGGTAAGTGTGCTCCCTACTCGATGACAAATTGTAATCTCAGGATCTTCTTTTGGACACTCTCCTAATGTAGCCCCTAATCTAACATATTGATTCCATTTTGACTCTTTAATCGTCATGGTTTTGTTGTTCAAACAAATCACAATGTCATTATCTACAATTTGTGGACACTCTCCCAAAGTAGCTCCTTTCAAACGATAACTTTCCCATTGGCTTTCTTTAATTTTTAAAGAAGTATACTTTCCGTTTTCATTTAAACAAATTACAATGTCGTTGTCTACGATTTCTGGACATTTTCCTTTCACAGCACCACGTGCACTATATACAGGCCATTGACTTTCTAGTATCGTTAAGGTTACATTGTTAAAACAAATTTCCATATTTGAAATAGAAATAGGTGGAGCTACTTCAGGACATTTTCCTTTAATCGCGCCTCGTCTATTGTATTCCATCCATTGAGATTCTTTAATTGTCATATTCTGACCGTTGTAACAAATGTTTATCATTGGATCATTAGCAACAGTAAGTGTACATGTTTTTGTTTGACTTCCTCCCTCATTAGTAGCAATGATTGTCACCGTATATGTCCCTTCATTTCCAGTTCTTAAATTGAAACTAAAATTCAGTCTATTGTTAGCGAAATTCCAATTAACATTTGAATAAGGCTGACCATTTACTAAAACATTAACTTGAGAAGCATTTGTTACTCCAGTGATTTCACCAGTAAACGTGTTATTAGAAGGTTCTACTTTGATGTTACAAGCACTAGTGAAATCAATTGATGGGGCAGGAACTGATGGACGAGGATGATTGTAAGTAATATGGGTAGTTTGTGTATTTGAACCACAATCGTTAGTGACTACTATTTGTATGTTGTTTCCTCCTGCTCTTAAAGTTACAGGTATAGAAAGTTGGTTTCCAGATAAACTAAAGTTTCTTACCAGGTTTCCATTTACGTAAACTGTAATTTGATTTTGTGAATTTATCGCAAATACAGTCGCTTTCACAATGGTTTGATCTATGGCTAAAATACTACCATTTGCTGGACTAGTGATATTTACATTCGGCGTTTCACAAGGTGTAGTATACGATATGTTTATGTTCTCAGTTACCGTACTACAATCATTTTTAGCAATGATTTGTACTTGGTTATTTCCTTGTCTTAAATTAACAGTCGCTCTAAATATATCTGATACTGCGTTATAAGTGAATCCACTTGTTCTTACACCATTTACTAATAAAGTAATATCACTGTTTTCATTAACTTCTGTAATCGTTGCCTGAATTTGGACTTGGTTTGCACTCGACGAGAAATTTGGAGACCTTGGTGAGGTTAAGGCAATTGTTGCTGGTTTACAAGGTTCATTGAAAATGATTTGAGTACTTTCTGATGCTGTCCCACAGCTATTGGTTGCAGAAATAGAAATTGTGTTTACTCCAGTAGATAAGGTTAATATCTTAGAGAAAGTCAATCCATTATTTGTTTGTTGTGTAGTCCAACTTGTTTGAAGAACCCCGTTTAATTTAATAACTACTTGATTAGAGCTGCTTACTTGTGTAACACTGAAACTAAAAGTATTTCTTGATTGTTCTACTTGTTGGCTATAACGGTTGAATTGAATAATCGGTGTTGGACAAAATGCATTGTACTCAACATTTAGAACTTGGGTATGAGTACCACAGTTATTTGTTGCAACTATTTGGATAATGTTATTTCCTGTTTGTAATGATGCTGTTCCATTTAATTGAAAATTAGAATAGTTCATTGTAAAAGTGTTTTGCTGAACACCATTTACATATACTTGAACTAAATTCCCTCGTTGGATATTTCTAATATCAGCAGTATAGTTATACTGTTGAGTTGTTGAACTTACACGTGATTGACGTGTATTCGTAAAGGTAACAATAGGGTCATCGCATTGCGGTGTATATTGTACATATATTGTTTTTGAATCACGACCACATTCATTTACAGAAGTTATTGTGATTGTGTTAAGGCCTTCGTATAAGTTGAAAGAAGCGTTTAAACGACCATTGTTTTGTAAACTGATGTTTGGTACGTTTGAACGATTTAATGTCACTTGTGTTTGGTGCGCTTGTGCGTTGCTTACAAATGCTTGTAAGTTAAAATAAGAGTTTGAAGTACTTTGATTATTCGCATTCTGAATATCAATTTTTGGAGAGTTACAAGGCGGAGTTACAACAACAGGTGGTGTAACTACTGGCGGAGTTACAACTGGTGGGTTTGTAGTTGTATTGTTTGTACTGTTCTTTCCACGTAAATACCATTTGAAATAAAGGCTAGTGTAATGATAAATATCATTTGCGCGCATTTTATCCTTGGTAAGTAATCCGTCAAAATTGTCTTTCCCTGTAAAAGTTGTTTTGTGTTCAATCCCCATGCTAAAGCGTGGTCCAAAATGATATCCGATCCCCAAGCCTAAATGTCCTGTTAGGATAGCACTTAGATCTTCATTTCCATCTAAAGGTGTTTCGTAAGACTGATCCATTTGGGCCAATACTTGACTATTACTATTGTAGGATTTATCAAAGATGTAAGGATAGCTGTCGCTTAAGTAGTTTCCATAAGCACGGTAAAAACTGAAACCAATTCCTCCGAAAATATATGGATCCCACCCTGTATTGTGGACGATTCTATTAAAATGAAGAGCCATTTCTAGGTTTAGCTCCACTGCTTTTGTACGGAAGTTATGCACCGTGTAGTTGTACAGATCTTTATAGTTCGTGTCGCCAGAAGCTAATACACCACTGTAATTTGTTAAATCACTTGCTTTAATGTCCTGCCCTTTCCATGTACCAATCAGGAGACGGCCATATAGATCAATCCAAACGGGACTAGCATTCTTTTTCATAAAGGATTTACCAACCGTAAAACCAGCACCAACATTTACCATTGTTTTAACGTCAGTTGTATGCCAAGTGCCTCCAATGTTTGGAGAAATAAACCATGGCGAGCTTTCTGTGAGATCAATCTTTTGGGAGAATCCAAATGTTGAAAGAAATAATAAGACAGGTAAAAAGTATTGTTTAATCATAAGTATAGATTTCCTATGGTTTTATCAAAATGAATACCAAAATTATAGATTTATTACTAGGAAATAAAAAATATTGTTCGTCTTGACTCAATTTGAAACTTATTTATCCGTTACATTTGTTATTATGTGGAAGTTGACTTTTATACTTTTTTTCTTACTTTCCATCCATACATATGGCCAGGAACACTATAATCAATGCGATTTGGCGTTGGAGTTGTGTCCTGGGAAAACGTTTGATGTTAACAATTATGGAGCAAATCATACGTTTTGCGGAGGATGTGAAGATGATTTCAATTTATGTTTTACACCTCAAAATTCGGTTTGGTTTAAATTCACAACCAATGAAGTTGGAGGTGATGTGAACTTGTCCATCTTCAATGTGAATTTAACCAATGAAGCAACAAGGGATAATAAATACAATGCCATTGTCCTGTCATCCAACGTTCCATGTAATGCTGTTAGCTACACACAAGTTGGATTGTGTATTCAAAATAGTACAACAAATGGAACGATAAATCTTACCAATCTACCAGTAAATACTACATTCTACATCTGTATTAGTGGTGCCTTAAATACTGGATTTGCGTTACCAGCTGAATTTGAAATGGAGTTGTCTATTGCTGGAACCGCAGTGGATAGACCTACTCCAAGTGTACATGCTGCATTAAATACAAACGTTTGCCCGGGCGATATGTTATATGCAGTTGCAGGTGTACAAAACTGTCCAGATACTTCTTCCTACAAATGGTATATAGATGGCGTTTTGGTAGCTACCTCAACAGATTCTATTTTCATGACAACCCGTTATAATGATGGCTCAATTTTAACTTTGGAAACTTCTTGTTACACACAATGTAGAGAAATTGTACAATTTCATTCTGCACCTATACAAATCCACCCTATTACTGTAAATGCAGGTGTAGATTTTACTATAATGAAAGGGGGAAGTGTTATCCTGACGCCTGTCATACCCAATGGAACAACAATAGAGTGGACACCTTCTTTTTCTCTATCAAATAGCACTATTGCTTTTCCAATAGCGCAGCCGAATCAAAGTACAATCTATACACTTACAATAACAGACACGCTTACCGGATGTAAAGCAGTGGATCAAATGGAGGTAAATGTGTTAGAAAACATTATAGTAACGAATACCTTTAGTCCAAATGGAGATGGGGTAAATGACACGTGGTATATTCAAGGTTTAACAAACTATCCAAACAATGAGGTGAAAATATATTCTCGTTGGGGACAATTGGTCTATGAAGCAAGAAACTTTGGAGAGCAAAAAGCTTGGGATGGAAGAGTTGGGGGGGCTCAGTTACAAGAAAGTGTTTATTTCTATATTTTAGAATTGAACGATGAAGACAGCACACAAATAAAAGGATCAATTACGCTTTTACGATGATGAAAAACATACTCTTGAGCATTGGACTTTTCGTCTTGACCAGCGTAGCTTCAGCCCAGCAATTGCCTCAGTATACACAGTGGGCTTTTCATCAATTGGCAATAAATCCTGCGCATGCTGGAATTAAGAAATGTATTGATGTACACGCATTGTATCGCAATCAATGGGTTGGAATTAGCGATGCACCTATGACCGGATTTTTTACCGCCGCTATTCCTTTGCGTACCAAACAGAATAAAATGTTTACCCCAAGACATGGATTAGCCTTGCGTTTTGAGGGAGATAAAATAGGAATGTTCAACACCAATAGAATCAATATCGGGTATGCAGCGCATTTCAATTTTACCACCGAAACAAGGTTGTCTCTTGGCATATATGCAGGAGCAGTACAATTTGGATTTGATCACAGTAAGGCGACCACCATATCACCTGATGAAGCAATAATGAGAGAAGCTTCTATTGTTCGACCCGATGCTCATTTTGGTGCGTGGTGGAACGGAAAAAATTATTACATAGGTTTGATGGTAAATCAACTTATACCTACAAAGTGGAACATAGGAAATCAGTCGCAGTTTAGGTTTCATACAGCAATTAATGGAGGTTATAGATTTGTTATTAGTGACCATTTCGCAATGGTTCCCCATGCTATTGTTCGTTTTCCGATAATGGGGAAGGTTAATGCCGATGCTTTGGTGGTTATGGATTATAACAATGTGGTTAATTTTTCTGTTGGATACCGTACCACTGATGCTTTTTTGTTCGTAGCTGGATTTAAAATAAACCAACAGTTTTCCCTGAATTATAGTTTCGATTGGAATGTTTCAAAGTTGAGTAGTTTCTCAAAACATACACATGAAATAGGAATTTCTTTCGTTACTTGTAAACCCGAAAGAAAAGGTACAAACAACTGTGCTTTGTTTGAGTAAAACTCATTTGACTTTATTATTTCCTCCTTATTGTTGAAAAATTGGCTTTTCTATGCTCGAAAAACAATCTTTTACGCATTCCACTGTTTATAAAAACACCGTTTCGCCATCGGTGGCGTAAGAACATTTCTGATTTTTGTTAAAAATAATTCTCATGAAAGCAATATTTATCGCATTATCAACGACCTTGATTCTTGCAGCATGTGTGCCGGCAAAAAAGTACAATGATTTAGTAGAACGCGAACGTAGTTGTTCAGAAGAATTGGAGCAATATAAATCCCGCGCCATAACGGGTGAAGGAAGAGCTGCTGAATTTGAAGCAAAATACAACACTTTGTTGACAGACGTTTATAAATTAAAAGAAGACACCATGCGCATAGGAAACGACTACCGTATGTTGTCCGCACAATACAATAACATGGTAAACAGAATGGAGTCTTTGGAAACAACATTTGACAAATACCGTGTTAAAGGCGAGCAAAACACCGCTTTGTTGCAAGCTGATCTTGATGCAAAATCCATTGAGTTACAACGCAAACAAGACGAATTATCTGCTTTGGAACAAGAACTGAAAAGCAAACAATTGTTATTAGCTGATCGTGAACAACGCGTGATGGAGTTAGAAGAAATGATTGCACGTCAAGAAAAAGCGACGAAAGAATTAAGAAATAAGGTCGCAAATGCATTAAGCGGATTCGAAGATAAAGGATTAACTGTCTCTCAAAAGAACGGGAAAATATATGTGAGCCTTGAAGCAAAATTATTATTCGCATCAGGATCAACAAAAGTGGAGACAGAAGGGAAAAATGCATTGATTCAATTAGCAAAGGTTCTTGAGAAAGAAACTGATCTAGAAATCATTGTCGAAGGACACACTGACACCGATCGACTAGCAAGTGCAGCACATCCAAAAAACAACTGGGAACTTTCTGTTTTAAGAGCAACATCAGTTGTAGAAATTATGCTCGGAAACTCAGCAATGGTTCCTTCTAAATTAATGGCGGCTGGACGTTCTGAGTTTTTACCAGTTAACCCGAATGACAAAGCAAAAAACAGAAGAATAGAAGTGATTATCTCTCCTAACTTGAACGAATTATTCGATCTAATTGGACATTAATTTTTTAATAACAAGAATATGGCTGTCGATTTTCAACTGTTAAAAGAAATATGTACCCTGCCTGGCGCTTCAGGATTCGAGACAAAAATAAGAGAACGCGTCATTCAAGAAGTAAAACCTCTCGTTGACCAACTTACGGTCGACAATATGGGTAACGTTCATGCGGTAAAAAGAGGAACGAAAGACAAAAAAGTCATGGTCGCTTCGCACATGGACGAAATTGGATTTATCGTTACACACATTGATGACAAAGGCTTTGTTCGTTTCCATACCTTGGGCGGATTTGACCCGAAGACATTGACAGCGCAGCGTGTTATCATTCACGGAAAACAAGATGTTATTGAACTACCTACTAAATTTGTGACATTTTTTTCAAGCCACTTTGTTAATTTTCCTTCTTATTCTCACTTCCATTTCTAAGGGTGTTAAATATCCTAATGAAGAGTGTATTCTTTTTGTGTTATACCAGTTTATATATTC
>JASLGM010000001.1 GCA_030150045.1 Taishania sp.
CACATCGAATGAACACGTCACTGCATTTCCTGAAGCATCGGTTGCCGTATAAGTAACCGTTGTTGTTCCAATTGGGAATACATCTCCTGAGTCATGCGAACGCGTAATCACAACGGGTTCTAATGAACAATTATCTGTTGCAGTTGGTTCTGTCCATGTTGCAATAGCATCACATGATCCTGCCGTATTGCTAACGGTAACACCCGTTGGGCAGTTTACTAAAACAGGGGCTTGTGTATCTTCAACAATCACATCGAATGAACACGTCACCGCATTTCCTGAAGCATCGGTTGCCGTATAAGTAACCGTTGTTGTTCCAATTGGGAAAGTAGCTCCTGAGTCATGTGAACTCGTAATCACAACCGATCCTGCCACAGAACAATTATCTGTTGCTGTTGGTTCTATCCATGTTGCAATAGCATCACATGATCCTGCCGTATTGCTAACGGTAACATCCGTTGGGCAGTTTACTAAAACAGGGGCTTGCGTATCTTCAACAATCACATCGAATGAACACGTCACTGCATTTCCTGAAGCATCAGTTGCCGTATAAGTAACCGTTGTTGTTCCAATTGGGAATACATCTCCTGAGTCATGCGAACGCGTAATCACAACTGATCCTGCTACAGAACAATTATCTGTTGCGGTTGGTTCTGTCCATGTTACAATGGCATCACATGATCCTGCTGTATTACTAACGGTAACATCCGTTGGGCAATTTACTAAAACAGGGTCTTGTGTATCGTTTACAGTTACAGTAAATGAACAAGTGGCTGCATTTCCTGAAGCATCAGTTGCCGTATAAGTAACCGTTGTTGTTCCAATTGGGAATACATCTCCTGAGGAATGTGAACTGGTAACAACTGCTACAGAACAATTATCTGTTGCGGTTGGTGCTGTCCATGTTGCAATAGCATCACATGATCCTGCCGTATTGCTAACAGTAACATCTGTTGGGCAATTTACTAAAACAGGTGCTTGCGCATCGTTTACAGTTACAGTAAATGAACAAGTGGCTGTGTTTCCTGAAGCATCGGTAGCTGTATAAGTAACCGTTGTTGTTCCAATTGGGAAAGTAGCTCCTGAGGAATGTGTACTTTGAATACCCAAAATACCACACTCATCAAAGAAAATGGGTTCATCCCATGTAACAGCAGTTTGACAACTTCCATCTGATATTGTAACAACACGATCTGCTGGACAGCTATTCACTGTAGGAGGTGTAACATCTACAACAATGACATTAAATGAACAACTCGATTGATTACCACTAACGTCTGTAAATGTATAAGTAACTTCTGTTGTATCTAAAGGAAATAAAGTGCCCGAAGCATGTGTTGAATGAACAACAATTGCAGATAAGTCACAATTATCTTCTGCTATTGGATCCACCCACGTCGCACTCTCTTCACAAGTAACAGAAGTATTATTTAGAATAATATCTTGTGGACAATCCTGTATTATTAAGGGTGGAATTGTGTCTAAAACTTCGATTGTGAAAGAACATTGAGATATATTACCTCCAGCATCATATGCTGTGTAAACCACATTAGTAATCCCTAAATTAAATGTATCTCCAGGTAAATAATTTGAAATCAAAGAATCTAGTTTACAATCATCGGTAGCAGTTGGTGCAATCCAACTTACATCCGAAAAACAAGCATCTTCGAAAGTATAAGCTACAACATTTACAGGACAGTTAGAAATTACTGGTGGCGTATTATCTATGGATTTAATTCGAATAGAATCAGTAACAGAACAACCATCTGCATAAGTCACATGAACAATGTACACTCCAAAATCATCAATATCTAAATAATCAAGTGTTGAGCCATCATTCCATTCAAAGCGTGTGTCCGGAGTTGGATAAAACCCATCTGTTGTAATCCTATAAGTTCCAAAATTACAAACAAACGAGGTATCAGCCCCTAAGCCTTCAATTGAAGCAGTTGGGTTATACGCTTGAAAATTCATATTGGTGTTACCACCTGCATCTATCGAATGTACACCAAATTCTAATGGCAAATACGATGAGCTAGCATTTATATTTGTTGCATTTACAAAATCAAAATTTACACCACCATCTAAGATGACAAAGTTTCCTGCAGTAGTTGAACTATTTGATTTCAAAAACAAAATGTGACACGGGGTACCAGAAGCATAAAGTTTATTATGTATCGTCTGTGTCTCCCTACTTTCCAACTCATAAGTTTTACTTGCTGTGAAAATTAGCGTATCAAAAGAATTTGATCCGTAAAAGGATAAATGACTTCCTACAGAAACATGCTTCGCTTTTATCCCTCCTGAAATTCTACCATTTGTAGAGCTTGATTGCGTAAAGTTAATACGATTATACTCTTGTCCTACTTTTCCTCTTACTCCATTATTAGCTAAATGGCCATTATACATAATATAAAGTTCTGAACGATCCGCTTCCAGTGTATTTAACCGTGATGCGGAGAAGTTAAATGCACTTTGTCCATAAGCATACACCTTTGATGTCCCTAAAAAGAGATGCGAAACACCATTTGAATTAGCAACAAAATTTCTAATTTCTAATCTTTTGTCATTTGTATAGAGAGTCCCTTTTTGTAAATTAATCTGATACCTCCCTCCTGTAGTAATGAAATCATCCATAAATCGCCAAGAACCATCTCCATAAAAGAGAAAATTACTATTTGAATTTAGTCCGAATAAATTAGCACCATTCGTTGTTATCGTTTCATTTCCATCTGATAATAAAAGTAAATTATACAAAGTAACAGTCAAATCTGACTGTAAGGTCAAAGAGCCATATACTCCCAATTCAGGACCATTAGATACCATTTTCGGAGAATTTGGGGCATTATCCCAAGTCATGTCTTTACAATAAGAACGACTATCAATGGTCACTACATTATCACCTAAAACGAATCCACTCCTAGAGTTAAAAACCACATTGTCACCTGGTGTTGGTACACAACTGTTTGTGGCTGGAAACTGTCCATCGTCTATTCTTGACCAATGGCGGCGATCTGTCCAATTTCCTGCACCACCAACCCAATACAAAGTAGAACCTGAATAAAGGGTGAAGTTAAAACCTGAATTACCTCCAAAATCAATCGATGAATTCGCTTGAGCAGGCACTGCCCCTGTTGCAGTTATCCCTCCAATTATTGCATGAGAAATGGTCACATCAACTCCAGAGGAAAAATGAAGAGTTGCTGCACTTGATACATCAGAGGTAGAAAGCTCTATCATATTGTCACAAATTGGAGAAAGTGCAACAAATTTTTTATTAATCGTTTGAATCTTTCCTCTCTCAAAAATAAACTTCCTTTCTGGAGCGAGTAATAATGTATCAAAAATGTTCGCGTCCATAAATGTCAATTCACTTGCTAACGAAACATAATTTGCCCTAATTCCTCCTGAAATTCTCCCATTAGTAGAACTTGATTCTGTAAAAATAATTCTATTAAACGATTGACCCGCTTTTCCCCTCACTCCATTATTAGATAAATGACCAGCAAACATAATATAAAGCTCTGAGCGATCCGCATCTAAAGTAATCAAACCTGTACCTGTAAAGTTAAACGCACTTTGTCCATAGCAATAGATCTTTGATGCCCCTAAGTACAAATGGGAGTCCTCATTCGAATAAGTATTTAAATCCCTAATTTCAACACGCTTATCATTTGTAAACAATGAACCTTTTTGCAACTGCATGCGATATCTATTTCCCGTTGTAATAAAATCATCCATAAAACGCCAACTTCCATTCCCTAGAAAATTAATAGTTCCATTTAAATTACTTCCACTTAAAACAGCTCCATTTGTTGTAATTGTTTCTGCATTGTCAGATAAAAAAAAGAGATCCCTTAAGGAAACAGTAAGATCAGCCTGTAACGTCATTGAACCATACAAACCTAATTGAGGTCCAACAGACAAAATACGAGGTGAGTTTGGGGCATTATCCCAAGTCATGTCTTTACAATAAGAACGACTATCAATGGTTACATCATTATTACCCGAAGTAAATCCACTTCTTGCATTAAAAATCACATTATCATACGGCGTTGGAACACAACTATTTGTTGCGGGGAATTGGCCGTCGTCGATTCTTGACCAATGGCGTCGATCAGACCAGTCCCCTGCTCCACCAACCCAATACACGTCTGTCCCGGTATAAGAAGTGAAATTAAAACCTGTATTCCCCCCAAAATCAATAGAAGAGTTGGCTTCAACAGGTATAGCTCCTGTAGCCCTTAATCCTGCTAATATTGCATAAGAGATTGACACATCTGCTGTAGGTGAAAAATGAAGTGTACTCGCTCTAGTAACATCAGACGTAGTTAACTCGATCATATTATCACAAGCAGGAGAAAAGGCTATAAACTGATTATTAATCGTCTGTACCTCACCTCCCTCAAATACAAATTTTTTCTCAGCTCCTAAACGTAAGGTATCAAAAGTATTCGATTTAGAAATATTTGCTTCACATAGTATAGAAGCATACTTTACTTTTATTCCTCCCGTTACCATCCCTCCAATAGCAGATGTTTGAGGGAAATAAATCCGATTATATTGTTGTCCCGCTTTTCCTCTAATTCCATTTGAGTTTAAATTTGCCCCAAACATCACATAAAGTTCAGATCGATCAGCTTCAAATGTATTCAATTGTTGTCCTGTAAAGTCAAATGAATTTTGTCCATAAGTATAAACTTTAGAGGAACCCAAGTAAAGATGTGAAGGACCACTAGAATAGGTGTAAAAATCTTTAATTTCAACCCGTTTATCATTTGTGTGTAACGTTCCTTTACTCAAATGAATACGATAGGACCGCACGGTAGAAATAAAATCATCTAAAAGTCGCCAACTACCAACTCCATCAAAAAGAAAAACACCAGATAAATTATCACCAATCAGCATTGCACCATTCGTAGTAATCGTCTCATTTCCACTAGACAAAAAAGAAAATTCTCGAACAGAGATAGTAACACTAGGCTGGAAAACTACTGATCCATACCCCCTTAACGCTGGACCTGATGATTTAAGAATGGGGGAATTCGGTGCACCATTCCAAGTCATATTCTTAAAATTGGCGATCACATCAACAGTTACTGTACGAACCGTTAAAGCTCCAGCTAAGAAACCACTATTGGCATCAAAAAAAACGTTGTCGTTTTGTGAAGGAACAACAGAATGCTTTGTCGTTCCGCCCGAAGTAGTTGCCCAATGATTTATATCACTCCAATTTCCTGCTCCACCAACCCAATAATAATCGGCAGCAGAGAGATAAGAAGTGAAAAAAAGAAATATCAGGAAAAAAATCCGAGGAAGCAGTAAGTTTTGTTTCATTTTTTCAGTTTAGTTTTTAATCGCGATAAAATTCCACAATAAATCACAATAATCAAAAAATAAACTGTTAAGCATTGTTATTTTAAAATATCTGATTAACAATTACTTACAACTACAGATTCACGCAAACTCCTTTCCTCATCTACGTTACACAATAAAATCATTTCCCTTATTTAACTTTATTATAGTTTGAGAATTCAACCATTTTTTTTGATAAAAACGAAATAAAAAAAAGTAATCACCTCAAAAAAGAATGCATTTAGATATAGCCAGCATTTCCGTCTACAGGTTTTAGTGTTTTTGTGCCAACCTTACGTTGCGAACCTTTCTGTAGTGTGCTCCCAAGGTCGCAACCACAAAAAAGGCAACTGAAGGTAGCACTGCAAACAGCTACCACCATCCGCCGGGCTGGAGTATAGTTGTACAAAAATTAATCCGTAAAACACTAAAGTCAACTACATTATAAATAATAAGCACAGCCATTTAATCAATAACCTCATCGATATAATCATTTAAGGCAAATTTATTTACTGCATTTCCATAAATTAAATGAAACAACTAAATACTACAACCGATGAAAACAACAACGTACCTTTTTTGCCTTGCCGTCCTATGCCTATTTACAATAGGTTCAACAAACGCTCAAGAATTCATCTTTAAACACCAAACTGGAACTACAGGTTTCTTAAAAATAGAAAGCGTTGGTCCGGCAACCAGTGATATTCTAGTATCAGTAGACAACGCAACAAATGTGGATCAAACAAGCTTTAACCAATCGTATAGTTCATCCTTTAAATTGACAGAAATATTACCATTGATTAAAAATGATATAGAAAACATTACCGTTATAAATCATTTACTTGATGATCCTAACAACCAATTGGACAGTATTTTTTTATATGAAGACAAACGTTTTTTAGCCGTTTCTATAAGTATTTTGGTGAATCCGGATCTTAGAATGTCAATGTATTATGCTTTTGATATGAATAAAATACCTAGTTGGCAAACGCTCGCTGTTCCGATATTGACAACTTCGAACCTAGCCGTTTTCCCAAATCCTGCAAAAGAAAGTGTTCATATTTCATTTCAATCAGAAACGGAAGTTCCTGTTTTGTTATTCAGCACAGACGGCCGTATTTTGTACGAATCTTCGGCTGTTAATCATTTGAATTTAAATGTCTCTGAATATCCAGCTGGAAATTACTTACTGAAAGTTGGAAACACAACGCAAAAGATTGTTCTTCTATAATCCTATTACCGCGTTAGGGATTGTCGTGAAAAGCCCACAGTCCCCAAGTTTACTAGGGGACGAGGACTTGTAGCAAAAGCCCGACCCAAAGGGTAACGCCCCAAAAAAAAACATCAAAATAATGGTGATTTAATGTAGAAAAAAGCCCCATTTCCAAAATTGGAACATGGGGCTTTTGTATATGTGTTCTCTGATATTAATGTTCTATCTGAAGCTGCTCAGTTGATTCGTCATCGGGCATATTTTTTCCTTCCCACTTATCAACTGCGGCAATGGCTAACGAGTTTCCAAGAACATTGGTCATACTTCGTGCCATATCACAGAAATGGTCAATTGGTAAAATCAATAAAATACCTTCTGGAGGGATACCAAACATGGAGCATGTTGCAACCACAACAATCAATGAAGCACGTGGCACTCCAGCCACCCCTTTACTGGTCAACAACAAGACCAAAAGCATGGTCAACTGTTCCTCCAACGACATGTGAATGCCATACACTTGGGCAATAAATATCGAGGCAAAAGTCATGTACATCATCGAGCCGTCAAGGTTAAAAGAATATCCAAGCGGAAGGGTAAAGGAAACGATTTTCTTGTTGCATCCAAATGCTTCTAACTCTTCTACTAGCTTCGGGAAAACAGCTTCACTTGACGTGGTCGAAAAGGCAATCAATAAAGGACTTTTGATATGTCTCAACAGGTCTTTCATACGCGGACCAAGAATCAGGAAACCAACAGCGATAAGTAAAGCACAAAGTGTGACGATACCGATGGAGAACGCTAGTAAATATTTGGCGTAAACAGTAAAAATTTGAAATCCATATTTGGAAACGGCACTAGCTACAGATCCGAGAACACCGATGGGTGCAAACCACATGATATATCCAACCATTTTTAAAACAACACTAGCAATGGTATCAAAAAGAGTAATGACTACTTGTCCAGCTTTGCCTAATGAGGCTAAAGAAATACCAAAGAAAATAGAGAAAACAACAATTTGTAATATTTCATTGGTTGCAAAGGCTTCGAACACCGATTTTGGAATCATGTGTTTAACAAAATGATCTAGCGTAAGACTGGACGTATTGTTCATTAAATCAGCTGCGGCACTGGCGTCAGCAGCAATTCCAATGTCTACTCCTACTCCTGGTTTCAACCAATTGACCAAGAGCAATCCAATCAATAAAGAAACAATAGATGCGGATGAGAACCATAAAAGGGCTTTCACACCAACTCGACCTACTAATTTGATATCGCCCATTTTAGCAATCCCTACAACCAAGGTAGTGAATACCAACGGTGCAATGATCATTTGAACCAATCGGATAAAGATGGTTCCAAGTAAGCTGATGTTGCCTGCGAATCCGTTTGCTGACTCTGGATAGAGGTAATAAACGATTCCACCGAGCAATACACCCACCAAAAGGGATAGGATAATCGCGATAAATAAGCTATTGTTTTTCATTGTATATATTTGGGGTCCGTGAAATTAACAATAATTTAGTGTTAATTTCAACTTTTATGGAATATAGCGACCGAAAAACAAATACTTTTGCGGAATAAATTATTATTATCTAATGCGTAATCTTATCATTTTAGTTGCTACGTTGGTTTCCTTTACCACTTTTGGACAGGACACAGCAAACAAGTTTAGAATCGGTCTTGCAGGTACGGCATACCTTAATTTTGACAAGGCGAACAAGTCGAATAGTCAGTATGTAGAAATCAATTTTGATTATGCGTTTCATGAGCGTGTACGAGTGGGGTTAGGCTTGGACTACAACATCACGAATAAAAGTCAAAAAAACATTTCTTTAACAGATTTGACGTATATGAACTCCAATATTTCACGTTCTGGACTAGGGGCGCAAGGGTACATTGACTACCTTTTCATGAAGAAAACAAATTTTGATATGTATGCACGTATAGGAATAGGTTCAAACTTCCCGATGGCTCAAGTGACGGAGCAAGATCATTATGATAAAGCAACAGACACAAAGATTAAAGAAAATGATTTTAACACTTCGAAAAGTGCGTTGCCAATTCAAATTCGTTACACTATTGGTGTAGGTGGTGAATACAAAATCAAAGATTTCATGTCCGTTGGTTTAGAATTAAATTACCGTTATGCGGGATTAGCAGCTGACCAAACGTATGGTTTAGGATTAAAATTAGGTGTTAATTACCGTTTTTAAGGCAATTCGGGTAATAAATCACACTGATTTCATCTTCTTTATAGCGTATTCTCAAAAGATATAAACAAAAAAAGGAAGCGTTTTGCTTCCTTTTTTTGTGCCTAAACGTTACAATAACGTTTGATTTATTTCTTTACATATTGCGTTAAGATAACAATAGATTGTCCGTTGATCTTTCCTTCAATTTGTTCGTGATTGTCATGTACCAAACGGATATTTCTAACTGCCGTTCCTCTTTTTGCTGTAAACGTTGCTCCTTTCACATCCAGATCTTTGATCAAAACCACCGAATCTCCTTGCTCCAAAAGTACGCCATTTGAGTCGACGTGTTTAGGTGCATTTGGATCTACTAATCCATCGTTTGCCCATTTCACTGCATCTTCTTCCATGTACATCATGTCCAACAAATCGTTCGGCCACCCTTCTCCTTTCAACTGATTTAAAATGCGGTATGCAGTTACTTTAACGGCGTCATTTTCATTCCAAATGGCATCGTTAAGGCAACGCCAATGATTTACGTCATTCAACGGCTCGTCGATATTTGATTGACAGTGCGCACAAATATGGACACAATCTTCGGTGTATTGTCCTGATTTTGGAGCAACAACATAAACGCTGGATGCTGTGTTTGTCGAACACAATTCACAGTTTCCTCCACTTCGCGCTAACATTTCTTTTTCTAAGCTCATTTCATAAGAATTTGGGCAAAGATACGGATTATATTTTTAGTCCTCTTTTGGGGTGAAAACCTATGCTCAGCCCGGACGGATTGCGGTAGCTAAAGGCAACAAAACAGTGTGAACAAGCGTTTAGCGCAGCGACCAGCGGAAGCTCGTGATAAATGTTTTGTGAACCGTTTTTTGTTGTTTTTACTAAAGCAAGTAGGCCGAAATGGCTGCCAAATTATTTCCTTTAATTTATTTTTTTCTTTGGGCGTTACCCTATGGGTCGGGCTATTCGCTCCAAGTTTTTTGCTATCCAAAAAAGCTTTCCACTGCTATCCCTAACGCAAAAATCCGTGGTGCTTATGGCATTTTTCGATCTAAAAAAAGCCCGATATGTTCATACCGGGCTTTTGTTTTTTATTTAATAAGCAAACAAGTTGCGTACGCTTTTATAGCTTTCCGTTGGCCAAAGGAATCCACTTTTTCGTGGGTGGTCGCTTTGATAGAAATTTGATCCGTTTGCACCCCCATTACCTCAGCTATTCGCAATTGCATATTTGGAATGTGCGGATTTAACTTCGGTTGCTCGGCGATTATGGTGCAATCCATGTTTCCGAGTTTATATCCTTTTTCAAGGATTAAAGCATAGGTTTCGCGCAACAAAATGGTGCTGTCTATGTCTTTGTAATTGGGATCTGTATCAGGAAAATGGAATCCTATATCCCTCAAGTTCAAGGCTCCCAAAAGGGCATCGCAGATTGCATGTAACAAGGCATCGGCATCGGAGTGTCCAAGTGCACCAAGATCAGAGGGGATATCAATTCCGCCCAAAATTAGTTTACGTCCTTCGACCAATTGGTGTACATCGACACCAAATCCTATGCGAATGGCTTCCATGTTTATTCTGGCTTCGCTGTATCGTTTGCTGCTGCAGCTTTTTTGTCTCCGAATGTCATGTACAAGGTAAATCGAACCGTATTTGCAAGCGGAGAACGTCTTCCTCCAACTGCTGCTAAATATGAAATATCTAATCCGAATTTATTGTATTTCAATCCTGCTCCGAAGGTAAGGAATTGACGATTTCCTTTGTTTCTTGCTTCATAGAAATATCCTGCACGCAAAGCCACTAGGTTGTTGTACCAGTATTCCAATCCTAGAGCTACGTTAATTTCAGACATTTCTTCTTTGAATCGTGATCCTTTTTGTACTTCAAAAGAACCATCATCTTTCATGATATAATGTCCTGCGTCGTCTTTAACTGGCGTTCCTGGTGCGTCATAGAACGATTGGATCATTCCTTTGATTACCCCTACATCACTTGATTTTCCAGAGATTAATGTTTTGTCCCCGTCAATGTTTGCATAAATCGCAGGTGTTGGCACCAACAATTTTTGTAATTCGACAGCCACCAATAAGGTATTAAATTTATCGAATTTAGCTTTATATGATGTTGCTAATTTTAAGTTTGTTGGGATGAAGTCTCTCGAAGTTGTATTCGAGTAAGAAACTTTGTTTCCAATATTATTGATGGTTGCTGCGAAGGTATAATCCCCGTTCAGTTTACCAATTTTTGCTTGATCATTGAAGTAGGTAAAAGAAAGATCTGCCGCACCTACGATTGCTGCTTTAGAATCAACTCCTTCAATCACCATTCCTCCTGTAAGGTTAGAATATCCGAATTTACCATTAACTCCTAAGCTTACACGTTCTCCTAAACGAATGGCATAAGATCCTGTAAGTTCGAACTCACTTGGTTTATCTGTCCGGATAAAATTTCCATTGTCAGTTGTATATGTAATTTCACCTAAATTAAAATAACGTAAGGCTCCACCAATAACGTGTCTATTTCCGATTTTTGAATATCCTGAAACATAAGAAAGGTGCATGTCATTTGTTAGGTTTCTCAACCAAGGCGTGTAAGATACGCTAACTCCAGCTTTGTCTGGCGCAAAGATTAACATGGATGTATTCCAATAAATGGATGTTGAATTCCCTGTTAGAGCGGTACCTGCATCCCCCATCGCTCCTGCTCTAGAGTCAGGTGTAATGGACATAAAAGGCAATGCTGTTGTAATGGCATTCGTTCCTAATCTTCCGTCGATTTTTGATTGATCGACTCCTCCACCTGTTTGTCCAAAACTATGTAAAGAAAAAAGAGCGCTTGTCGTAAGTACGCTTAGTATTCTGTTTCTCATTCTATATTAAATCTATTGTAACAAATATACGCAAATGTGCATGTTTTATTGTAGGCGTATTATAATAAAACTAATTTTTCAATTTTATCGGCAATCTCTCCTTCTGGTGTACGTACTTTTAAACGATAAACATATACGCCTCTTGCTAATCGATCTCCAAAATCATCTAGGCCATCCCAAACAATTCCTTCAGAACGATACCCTTGCGTATACACCTGTTTATTAATGGTTTTTACTACTTTTCCTGAAACAGTAAAAATCTGTACTTGTACGTCTAAATTAGTACAACATTGATTGTGTTCGAAGAAAAACTCTGTATGTGTGGTAAAAGGATTGGGATAGTTCAACACGTGTTTCAGAGCCAACTCGCTTTGTTCTTGTACTATAAACTCAATGGTTTCTTCCGTTGAATTATTATTTACATCCCATACTTTTAAACTTAGTGTGTGTTTTCCAGGCTTCAACTTATTCAATTGATATCGCAGTTCTCCATCCTTGTAGGAATCGATACTGTTTTTATAATAATCGTTTAGAATAATTGGTTTATCGGCGGCCCCATCAAGAACTAATGTGATATCATGTCCAATACCATTTCCTACGGTATTGATTCCGCTTTGATCAAATATTTTTGCAATAAGGTAAGGATTTTCATCTGTTAATCCTCCAGATACAAAATTTTGATTATTCATAAACACCCTAATTTCAGGTCCATCACTATCATCTAATCCATTTGGATTAATCCCTCCAATATACACTCTTTGATCTTGTCCTATGGCATCCTCTCCTGTACTGTTGGCGTACGAGCTAAATTTTCCAAAACCATAATTATAATCAATGTCTTTAGGAACAATAAATTCCATGGAGAAATAACCATTTGTCACTGTCGACTGTCCTCGATAGATGATATTATTTCGATCTTCGTAAGGAATAACGTTAGCATATCCAATAATGCCATTTCCTGGTTTTTGCCCTAAGGTTTGCTTCCCTTTAACTTTGTCATACAATGAGGTAGCTGCCACACCTTTAAAACCATTTAAAATGTTGCCTTGAAAATCTTCGATGTGTCCCTTTACAGTTGCTTTACTAAGTGCTCGAATGGTATCCGTAACTTGTCCAATAGCCTTCCCATTTACGGAATCAATGACTACTTTATACTCTGGAATCGCTAAGCGTAAGCCTGGATCACCAACTAAGATAAAAGCAGATTTATCAGTAGACCCTCCGATTCCTAAACTTTTTTTAGTTTCCAAGAGCATTTCTCCCAAGGTATATGGTTTAAAATCTGTGTTACGGCCAAAAGCAGAAGTAAACAAGGCGTTAATAACCATTGTATTTAAAGTGTATGAAACCGTCCGAGTAGTTGTTAACAGACCGATTCCTCCACCTATTGGATTCAAAGCCATCCATTCTCCAGCAGAAATCTGAGAAGGATCGTCATAGCGGGTAAACTCACATGTTGAAGAAACGAACAATGGTAAACGATCTGCATTTTTCAACTCTTGAATTTGTCCTTTATTAATAATTGTAGAATTTGAAAGTTTATCAACTCCACCATGTCCAACGTAATTGATGATTAAACTTCCCGAATAAAAACTATTGATTAAATCTTGATTCAATTGTGGGAAGCGTTCACCACTTACAGAAGTTTCCATTTGATATGCATCCAAGTACAATTTCTTTACATTAAGTTCAGGATTAGAAACTTTTAGGATATCATAAGCTGGTTCCAAATCTCGGACAATGAAATAATCTTCGAAATCGGCAACATTAACTATTTTTGATCGCCAATCTCCGAAAGTTGTAGAAGAAACACCATCGATACAGTTTACGTTATTTTGAGTAAAGAAAGACGAGCCATTTTTCATGTAATGTTCAATTTTATTTACCTGCTCTTTTAAGGTGTGTAATTCAGAACCAAGTATGCGCCCTATCGCAACATCAATCACATCCACACTAGTAAACCCCTCATTATCATCTAACATCCCATAATAATCATCGGTACCAATATTACTAATTGGGTCCTCTTTAAAGCTTGCTCCTGGTGATTGAAACGAAGGGACTACATCAACCTTCCCTGTTTTTCTTCCTTTAGGATCAAAAATTCCATCACCGAATAATGCTACATATTTCAATGTAGGTCCTTGTCCATTTCGCCCTTTATCATATAACATTTTAATAAACTGTCGAATTCCAGCAGCGTCTTTCATTCCTGAAGCAAATTCATTATAAATTTGATCCACCAATACAACTTCTACTCTTCTATTGTATGTGTTCCTATGTAACTCAGCCAAGCGGTTAGCCTGAGAAACTAAAGTACCATTTGTAATAATAACATAATCAACAGCGGGTAAAGAATGTAGGTCTTGATTCATTACTTGTCCAACAAAAGTAGGTGAGAGAAAAGTAACTCCATCAGAAGCGATAAATTCTTTTAATACACTCGTTTCAGATTTAAAAGTGGCAGTTCCTCCATTTATTGTTGTCTGCATAACAACAGGTTGTTGTCGGTTGGTCACCTCCCAAACAAAACCATTTCCAATGCCCCCAACTGAAAACTCAGAAACATTACCTGCACCTACAGAAATTAAATCCCGGAAACCAAACTGCCCGTTCATCATTTGCAAATAACGTCTTGTTTGAAGATCAATTTTATCTAAATATCCTTCTGTAGCAGGGTCATTTCTAGTCATTACAATTCTAGCAGAAACTTGATTGTTCACATTGTTAAAATCAAAATCGTTATTGTGAATCCCAGCTGCTCCCCCAGCAGAAGGCAAGCCAGATGTTAGTACATTTTGACCATTTATAAAATAACTAAAGCTCCCAGAAGAAGTACTTCTTGCATTCGAAGCTACGATTACTTGCAATTTAGATGGGTGTCCTACTACAGGATTGGGGACAGGAATGTTGTAGTTTTTACTTAGTTCTACATCAAATTTATCACCATACCATCTTTGCCCAGAATTTGTTAGGTTATAAACGTCTTGTTCAATAATAGCATAATAATCATATGAATTGACGGGATGCGTAACCGCTTGTGTTATATTCGCCCCTTGTTGTATTCTATTTTGAGTGACGTTACTATTGATATTTATGAAATAAGTAGATACATCTGAATAGATATGTCTTACATTAAAAAATCGACGAAAATCTAAATCCCATCTATGAGGGCCCTTCGCATAAAACAAAATGTAATCTCCACCATCAAACACTTGATTACCATCTTCTACAACCTGAATGGCAATTTGTGCAAGATCGTCCGTTCTTAAAGGACTGTCATTTCGATCTGGAATACGACCATCGCCATTTCCATAAATATGGATATGTCTAGGATTTAATCCATTGACATTAATACCCATTGATGCTAGGAAGTTTTTATCGATTTTATATATTCCATCTTGCGTGACTGAAATTTTATACCAACTTCCACTACCTTGTCGCAAAACCGACTGAGTAACAAATGATTTATTTACATTACTAAAGGCCACCAGGTCTGGAATCACTGAAAAATCAACATTTTTCACCCTATGCACACTTCCATTAACAAGAATAAAAGGCGAAAAGACTACATTCAAATACCGTGAACCAAAACCATTTGTAGATTTACTAAGATAATAGAGTTCTTGATCAACTGGAACATTAAATCTTTTGATATAATCGATTTCTTCAGACAATGCAGGCTCTGTTTCGAAGGCTTTAAGAGCAACCTTGACATTCATTCCTGATTTAATTTCTTCTTGGTAAGTTCTCAGCAAACGACCAGCATCAGTAGCCATATCGTCGAAATTTGGCATTGTAAAAGTAATTCCATTTAATTCAGTTGTTTCCGGTTTATTCCAAGTTACAGAAACTGTACGAATACTTTCCGTTTGCGAAACAGCGAACTGTGAAAATACAACAATAAAAAATAAAAAAAGAAGAGCCGTCTTCGTCATATTTTGCTTCATAATACAAATTTGTATAAGATTCTTGAAATTAGCCAATAAAAAAACGAAACAATTCTTTGAATATTATAGTTGAATTACAATCTTTGTAACCTTTATTACTTTTGGACGTTATAACTAGCAGAAGAAAATATACTCTGAACTCTCAAATTGCAAGATTGATGAATTTTATTAAGCGCTTTATTGCTACATCTTTTTGTTGTTTGGCCACTTATGTCGCTCAAGCTCAAGACCCATCATTTACGCAGTTTTATTCAAATCCAATTTACCTTAACCCGGCATTCGCTGGATCAAACGGTTGCCCGAGATTTGCATTAAACTACAGAAACCAATGGCCGAGCCTTTCGGGTAACTATGTAACTTACGCATTTGCATATGACCAATACATCAAACAAATATCTGGTGGAATAGGTGTTATCGCAACACATGATGTACAAGGTCAAGGAACCATTCAAACTTCTATGTTAGGTTTAGTTTACTCCTACCATTTAAAAGTAAACCGAAAATTCTCCCTAATGTTTGGAGTACGTGCTGCATGGTATCAAAAATTCTTAGACTGGGATAAGCTTTCTTTTGGAGACATGATTGACCCACGTAAAGGTTTTATTTACCAAACTGGAGATGTACCACGCGGAGGTTCTAGAGGTTTCTTTGATGCTTCAGCAGGGATTGTTGGTTATACCGAGAACTTCTTCTTTGGAGCATCTGTTCATCACTTGAACATGCCAAATGAATCAATGATTGTTGGAGAAAGTAAATTACCAATGCGTTTTACTGGTCATGCAGGAGCAGAAATAAAACTAGGAAACAAATCAAAATATTCGAATACAACGTCGATTATGCCAAACGTAATTTACCAATACATGAATGGCTTTCAGGAACTAAACATTGGTACATATGTTAAGTATGGCATCTTTACTGCTGGAGTTTGGTACCGTACAAGCGACGCCTTTATAATTACTGCTGGTATCCGTACAAATCAATTCCGTATCGGTTATAGTTATGATGTAACAACATCAAAATTCAACAACAATACTACAGGTGGTTCCCATGAGGTATCCTTAGGGCTAAACCTTGCGTGCAAGAAACGAATTCCGCAATTTAGAACAATTTCTTGTCCATCTTTTTAAAAAAGTTGTAACCAAATGCCGTTTATTACGTTATTAAGTTAAATTTGTGTTTTTAATACCCATGTTAAATCAAATTAAGAATATGCGAATCATCCGTTTGATCACCCTAGCATCCTTAGGAAGTATGCTCGTTTGGTCATGTTCGAAAGAAGCTTCAAATTCTACAGGTTGGAATTACAACGATTCCAAACAAGGTGGTTTCCAGAAGGTTCCTTTCGTCGACCAAGAAACTGGACCAGGTTTGGTTTTAATTGAAGGTGGTACATTTACAATGGGACGTGCTGAAGAGGACGTTATGTATGATTGGAATAACCGTCCAACAAGAGTATCTGTATCTTCTTTCTATATGGACCAAACGGAAGTTACCAATTTCCATTGGTTAGAATACCTATACTGGATCAACCGTGCATATGGTGAAACATATCCATTGGTTTATAAAAATGCTTTACCAGATACTTTATCATGGAGAGCACCTCTAGGATTCATGGAGAAATTTGTAGATTATTATCTGCGTCACCCAGCTTACCGTGACTATCCAGTAGTTGGTGTATCTTGGTTGCAAGCAAATGACTTCTGTAAATGGAGAACAGATCGTGTTAACGAATACATCCTTGTTCGCGAAGGGATCCTTGATTGGAACACTAAACAACGAGATGAAAACACTTTCAACTCTGATGCATACTATGTAGGGCAATACGATGACGCTGTTAAAAACGGAGTAAAAGACATCAACCCAGATAACATGACAGGTAAGAAAAGTAATAAGCCAGGGAAACGTATCGTTCGTATGGAAGACGGTATAATGTTACCTGCATACCGCTTACCAACTGAAGCAGAATGGGAATATGCTGCTTTAGGATTGATAGGAAACTTACAACCAGGAACTGAAAATATTTCTGACCGTCGTTTCTATCCTTGGGATGGACACTGGGTACGTCAAGACAATAAAGATTTCACAGGTAAAATCCGCGCTAACTTCATGAGAAGTGGTGGTGACTACATGGGTATCGCAGGTAACCTTAATGATGGTGCCGATGTTACTGCTCCTGTAGAGTCTTTCTGGCCAAATGACTTTGGATTATACCACATGGCAGGAAACGTTTCTGAGTGGGTTTTGGATACATATCGTCCTTTATCTTCCGAAGACTATAGTGATTTCAGACCTTTCCGTGGAAACGTATTCAAAACAAAACTTTTGGATAACCAAGGTGTTGTTGATGCAAAAAATGCTTTCGTGATGTATGATGTTCACGCTATGAAAGAATACGTAAACGAATTCGAAAGAATCAGATACCAAAGAATTTCTGCTTCACAACACAATCCAAATGATCCAGGTTTACCTATTGGTTTAGATAAAAACATCGAATCAAGAAACCCAGTTAGAGCAGGTTCAGCGCCAGATGCATTCTATGTATCTCACGGAAAAGTGAAGGATTCAATTGAATTGTCTTTGTTACGCCAAATTAATGGAGTTTTAGACACAGCAATTAGATACAAAAACGATAAATACTTAGTAGAATCATCTATGTTAATTCAAGAACGTTTGTTTGACGAAATGTTCGCTGACGAATTACGTGAAGGACCAGATGGTGAAGAGTATGCTTTTGAAATCCTTTCTATGTTACGTGTTGCTTTCTCAGGATTTATCATTGATACTCCTGGAAAATTAAAATATAGAAATGTAACCGAAGAAGAAAACATTGGTCGTCTTAACTACAGAAAAGATGATTATGTTGATTACTTAGACGGTGATATTGAAAGCTCAATATTCTATAAAGATGACAACCGTAAAATGAGAATCAACCAAGGTTCTAGAGACCCTAAGTTAGTAATGTACCAAAACCAACATGAAGAATACGATTTAGATGGTAATCAAATTATTCCTGGTGGTGAAAACAGAGCTGCATGGCCAACAACATTAATCTCAGATAAATCAAAAGTTTATAAAGGTGGTTCTTGGGCAGATAGAGCTTATTGGCAAGTAGCTTCTAATAGAAGATTCCTTGACGAAAGACAATCTATGTGTACACTTGGTTTCCGTTGTGCTATGGATCGAATCGGTAGCCCTGTGGGTCAAAACTATGGAAAGAAGAAAAAGAAAAAATAAACATATATAAACGTTTTAAGTCCATCAGCAGTGATGGACTTTTTTTGTTATGAAAGAAATTTACAACCACTTTTTATCGTCAAACGGTATCACAACCGACACACGAAATATTCTTCCAAACACAATGTTTTTCGCTTTGAAAGGCGAAAATTTTGATGGAAATAAATTTGCTGAAATAGCACTAGAAAAAGGAGCTTCTTGTGTTGTTGTAGATGATAAATCTCTTCTTACTTCAGGAAATAACAACATCATCGTAGTAGAAGATGTTCTTAAGACCTTACAACAATTAGCGAATTATCATCGTAATCATTTTGACATTCCGATTATTGGAATTACAGGTAGCAATGGTAAAACCACAACTAAAGAACTGATTGCAAGTGTACTGACACAACAATACAATCTACTCTATACAAAAGGTAATTTAAACAATCACATTGGCGTACCTTTAACGTTATTGCAACTGTCTAATGAGCACGAAATAGCAGTAATAGAAATGGGCGCCAATCATCCTGGAGACATCAAAGAACTATGTGACATAACAGAACCTACACATGGAATCATTACCAATATCGGTAAAGCCCATTTAGAAGGTTTTGTTAATTTCGAAGGTGTTTTAAAAACAAAAAAAGAATTATACGATGCGTTAGAACATAATAAAGGATCCATTTTTGTCAATAATGATGATCAAGTTCTTACCTCTATTCTTCCAACAATAAATACCGTTTCTTATAGTACAATACAAGGAAACGTGATAGGGAAAATTGAAAACCTGTCCCCTTTTGTCGCTTTCTCTTACAAGACTGACACTTATACTTCGCCTATATTGCACACGCATTTAGTTGGGTCATATAATTTCACTAATTTCCTTGCTAGTATAGCTATTGGACAGTTCTTTAATATTCCATTTGAAAAAATAAATGCAGGAATTGAAAACTACCTCCCTACTAACAATCGATCTCAAGTAGAAAAAACAGCAAATAACACATTAATTATCGACTGCTATAATGCTAATCCAACTAGTATGCAGGCAGCTATCCAGTCGTTCGCACAAATCGAAGCTCCTAACAAACTACTTATCCTCGGGGATATGAGAGAATTGGGTGCAGAATCACATGAAGAACATCAAAAAGTGATTGATTTAGTACAATCCTTAGCTTTAAAAGCAATCTTGGTAGGGAATGAATTTGCAAAAACTAATCATAATTTTGCCCATTTTATTAACACAGAAGAAATATTAAGTTCCAAACTAAATCCTAAGGACTATTTAATTCTCTTGAAAGGTTCTAGAGGAATTGGTCTAGAGCGTTTACTCCCTTTACTTTAACCAATTACTATTCAATGAATAACAATTAGTTCACTCAAATCATTAAAAAATTAATAAAAAATGGATGTTTGAAAACTCTTGTGGTTGTAATTTGTGTGTTTTTTTATATTTCATAAAATATTGAAAACTCAATTAATACTACATTATGAAAAGGAACACTACAAATCTCAAACAGATCCTTAGACAAAGTTTAGGCGCTTTCGCACTTGGTCTACTTCCGTCTTCATTAGTTTTAGCTCAGTCATTATCAACAAATGCTGTAGCAAAAAAAGAAAAAGACAACAATCAAACAATTAAATCATACGCTATTGAAGACCAATTCAAAGGTCTGAAAATGGAAAATGAATTAATTGACAAAAGAACAAAAAGTTCTAAACACTTCTCAAATGAAAATGGAACGTATACTGCACAAACAGGTGGAAATTACCATTACAAAGATGTAAATGGCAAATGGAAAGACATTGATTTGAACATTGAATCAAGCACTCGTCCAGGATACGCATTTGAAAATGTAAAAAATGATGCTAAAACATACTTTCCAGCATTCGCTGAAAATGGAATTCATTTAACGTCTGAAAACGGTAAAGAACTCCGCATTTGGAATCAACCTCGTATTTCTTATACGAACCATTCAGGTGAACAAGTTACCATGAATGCACAAAAAAACAATGCTACCATCAATGGAACACAAATTACCTATCCAAACGTGTACACGAATATGCACGAACACTTTAATGTGTTAAATGGTGGAGGAGTTGAAAACAGCATTACAATTAATGCACTAAATGGTAGTTTAACACAAGCCGCTATTGGTTCTAACATTGCATTCAAACAATTCATTCCTTTACAATCGGAATGGTTCGTTATGGATCAAAATGGAAAAGAAGTTAAATCTACAGCAATTACAAAAACGTTTTCCATTAGAATAAACGCAGAGACAACTCTATTCTTTGGAAACATAACCGTATTTGACAATCTGATTTCAAAAGATGAAGCACTAAGCATTTATATGCCTACAGAAAAGTGGACAAATGAAATGCACTCTGCTTTTAATCTAAGTGTTTTAAAACTGGATTATGAAGTAAAAAAGGTAAATGGCGGAATTGAAGTAAGTTATTTACTTCCTGTTTCTTGGTTAAAACAAACAGGAAGACAATTTCCTGTTACCATTGACCCAACAGTAACTTTTACCCCAAGTGGATCTTCAGGATATTTTTATACTCCATGTTCTAACTGGTACGGATTTCAAAGAACAGCTAGCTTATACTTAGAAAATGATTTGAATTTTGAAGGAACCATTACACAAATTTCTTATAACAGAACAAGTACTAGTGGAGCAGTATCTAACGTTCCAACATCTGTATACTTTAACACTACAGGAAATAACATCCTAAATACCGACGCTTGGAATTCGTCAACATATACAGGAGGAGGAAGTTTGGCTTATAACGCTACTTTTAATCCTGGATCTACACCTGGATGGAAAGATATTCTATTATCAACACCCTATAATTACACTGGAAACAACCTAATTGTAATGGTTAAAGATTTATACGGAGGAAGCGGAAGTGCAAAATATTACAACCAATCAACTACAAACGTATCTAAAAGACAAGCTTTTAAAAGAAATGACAATTCTGACCCTGGTGATAACAGTACAATGGGTACGGAAGATGTATTAACCGAAATTCGTTTCGAATACACACCAAACATTGACTGTGATATTATTCCGAACACCATTACAATTGCATCTTCTACCGCAACTACTTGTGTAGATGACGTATTTACAATTTCTTCTACAAATGCACCAATTGCAAACGGAATTGTATACACGTGGGAAAAATCCATTGATAATGGAACAACATGGACAGCTTTAACAGCAACATCAAGAAATATCACCATCAACAGGCAAGAAGTTACGGCACAATATAGATTAAAAGTAACTTGTACCTTATCAAACGAAAGTTTTACCTCAAACGCTGTGACAGTAACCAATAAATCTGCAGCAGATTGTTTATGCACGAGTACCTACGCTATTAACTGTACAGAAGGTGACGTAATTTTAAATGTATCTTTTTTAAGTGTAAACAACAACTCGCAATGTGGTCCAAATGGCTATACAGATTACAGAACAACTGTTTCTATTCCTGATGTTGACTTAGAAGAAACTTTCCCAATTTCTGTAACAGTTGGAGATGGATGGCAGTATGAATCTGTTGGCGTATGGCTTGACTTCAACCAAAATGGATCGCTAGACTCTTTAGATGGAGAATTTTTCCCTATCGGAACAGGTTCAGACGAGGTATTAACAGGCACGATTACCGTTCCTGCAGACGCAGTTGGTGGTAATACCATCCTACGTGTCGTATTGTTAGCAGTAGGTGAACCATTAGACATATACTCTTGTGGTCCAATTATTTCTGGAGATTACGGAGAAATGGAAGATTATGCAATCAATATATTAATCCCTGTCGCTCCAACAGTAGACAGTGTAAAAGTAAGAACACTTGCAGGTCAACCAGCAACGATAAACGTACCAACAGGAACCCTACAAATGGTAGGCACAGTTTATCCAGCAACGATGAACCAAGCAGTAACATGGCAAATTGTTAACGGAACAGGAACAGCAACAATCAATGCCACAGGATTAGTAACAGCAAGGTCAAATGGAACCGTTTGGGCGAAAGCAATTTCAGTAGAAGACATCACAAAAATGGACTCATTACAAATTGTCATCACCAATCAAGATCTGGGCGTTCAACAATTTGGAGCAGACGACCTGATTGTATTTCCAAACCCTACTAAAAACAACATTACTCTTATTACGAATACAATAACAGGAGATGTTGATGTGTACTTAATGGATCTACAGGGGAAAGTCCTGATCCAAGAGAAAGTAGAAGGTCAAGTTTTCGGCAACGGATTCAAACTAGATTTATCGAACTATTCGAATGGAATCTACATCTTAAAAGTTCAAGGAAACGCGATCAACTACAAACAAAATATCGTTAAACAATAAAACATGACATCCCCTTTCAGTGATTGTTAGGGGAAACATGTCTCTCGCCTTTGGAAACGATTTTTATTCATCTATTTTTCGGTTTTCTTATGGCAGCCTTTTCGGTTTACGCGCTTTAGTAAACTTCTGTAAAAGAGTTCGTTTGCTGCTTACCTTCAGCTTCCTCTGGTCGCAAAGGCAAACAAGCACTCACCTCTTTCACACAGCGTTTAGCTAATACGCTTCATCCGGGCTGAGATTTGTTTTAAACGATGAAAAAAAAAGAGGCTGTCTATACTAGACAGCCTCTTTCTATTTTGAAAATAAATAATTATCCTTTCAATACATTACGAGAAATAACAATCTTCTGAACCTCAGAAGTCCCCTCATAAATTTGAGTAATTTTTGCATCACGCATCAAACGCTCAACATGGTATTCTTTAACAAACCCATATCCACCATGAATTTGAACTGCCTCAACTGTTTGCTCCATAGCCACTTTAGATGCATATAACTTCGCCATTGCAGAAGATTGATCATAGTTTCTACCAGCATCTTTATCTAAAGCCGCACGGTAAACCAATAATTTTGCTGCTTCTATTTCAGTAGCCATATCTGCTAATTTGAAAGCAATTGCTTGGTGTTGACCAATCGTTTTTCCAAACGCTTGACGTTCTTTTGCGTATGCAGTAGCTAATTCAAATCCACCACCAGCTATTCCTAACGCTTGCGCAGCAATACCAATACGTCCACCAGATAAAACTTTCATTGCAAAAGTAAATCCGAAACCATCTTCACCAATTCTATTTTCTTTTGGAACCTTCACGTCATTGAACAACAAAGTGTGCGTATCTGATCCACGAATTCCCATTTTATCTTCTTTCGCACCAACAACAAACCCTTCCATACCACGCTCAATGATGAATGCGTTAATTCCTTTATGTCCTGCCTCAACATCTGTTTGAGCAATCACCAAATACGTAGAAGCAGACGATCCATTTGTAATCCAGTTTTTTGTACCGTTCAATAAATAATGGTCCCCCATATCAATTGCAGTAGTACGTTGTGATGTTGCATCTGAACCTGCTTCTGGTTCAGACAAGCAAAACGCTCCGATTTTCTCTCCACTTGCCAATGGAACTAAGAACTTCATTTTTTGCTCTTCAGAACCATATTTTTCAAGTCCCCAACAAACCAATGAATTGTTCACAGACATACAAACCGAAGTAGAAGCGTCCACTTTAGAAATTTCTTCCATTGCCAAAACATAAGAAAGCGTATCCATACCACTTCCTCCGTATTTTGGATCAACCATCATACCCATAAAACCTAACTCTCCCAATTGCTTAATTTCTTCAGCTGGAAAACGTTGTTCATTATCGCGTGCAATAACACCAGGTTTCAAAACATTTTGAGCAAAATCTCTAGCAGCAGCTTTTACCGCTAAATGCTCTTCTGATAAATCAAAATTCATATATCTTTAGGATTATTTTTAGTTTTTCACAAATTTAGTCGAAAAAAGCAATTTATGGCTGATAAAAAACGTTATTATTTGATTGGAATCATGTCCGGAACCTCTTTAGACGGTCTAGACGTGTCATTTGCAACGTATAATTTAGAAAACGGAAGATGGTCATGTCATTTATCCGCTTCAAAAACATACAATTATAAACCTGAATTAGCACAAAGAATTCAAAATGCTCCTAAGAGCACAGCCCTTGAATTGACACGCTTAGACAGGGATCTTGGTGATTTTATTGGCGAGAAAATAAACACATTTATCGAAGAGAAAAATATCGATAGACAAAAAATTCATGCCATTGCCTCACATGGCCACACTGTTTTTCACCAGCCTGAAGAACGTTTGACATTACAAATCGGTTGCGGGACAAGCATTTCAACTACATCCTCCCTTCCAGTCATCAACAATTTTAGACTAAAAGACGTGCGCCTAAATGGCCAAGGTGCCCCATTGGTTCCTATAGGAAACCGATTGTTATTTGATAATGAAAATCGCATTTATTTAAACATCGGTGGCTTCGCTAATTTATCGTATTACACTAAAAACAAACAGCTTGGCTATGATCTCTGCCCAGTAAACTTTGTACTAAATGCTCTTTGTCAAAAACTTGAACTCCCTTATGATCTTAATGGAGATATCGCTCGGTCACATGAAATCGACCTTCCACTTTTAGAAAAATTAAATGCATTAAGTCGCTACCAAATTTTAGATAAAAAAGCATTAGGTAGCGAGTGGGTAGAGGCTAAGGTTATGCCACTTTTGGAAACCGATAAAAGCAGTATAAAACAAAAGATTGCGACCTATACAGAACACGCTGCACAACAAATTGTCAACTACTTACATGAAATCAAAGTAAATGAAGTGGAACTATCTGGTGGAGGAACGCATAACTCCTTTTTAGTAGATCGCATTGCCAATCACTTTAACGGGACAGTCATTCTACCCGAAAAAGAAATCATTGACTTCAAAGAAGCTTTAATTTTCGGTTTCCTTGGAGCTTTATACCTTGATAAACAACACAATTGTCTAAAAGAAATCACACAAGCCGATAGGGATTCAATTGGAGGAATACTTCACCTTCCAGAATAAAAAAACACAAGAAAAACGATTAACAAGATAAAATACAACTATTTTAACATTGATATGTTAATCTTATTCATGTTAAAAATACTTGCATTTAGCAATCCTCGTTATTTTTACAAGGAATTTTACACTAATTTCGTTGTAAAACCGTTATTACAAAAACAATAAATACCAATTAAATATGTCGTTAATTATGCAGATTTCCCCAGAGGGAATAGAGTCGAACACAGGAATTAAAGAAGTTAGTTTATGGGAGATTCTTTCCGGAGATGGTACTTTGGCTAATCCTGGGATTGGAACAAGTGGATGGATTATCTGTTGTTCCTTAGCAATCATGTTAGGATATGCGGTCTTTATTTTCGTAGAAAGATACTTAGCATTACGTAAAGCCTCTAAAGAGGAACAAGGTTTCTTAACAAAGGTAAAAGATTATTTAGCTGAAGGAAAAATTGACCAAGCTTTGGCTATGTGTTCACGTTCTGCTTCCCCATCAGCACGTATGTTAGAAAAAGGAATTGCAAAATTAGGAAAACCGCTTGATGCGATTTCAAATACAATTGAAAACCAAGGTAAATTCGAGATTATGCGTTTAGAACAACGCGTAGGTTTTTTAGCTACAGCATCTGGCTCTGGGCCAATGATTGGTTTCTTTGGAACAGTTGTCGGAATGGTTGCCATGTTTATTGACTTACAAAATGCAACTTCACTAAGTGTACAAGTAATTGCACCAGGGATTATGACAGCTATGATCACAACTGTTTGTGGTTTGATTGTAGGTATTTTCGCTCACATGGGTTACAACTATTTACTAGGAAAAATAAGCGAAGTGGTCTACCAAATGGAAAACACGGCTATAGAATTCTTGGAATTATTAGACAAACCTGGTAAATAAGAAATTATGGATTTAGGAAACAGAAATAAACAACCTCTTGCTGAAGGAGGTATGTCCTCAATGACGGACCTTGTCTTCCTACTCTTGATCTTCTTTATTATCATGAGTATTATGACGAATAATACGGTACACGTTGATTTACCTAAAAATTCGGAAATTCCAACAGAACAAGATCCAACAACCGCAACACTCGTTGTTACCGAGGAAAATAAATACGTCGTTTTCCCAGGTGGCTCAATGGAAAGCCCAATGGAATTCGATGATATCCGAGAATTAACAGCAGCTGCTGTTGAAGCTTCAGGAGAAATGAAATTAAAAATTGAAGGTCACAAACAAGCCTCATACGAAGCCATATTTAATGCTCTTGCATTGACGAAAGCAAACGGATGGACGCCTGTGCTAGCATACGATGACTAATGGCAACAATAAACGTAACAAATAAAAAGGATTTAACGTGGGGACGCATAGCTGGTGTACTTACGCTTATTCTTCTTGTGCTTATTTGTCGCTATTTTGTCTTTGAAATTGCTGATCCTAAACCTCAAATTGTTCCTTTGCCTACAGAAATGGCAGAAATGATTGAGTTGAAAGAACTCGTTGTTGTGAAAGAAGCAGGAGGAACCACGGGAGCAAAAGGAGAACCAGCAAATGACAAAGTGGTTGTAAAGAAAGTACAAGAACAAAGGCAAGAAGTAATCACCGACAAAACACCAACGGCAAAATCTCCAGTAACTCAATCGTCTGGAAAATCTAATAAAGACAACACAAACAAAGCATCTGACAATACTCCTACATCCACAACTCCACCTTCTGACAACCCGTTTGGTAAAGGAGGAACCGGAGGAGGAAGAGGCGCTGGAAGTAGCGATGTTTTTGGTCCCGACTCCGGAAAAGAAGGCTCCGGAAGTGGAACGTCTTCTGGAAATGGAAAGGCTCGTGTACGTTATAATGAAATCTCAACCTCAGGAATTATTGTAACCAACGAAGTACAAGTAAAACTAATATTAACCGTAAATGAAGACGGGCAAGTAATCGCTTCAAGAACGGTAGGTGCAGGAACAACAACAAACGACCAAAGGACAATCAATCAAGTGATTGCTGCTTGTAAATCGCAGTTACGCTATGAAAAAAGACCCGGAGGTGGTTATACTGAAGAATTTTACACCGCATTAATAAAACCAAATTAAGAGTGCAAGGACAATATAAAGAAGCAGTAAATTGGTTATTTGAACAATTCCCCGCTTTTCAAAACATTGGAGCCGATGCTTATAAACCAGGTCTTGAGCGCATAGAACAACTATGCGCTCATTTTGATTTTCCTCAAAACGACCTAAAATGCATCCATGTAGCTGGGAGTAACGGAAAAGGATCAACATGTAGTATGATCGCAGCTGGATTGACCCAAAGCGGTTTTAAAACAGGTCTTTTCACCTCGCCACATATTCAAGATTTTTCAGAAAGAATTCGCATCAATGGAGCATGCATTGATCCAACATTTGTCGTTTCATTTGTCCATCATTTCAAAGAACAAAAGGAACTGCGAGGATACAGTTTTTTTGAAATTACATTCGCTATGGCCTTGTGCTATTTTAAACAGCAAGGATGTGAATACTGTGTCATCGAAACCGGACTAGGTGGACGATTAGACGCAACGAATATTATTCAGCCACTGTTGTCGGTTATCACAAACATTTCTTTGGAACACACCCAATTCCTAGGAGACTCGATTACAGCAATTGCACACGAAAAAGCAGGTATAATAAAATCGGAAACACCTGTACTGATTAGCGAATATGTACCTGAGACTAAAAGCGTTTTCCTTTCCAAAGCCAATGAATTGAATGCAAAAATCCACTGGACAGAAGACTCTCTCTTTTTACCTCGAAAGGACTTCCCTCTACTTGGTGAATTTCAAATCCAAAACTATGCAACCGCTTTACGTGCGCTTCAACTGGTGCTAAATGATCATTTTGAAGAAAAAACCATACAAGATGGAATTGCTAATCTGTATGAATTAACCGGTTTTTATGGCCGCCTTTTCACCCATCCAGATTTCAAAAAAACACTATTAGATGTTTCGCACAATGCCGACGGAATAAAAAAAACACTGGCATATATTAAGGAAAACTACGATCCCGAACAGGTTTACGTACTTTACGGAACATCGGCGGATAAAGATTTAAAAGCCATTTTACCCCTTTTCAACGATTTTCCGAACATTGCGTTCACCGAATTCAATAGTGAAAGAAGTGCGAAATTTGAACATTATTTAGATTTTACTGATCAAATGGGAGAAAAATTCACTTTTTTTGATGACGCTCCAACCGCGCTTCACACCTTACAAAACGCAATAAATGAAGAAGATACCATCCTTGTTATTGGAAGCTTTTTCCTCATCGCAAATATTTTTGAAAAAAAATCATGAAAAGTTTGCAATCAATTAAAGAAAAGTACGTATCTTTGCCCTCGCAATCAGCAATCAAAACGATGATAAAAATCTGAAAGCAACACGAGAATGGGAGTTTAGCTCAGTTGGTTTAGAGCACCTGCCTTACAAGCAGGGGGTCACTGGTTCGAATCCAGTAATTCCCACCATTCGGGAGATTAGCTCAGTTGGTTTAGAGCACCTGCCTTACAAGCAGGGGGTCACTGGTTCGAATCCAGTATTTCCCACAAAGGAGAACGAAAGTTCTCCTTTTTTTTTGCCCATCATTTTCTACCAATCATTTGGCAGCCTTAACGGTCTACACGCTTTAGTAAATACAGGAAAAAGGGTTCGCTAGCTGTCTACCACGTGCTTCCGCTGGTCGCAGTAGTAAACAAGCGCTCATACCTTTTCCCTTGTCTTTAGCTACCGCGCTCCGCCCTGGCTGAGTTTGCTTTTCATACCAAAGTCACTGCTTGAATATAAATAGTTTGTATTCTTCATTCATGAAAAATAAAGCATCCACTTTTACACAACAATAAATAGCATTCAGAAAACACATCTCCTGCCCCGGCGTAAGGTGATAGCTGGGCAAAGCTGAACACACACTTGCTCGGTGCTGTTTGGCGACTTCAGAAGCCAAAACAGAGCTGTTAGCAAGGTAGTGTTTCAGCAAGCACACTAAAGCCTGAAGACGGAAAAAAGGCAGCCAAAACAACTCCTCCCTCTCCATTTTAAGGATTAAGTTTGTATTAAATTGCTTGACTTGGTTTTTCGTATAAAAACATTTTATATATTTAATCTTTAAGAAATGGTCAACACCCATTTCAACTACAACACAACTAAACAAATCGATAATGCACACAGGAAAGGTAAAGGAACTACTCCCTTTATTACCTTTTATGGCTGGTTTACTGCAATTATTTAGGGTACGCAACAAAAAAGAAAGTCAAACGACCAACATTCGTTTCATTTCAAGTTTGTTAGTCCTACTTAATTTGTGCGTAATCACAAGCTGTAACGGAAGTATGAAGGATCAAAAATTTATTTGGGGAGGAGCAGTCTGTGCACCGAAAGAATATCCCGTAGAAATTGTTGAAGGCGCCTTATTGGCAGATGGTTATGCTTACACCTTTGCCCCTATTTATGGGGTTTTCAATCAAGGATGGGGCTCATACGGAAAAGCAATGGGATCTCCGGATTTTGAAAATCCATTACCCAATCATTTAAAAATGACATGGTATTCCATTCAAGAGCAAAAACATTATACTGGTAGTTGGCCTCTGGACCAAAAAGCGATGTTAGCCATTTGGGAAAAAGGATATGTCAATGTGCAAACGGGTGAAAAAGAAAAGTATGACCAATTGTTGATTGGGCTTGCTCCGAAAGGGAAAGTGGCACTTTGGGCAGTTGGTGACCACCAAGTTTTACTGGGCTTTTTTCAAGCGAAAGAAACTCAAATCAACGCTGAAAATGCACCAGAAGATTATGCGCGCCATTTTAATCCTGAATACCGTGCTGTTGCATATGATGAGGAGGAAATGTGGTCGGAAACAGAACTTAATGCATTGAAAGAAAGTGGATGGCCTGATCCGGAAGTTTACGAACAATACAACACACGATATCCTTGGTCATTTGAAACTTCCAACCTAGAGATGAAAAAAAATCTTTTCTTTTTTATGGAAACATTTAATGGTGAAAAAGAAATGGAAACGTTGAAAATGGCTGCTGAGAACAATTCTGAAAAAGCGATTCCACAACACATTTATGCTTGTTGGATAGATGCTAAAGAAAAAAAATGGGTGGCTGATTTCACCTTTAACTACGAAGATATAAAAACAGTGTTTGAAGCTTTTCCTAAAAGTGAAAAAACAAAGATAGTCTTCTCTATCGATAGCAATTCCAATGAAATAAAAGCACTGTTAAAAGGAGGAAACAAGCAACTAGAAATTCCTGTATTAGAACGTACATATGTAACTTTTAAATAGAAAAAAATGGCAAATGTTGAAGTAAAAGGCTATTCGGCCAAAGCGAGTACGACTCCAAAGAAATATAACATTTACATCAATCTATTTTTTGATGGAACAAAAAACAATAAAAACAATACCAATGCCCGTAGCTCTAATCACGCTCAGCACGGAAATTACAAGAAATACGGTGCTAAAGACGATGAGTCCAGTTATCAAAATGATTGGTCGAACGTAGCTCGCTTATGGGAAAACTCCAGCAATAGCAACTCTATTTATGTGGAGGGAATTGGGACAGAAGATTACAAAAAAGACTCCACCATGGGATATGCTTTTGGTTCTGGATCGACAGGTGTCCGTTTCAAAGTTAGAAAAGGATGTGAAAACTCTGCTGATCTCATCAAAAGAATCATGGATGCCAACAAAGAAAAAATATTGGCTGAAGTGATCTTCAACGTTTTTGGTTTCAGCCGTGGAGCCGCAGCAGCACGTAATTTTGTGAGTGAATTGAGTCGTAGCAATTACAAAGCGCGAAGTCTTAACCACGATGGGTATGAAATATTTTATGATATTGATAGTATGCCAGCTGAAGAAAAAATGCCGCAAGGTGGCCATTTCGGATACATGATGCAGAAAAAAGGTGTAAATGTTAAGGACTTTATCTACCGTGTCAATTTCCTTGGGGTTTTCGATACCGTTGCCTCCTATTCCCCCGTTCCTTTACCACGCTTCTCAGATGACATCAATGAATTAGGCCTAAACAAATTAGCAAAAGCAACGCATGTGGTTCATCTTACGGCCATCGACGAAATGCGTGAGAACTTTTCCCTTTCTCGCACTACAAGAGGAATAGAACGCAACTTGCCAGGTGTACACTCTGACATTGGTGGCAGCTACCTTTCAGGAGAAGAGAAAAAAGAAGAAATAGAAACCTCTTGGACCACAAAAAGCCGTTTATATCCTTTCCGAGATCGTTTAATAGAAGAAGGCTGGTATAAACCTGGTGAATTAACCATTACAGGTGGTTTCGCTTATTTCGCTTTGAAAGGTGTAAAAACTATGGTTTACAAAGAGTACAGCTACATCCCTCTTCATTTTATGGGAGAATACTGTCAGCGAAGTGAAGGGATGGTTTCACTTAAAAAATTGGAGACGACTTATTCCATTGAAAAATTTGAATTATTGGTTAGAGCGAAAAACAAGCTTAAGGACTACGTATTAGGTACTGGTAAGCCCAATCCGTATTGCACGAATCACATCTCCAGTGAAAACCTTAAAGACTTAAAAGATTTACGTCATGATTTCTTCCACCGCTCTGCACGACGAGAAGGTATTGGAATGGATCCGAATAACAACTGGAAACGCGTAGAACTGGTCGACAAAGACATCAAAAAAGAGAACAGAGTCGTACCACAATGTCAATGCTAAACCGCTCTACTTAACAACCTAACCACTAACCTTTATCACCGAAGATCTTCTCCGGATTGATAAAAAAACTTAAAGAAAACAACTAGCCACCTTTATATCAACGCATATACTTACCTTGTTGTACAACTCAACTAAAAACCATGAGCTCACAACAAGAAGACAGCAAATTCATTCGCATATTAGGTATTGTAGCATCCGTAATGGCGGTAGCCATGTATGTTTCGTACTTACCACAAATAATGGCTAACCTGAACGGTCAAAAAGGAGATTATTTTCAGCCTTTAATTGCCGCAATCAACTGCTCTTTATGGGTACTTTATGGCATAAAAAAGAAAGACAAACCCATTCTCATTGCCAATTCTCCAGGAGTTATTTTCGGAATCATCGCCTGCTTAACCGCACTCCTATAAACTATAGCATCAGTTTTTATTTGGCTGCCTGATCCGTCTACAAGCTTTAGTACCTTTGCCGCATGACTACGCTGACAACGTTCTTTTGTTGAGCTTCCTCTGGTCGCAAACAAAGAACGGCAGCTGTATCTGCATCGGCAGGCAGCTATCGCCTTCCACCGGGGCAGAAAAAAAGCGAATCCGTTGGATTCGCCTATCATCATTCATTGACTTTTACTTATTTCTTTTTAGGCATTGTTTTAAACACCCAATCCCAAATACGGTTAGAAACACCAAACGCCATTTCTTCATTTTGATAATGGTGTAAAAGGTGATGCGTCCATAAAGGTTGTAAAAACTTCGGTGCCTTAAACATGTGAATACAATAATGCAACCCTGAATAACACAAATAACCGAAAACAATTCCACCAGTACTAAACAATCCAGTTGTGCCTAAAAGGAAATAGTTTACCAATAAAAACAGAGAAATAAAGATAATTCCCCCAGAAGGTGGCATCATGGTTCTTTTTTCTTCATGAGGATAGTTGTGATGAACACCGTGAAAAATAAAGTGGAATTTTTGAACCATTTTATTTTCATTCACAAAATGAAACACAAATCGGTGTAATAAATATTCTAGGAACGTCCATGCTAGTAATCCTGCAAACCAATAAACAATTCCACTTCCAAAATTCAAATCAGTGTAATACAATCCTAAAAAGTAAAACAAAACACTAATTCCCCCATAAAACACAACGTGTAAAGGGAAACTTGTATATGTCAATACTTCAAGAAAATCACTTTTAAAAATTCGGGTATTATCAACTTTTACAACCTCATTCTCCTCTACGCCTTCGCTACCTTGTAATGTTTGATTCATCATCTTTCTTTTTCAAATTTCAAGGCACAAATTTAATGGAAATGCCAATAATTTGAAAAAGCTTAACAGAAAATTAAATTTATTTAGTTACCTAAAGAAGCGTTACATAGCTGAAACAAACGGACGTTTACTACACTGCTCCTTCCTATGCAGGCATAACAATCTGAATCACAACTTTTTTCAAGCGATTTCGATTTTCCCGTCTACAAAAGCAGTCATTTCCTCCAAATTGGTATAAGGAATCCACTTAATATCTTTATTCTTTCGGAACCACGTCATTTGACGTTTCGCATAACGTCTAGAATTTTGCTTGATCATTTCTATACAGGTATCGCGTTCTGTTTTTCCATCCCAGAAATCGAACCATTCACTGTATCCTACCGTCTGCATAGATTTTAAATCTTTATGCGCTTTTAGTGAAGTTACTTCTTGTTCCAATCCATTTTCAAGCATGTTATCCACCCTTTCGTTGATACGCGCATACAACACTTCTCTTTCCACTTCGATTGCGAAATAGTGAATGTCAAAATCTTGTTGTTTACGTTGATTTTTTCTAAGAACAGAAAACTTCTCCCCCGTCAAAGCAATCACCTCCAACGCACGAATGACACGCACCGGATTACTCAGATCTGCCTGCTGACAAAATTCAGGATCTTGTTGTTTCAATTCCTCAACCAATGGTAAAAGTCCTTCGGTTTTAAAGCGTTGGTTAAACGCTTCTTGAATGGTAATATCGTGTGGTATTTCATCTAAACCATAGCATAAAGCATCCATGAACATGCCCGACCCCCCTACAAGGATTATACAATCTTTATCTTGAAACAAATTGTGCAACACCTCTTCTGCTTCTTTAGCGTATCCAGAGGCGTTCAATTCATCTGTAATCGAATGTGAATCGATAAAATAATGCGGAATACCTTCTCTTTCTTCCAGCGTTGGTTTAGCCGTTCCAATGTTCATTTCCTTGTAAAACTGTCGGGAATCGCCAGAAAGAACCACCGTATTATATTTCTTTGCTAAAGCCACTGCCAACGCTGTTTTCCCACTCGCTGTAGGTCCTCCAATCACAATTAATTTCTTCCTCATTACCTTACTCCTTCTTTCCAATTCAAGTACTTTTGATACACCGTTTCTACGTATTTCACTGTCATTGTTCCACGTATGGAACCGCTTTTCACTACTTCATCACGGTAATATTCTTGTTTTGAAAGGTTCATCATCATTTTAGCAACGTGACCATCCCAAACATCTTCCTTCACCCCGTGTTTTTTCGATAAATTATACGCATCAATGACATGCCCTCGCCCGGCATTGTAGGACGCAAGCGCAAATTTAATACGTTGTTCGGGATCTTGAATGAAATTCCAATATTTTAAATCCGCATTTATTTTCTTCATTCCACCTGCAATTTGCACATTGACGGGAGAGTCAGGGAACACGCCGTATTTAGGCCCTGTATTTGGCATAAACTGCATCATTCCATAAGCGCCACCAAACCCTTCTGCACTTGGATTAAATCGGGATTCTGTATGCGCAATAGCCGCCAACAATTGCCAACCTACTTCACTATTTTTGGCAACCGCTTTAAACAAATCATCAAATGGAGAAATATGTCCGCGCTTCACTTTCATGGCAGGTTCATCCATTTTGTAACCTAAAGCGGCATCACTTTCAAAGTACTTTCTATAAATGTATTGATGTGTTTTCGATTTTAGAAAACCTGCCATCCACTTATCCAACTTAGCCTTTAACAAGGTACTTTCTTTACGCAATCCGAAGGCAATATTTTGCTTTACAGAAATAGCTGTTGAATAATCAATATTTGTATAGAAACGTGCATTTATTCGTGCTACATCTTCTTCCACAATCGTGTAATCAATGATTCCTTGAGAGACGCGTTCAATCAACTCTTCCGCACCGATAAGTCCATTTACATCATCAACAAAAATAGTGTCTCCAATTTCGTTTTGTAAATACTGTAAGCGCTGATAATAGCTGGAATTCTCCCATACACTCACCGTTTTGTTTGCCAATTGATAAGGTTCTGAAATAAAATCGGCTTGTGGACCTTTTACCTCAGTATCTGCCTTGCGTTGAATAATCACTTGTGGCGATTGAATGTAAGGAATGGAAAAATCAATTTCCTTTTGACGATCTAAAGTTACTGTAAGGTTACAGCCCACAACATCGCCTTCTTTATTGTCCAACATATCAAAAATATTGTCCAGATTCGCGACCATTTTCACTTCCAATTCTACGCCTAAATCTTTCGCAAATTCCGATAGGATTTCGTATTCATATCCCATCTTTTGCCCCCTATAAATAAAGTAAGAATTGGTGCTATTCTCGAGCAACGCCACCAACTTTCCGGACTCCAAAATGCCTTGATAATCCGTCACCGATGGAGGCACATCAGCCCCTTCATTTTCATTTTTCGCCCCGCCTGTACACGCGCTTACTACGCACAAAAGCAGCACAAAAAAGAAACCATAAATGCTTTTAAGTATTCCCATTTAACAAAATGCTTATAGTTAAAGATACGACTTTTCAATTTAGCGCAAAAAATAAATGTTCAGAAGCACCTCACGACCGATTATTTCCCCTTTCTTTTTTTCCGTGGAGGGAAAAATAACCAACAACATTAGACACATTTTAAAAGACCAATTTCTTTCCTTTCTTCTTGGCAGCCTAAACGGTCTACACGCTTTAGTAAACGCCTAAAAAAGTGTTTAACATCCGTTTCCTACGTGCTTCCGCTGGTCGCAGTAGTCCCCCGGTGTTGCACAACTTTTTTTGTTTGTTCAGCTATCGCGTTTCGTCCTGGCTGATGGTTTTATGATTCTTTATTAGTCCGTATTTTGAAAAATAATTTCTCGCGCTAAGGATAGCAGCGGCATCCTTTTGTCCCAACGTATGTTGGACAAAAGATAAAGCGGATAGCCTGACCTTTTGCTTTCTTTTTTTAAAGCAAAAGGGAGCGCTCAAAATGAACTTTACTTCACTTTCATTTTCTACCAACAATTCATAAAATAAGACCCAATTTACGTGATTTCCTACCAACCGTACAATTCCCTCTTCCGTTTCATTTATGCTTTTTTATTAGGTCTACTTTTGTGAAAAAATACGTTTCGTAAATATTAACGCTATGAAAAAAATGAAACTACTTATCTTCGTCTTCCTTTTGGTAACTTCCCATTTGACATTTGGGCAATTGCGAAGTTTCACGTATGAGGCTTGCTCAGTATCCTCATCAGGTTCTCCGTCTTATTTCCCCATTAACAAAACATTTACGGGTGTTCCTTTGGCTACTTATGATGTAAGTATTAACATCTCTATGTTGGGTTGTAATCCTTACGAGGAAAGCAGTGGTGGCTTCCGATTAGCAGGAACCACTTATTCTCAATTGGATGTAAAAGTGGGCAATTGTTTTTATAGATCGAACAATTATGTGATTCCTATGGCTATTTTCAACCAAGCAGTAATTGCGGGGAATGGAACCATAAAATTTGAGTTTTATTTACGCGACAGATGTGTACCAGGTATGGGATGCTCGGGCTACAACGACCCGTGTATATCTATGAGTGTAATTGTCAATACTTCTTGTCGCCCGACAACAAGCACACAAAATATTACCTCTTGCGGGCCTTTCACTTGGATTGACGGATTGACTTACACCGAAAACAATAATACGGCGACTCACGTACTAACCAATGTAGCCGGTTGTGACAGTACAGTAACCTTAAATTTAACCATTGGTGATTTCACGTCTCCAGTTCCTGATGTTGCAATATTACCTACACTTACTTCTGAATGCGCTATTACCTCTTTGATTTCGCCCACTGCAACAGATGCATGCTCGGGTTCTATTGTCGGTACGCATAACGCAACGCTTCCTATCACAATAAATAACACCATTATCACTTGGTCATATACGGATGGAAGCGGTAATGTCTCTACCCAAACGCAAATCGTGTCCATAAACGACAACCTTGCTCCTGTACCAGATTTACCACAATTACCAGATATCACTGCAAGCTGCTCGATCACTTCATTGACTGCTCCAACAGCCACAGACAACTGTTCTGGTACTATTACTGGAGTACACAATGCTACTTTGCCTATCCTTACGCAAGGAACAACACAAATTGTTTGGTCATTTACGGATGGAAAAGGAAATGTATCCACTCAAAATCAGCAAGTGATCCTCCATAATGTAACCCCACCAACGCCTATCTTTGCTTCGTTACCAGCAATTAGTTCTCAATGTGCTATAACTTCATTGATAGCCCCGATTGCTAAAGATAATTGCTCAGATTTTTTTATAACTGGAACACATAATGCTATCCTTCCAATTACTTCACAAGGAACAACGGTAGTCACTTGGACATATCTTGATGGAAATGGAAATACAACTACTCAAAATCAAGACATCATTATTTCTGACTATACTGCACCTGTTCCAGATGCTGCTTCTCTGCCAACTCTCAACGAGACGTGCCAAATTACCCAATTGACTGCTCCAACCGCTACTGATAACTGTGCAGGAACAATTACTGGAACACATAATGTTACTTTACCTATCACACAAAATGGTACATTCGTTATCACATGGACTTTTAATGACGGAAATGGCAACATTGCGACACAAAACCAAACGGTTACCCTTAACGATGATCTTGCTCCTGTTCCAGATGTTGCTGCATTAGCACCTGTAACTAGCCAATGCTTGATTAATAACATCGTTCCACCAACAGCAACAGATAACTGTAGTGGTTCAATTATTGGAACACCAAATGTTTCTTTTCCTATCACCCAGCAAGGATCGTTTGTCATCACTTGGACGTTCAGCGATGGAAATGGAAATTCCACCACACAAACACAAAATGTAACCCTCAACGACAACATTGCTCCCGTTCCAAACAATGCCATTCTTGCTCCGATTGTTTCCAATTGTATCATCACGCAATTAACGGCTCCGACGGCCACAGACAACTGTGCAGGAACGCTTACCGCAACACACAATGCCACTTTACCTCTAACAACAGCTGGTACTACAACTATTAGCTGGACGTATACTGATGAAAACGGGAATACATCTTCCCAAAATCAAACCATTACCCTTCAAAACATCGTAGATAACAGTATTTTTAGAGTGAATGAAACGACTTTGAAAGCGAATGCAATGGGAAGTAACATCACCTACCAATGGGTAGATTGCGGTAACAACAATACTCCTATTTCTGGCGCTACATCACAATCCTTTTCCCCTTTAACTAGCGGATCTTTCGCTTGTGAAATCAATAATGGAACATGTACAACGCTATCCGCTTGTTTGTCAAATGGATTAGCTACCCAGGAAACGACCATGGAAAAATGGATCATTTACCCTAACCCAACAACGGGCGACGTTACGATTTCTTTAGGGCAAATGGAAAACCAAGTAAAAACAATTCTTTTCAATACTCTAGGTCAAATAATAGAAACACAAGAAATAGGTACAACAGAAACCGTTCAGTTGCATTTGAAAGGCGATAAAGGCATGTACTTACTTCAAATTCAAACAGAAAGAGAAATCGTGAACATACACCTCATCAAACATTAATACCCCCCCTCGATTCATCTGAAAAAAAATCCATCCTCTTCTGGATGGATTTTTTTATTTACAAAAAGTATTAATCCTTACATTTACGCGCTTAAATTGCTTGCTTACTTCATGAAACACGGCTTAATTCTATGCTTTCTTGCCCTTTCTATTCACGTCCTTTCACAAGACAGTAAAGAAAAAACATTGCTTGTTCAATTGGAAAGTACATCTGCCGATTCAACTCGAATCCGTTTATTGAAAGAGCTGTCAATATCTACCTCCAAACACAACAACGATTTATCCAGACAATACGCTAATGAATGCTTACTCCTATCTCAGAAAACAGGCAACAAAAATGGACAAGCTCAGGCTTACAATCTATTAGGTAATTCTTTTTTTATTCAAGCCGAATTTGTCGAAGCATTGGAGCATTACCTAAAAGCGCTACGTCTTTTTTCTGATTTGGACGATAGAAAATCAATGGCGATTGTATACACCAATATCGGCACCATAAATTTGAAACAAGGCAATTTAATAGAAGCCAGAAGCAACTTAGAATTAGCTGTTCAATTGAAAGAAAAATACGCCTTACACAAAGGTCTGTCGAATAGCTATCTGAGTTTGGCTTCTGTCGTTTACACTGAAGGCGATTTAAACCAAGCTCTTATCTTATTTAACAAAGGAAGACAGTTGGCTCATGAAAACAAGGAGGTGAAAATTGAAGCAGCCTGTTTGAATGGAATCGGTGCCATACAATATAAAAAAACAAACTATCAAGCAGCCGTTGACGGTTACCAAACAGCCTTAAACTTATTTCATTCCTTTGATGGTGACAACCGAAAAATGATTACTGCGGCTTTACATAATTTAGCTGGAGCACACCGAAAACTAGGTCATTTTGAGGAGACCTACAAACTTCTTAATCAAAGTCTTTCTCTAGCAAAAGAAATACAATCTAACGAAGATATAAAACAAGCTTACGCTGAATTTAAAGAATATTACAAGGACAAAGGAGAATACGAAAAAGCCTTAATGGCAGAAGAACAACACGCCCATTACAAGGACCGTCTGTTTAATGAAAAAACCTTGCAGGTGGTACAAGAAATGCAGGAGAAATATAAGGCTGCCGACCGCAAAAAAGAAATCACAAAATTGCAAGAAAGTAATACAGAATTAAAAGAGAAATCAGCCTTACGAAATAGTTTATTAATCGTATCTACGGTAGCTTTTTTTCTGATCTTACTGGTCATTCTTTTTTATTTTAAACAACTAAAAGCGAAACAACAACGTAAGCAATCCGAGTTAGAACAAAAAGCGTTGCGAGCTCAAATGAATCCCCACTTTCTATTCAACAGTCTGAATAGCATTCAGCGCATGTACATTGAAGGAGATGAAGATATGGCAAACGATTACATGGCTGATTTCTCACGGCTATTGCGCAACATATTAGAGAACAGCGGTAAAGACCTTATTCGCCTGAAAGAAGAATTGGATGTCATTCATTTATACATGGAATTGGAGTTGGTACGAACACGATCTTCTTTTACATTCACCTGTGAAATTGCTGATGACATTCAACCCATTCAATTAAAAATTCCACCTTTAATACTCCAACCTTACCTTGAGAATGCCATTTGGCATGGCATCATGTCTAAGAAAGAAAGAGGATACATCCAATTAAACATCAGTCGTTTGGACAACGAAAAACTACAGTGCCAAATCACAGATAATGGCATTGGATTTTACACTGCTCAAAAAACTAATTCAGCTAAAGAAAACAAATCAAAAGGCATGCAAATCACTGCCGAACGCCTAGGTGGAAAACAACATGTCCTCATAGAAGAAATACCTTCTGGCGGCACACGCATCACCTTAAACATTCCATACACCACATGATCAAAGCAATTATTATTGATGATGAGCAGGACGCTCGCTTTCTACTTCGCAATCTAATTGAAAAAAAATTAGCGCACAGCATTACCCTAGTTGGCGAAGCAGACGACGTGGACACAGGATTACAACTCATTCATTCGGTAAAACCGGATCTTATTTTCTTAGATGTTCAAATGAAATCGGGAACTGGCTTCGACTTGTTACACAAAATGGGGAAGTCCACCCCGGATATCATTTTCGTAACCGCTTACAATCAATATGCTATTGAAGCCTTCAAATTTTCAACTTACGGCTATCTCCTTAAACCAATTAAATTAAAAGAACTAGAAGAAACCATTGCTAAAATTGAACAGCTGAAGCATCACCGTTCTTCAACAGAGAAAAAGATAAAAGTATTAATCGAAAACTACGGACCTAAAGGTGATGTTCAAAAACTCATTATTCCTAACATGAATGGGTTTGACGTTGTAGCTATTTCCTCTATTATCAAATTAGAAGGCGATAGAAACTACACCCATTTCTCCCTTGATAACGGTACAAAATTGACCACAAGTAAAAACCTCGGTGAATACGAAGAAATGCTTGTGGAGTACGGTTTTTACCGCGTTCATCAAAGTTCTATCGTAAGCCTTCGCCACATCAAGGCATTCAAAAAAGCCAACGACGGTTACCTTGAACTCATAGATGGCTCAATCGTAAAAGTCAGCCGTCATCGAAAACACGGACTTCTTTCCAAATTCCTATAACGCAAAAAAACTCTTTGTTGTTTTAAGGTTTATTTTGGCAGCCTAAACGGTCTACGCGCTTTAGTAAACGCCTAAAAAAGTGTTTAACATCCGTTTCCTACGTGCTTCCGCTGGTCGCAGTAGTCCCCTGGTGTTGCACAACTTTTTTTGTTTGTTCAGCTACCGCGCTACGCCCTAGCTGATGGATTTATGGTTTATCCTATGGTTGTATTTATTAATGAGATTTCTCGCGCTAAGGATAAGAGCGACATCCTTTTGTCCCAACGTATGTTGGACAAAAGATAAAGCGGATAGCCTG
>JASLGM010000002.1 GCA_030150045.1 Taishania sp.
CTTTATGCTTTCCGGAATAAAATCGGCCCTTATGTAGTTTTGCGTAACAAAAACGGCAAACGCAGCGTTAAGAAGAACTGTTGTTTGAGTCCGAGGGACGAGTTCAGTTCTTTAGCTAAGAGTCGCTAGTTATTTAGCAAAACGGAGTACAGGCCTTGATTTTTTTGTTTCATTTTTCATCAAGGGAAAAAGAAAGATAAGAAATGTACGCCATTCAAATTTCACACATTAACTGAAATAAAAAGCCTTACTTGCAAGTTTTTCACTGGTTTTGATTACTATTTTCATTAAGTGAAACGTATTTATTTTCATAAAAAATCACTATCTTCAATTTCATGAACACCAACGCACTTACTTGTTTCCAATACCGCCTTGCACTTCCAAATGCAGGTAATGCCACAGTGCGTGTGGAAGAAAAACTAAGGTTTTCAATTTAATAATTATCATATGGTGTTTTTATTGATTTTAATATGCTATTTTTGCTTTCATTAAATGAATTTCACACTATCTTTTGAGCTACTATTTTATAAAAATATTACTATCTATTATACTTACTTTTCTTTTAGGTATTACTGTTAGTGCGCAAAAGACAGTTGGTACACTGAAATTTGAAGAGTCAAAGATTATTTCAAAATTGAATTCACTTTCTAATTTGGAAGATTTAAGGTCTGCTCTTGATTCAATAAATGGTTTGTCACTATCCGATAATTTTTTAAACACATTAAAGAACGAAACGCATGGTTTTGTTCAGATGGGTTATTCTTATGGATTGAATACTGTTTATAGAGATTCTAGTAAAACCATTGGATCCATATTTACTGTTGGTGGTAATGGAAATACACAATTCTTCAAATTACCTATTAAAATATCCTTTAATTATAATTCGTTAAAAGTTCCTTTAGGCACGAATAACTATTTCCGTGTCAGTTATGATAAAGAGAAGTTGATTCGAAATAAAGATCAACTTTTAAATCAACAACTTGATCAGTTAAAATCGTTAGAAAAAAAGATGTTGAATCATAACGGAGAAATTTTCGAGCTGCAAAGTTATTTAGAGGTTTATCTAGTTTCTTTGAAAGAAAAGTATGAGAATGAGATTAAGCAAGAAGCTAGTCGTCAGTTGAATTCAAGAAAGGAGAAGATAGAGCATCAACTAGATTCATTAACAAAAAATGTTCAAGATAGTCTTCAGGATAGTTTAAGACGTTCACGATCTTTTAAAGATTCCTTAAGTATACCTGATTCTATGAATATTCAAGATAAGCTTAACCCTAAAATCGAACGAGCGAGATTAGCAAAAGAGCGTGTTGAAGGGTATTACAATAAATTCATAGCCATTCGTGAGAAAAGTGAAAAACTTCTTAAAGAAATACAACAAAGAAAAGAACAGTTGAGCGATGCTCAAAATACGCTTAATACTAAACAGCTTAATGCTAAGCTTCCCAATGGCATCAAAAAAATCGATTGGATGTCAGCGATTAAGAAAGTGGATATTGGCTTGACTTATCCTTCAACAACCGGTTTATCCAATCAATCAACAGCAGTTAAGGGAATAGGTAGCGAGTGGCAGTTTAGTCAGTTTCACTTAGCATTTTCCTCAGGATTGACACTTAATAACGTTATGTTAAGTACAAATCAGTTAGATAATGAGCTACTATACAGTCAAAATGTGTTTAATCAGTTCGATTTTCAAAGAGTTGTTCAGAACGGGATATTGACAACTTTAAAAACAGGTTGGGGAACACCATCAGGAACGCATGTTTTCGTAGGGATGAATCACCTTACCAATACCCGTTTTCCACAAACGGAGCAGTCAGTTAAGACTCCAAGTGTGTCTTTAGAGTTAGATGTTCGTTATGTACCAACATTTATGAAAGGCGCAATTTTAGATTTGGTATATGGAAAAACCTCAATAAATCGAGCGCGGGATACCTCTGATATTTCTATGCTATCATCTTTATTTTCTAATTATCAATCTAGTAATTACTTAGCGAAGTATTCGCAATCCATTTCAAAATTAAAATCAACTTTTAGTTTTTCATTTAGACAGATAGAAAAAGGTGTTAATACTAATCTTTATGGTTTATTGCAACCAGGTAATCGTCGTTTACAATTCGAGAGTAAGCATAATCTAAAATCTTTTTTAAAATTGGGTACGACCTATAAATGGGAAGAGTCTCTGGGTTCTCCTGTGCAATTACGTTTACAAACTGTTGGCGGAAATGTGAGTGGTTCAGTAACAAAGTATATATCTTATCATATTAACGCAAATTATGTTCATAATGAAATTAGGGAACATCAAGAGTTTAAGAAGGGTAATAATTTCCTATTAGGAGCAGGTATACAAGCATATAATACATGGAGTAATAAGCGAGGTTTACTAGGATTGACATATACTGATTTTTTATTAACGGATACAAATCAGTTGATTCGATATTCGCAAGTTGGACTATATAGCTCTTTAGAAGCACCTAAATGGATGGTGAATGCGGGTGTAGATTATTTTTATCAAAGTAGTGAATTTGAATATAGTAAAACAATTGTGACTCAGTTGGGAGCTAAGGTGAAAGAAAAAAAATGGGTGTTGGATATGGTCGCAAAACTTGCCATTGGCCAGCAGCAACCTAGTTTAGGAGGTCACGTTGAACTGAAATGTGAGCTTTTTCGCTTTATGGAACTACACGTTCGTGCAGAACGATTAGTATTAGGAAGTTTTTATCGCAATTATTATCGTTCTTATTATAATCAATTTCCTTACTTATTAAGTATATCAACAAAATTTAAACTATAGATGAAGCAGTTAATTTTAATGTTGTTTATTAATTTTTTTGTACAAGCTACACTATGTGCACAAGAATTAATTTCTCTAATTACCCCTCATGATAGGGATACAATTGAGACTTTTTATCCAGTTTTGTCATGGAGTTATTTCAATATTGGACAAGATCGAGATCAAGAACGGTATGTGTTGACATTGGTTCAAATTCAAGAGGATCAAAGTGCTAATGCTGCAGTACAAGTAAATCATCCAATGATTCGTATCGATGGGATTCAAGGTTTCCAATATATGTATCCATTTGATGCGCCTCAGTTAAAGATTAATCAACGATATGGGTGGAGAGTTCAGCGTGTACTTAATGGGATTGTTATCAACGAGTCAGAAGCGTGGGAGTTTATCATTATTAAAAAAGTAAAGGTTCCAAATAAGTATGTTAAGTTATTAATTACGCCACAGAACGGAGTTCACAATGTTGTTGGTGAAGGTTTTTACTTTCGGGTTCAATCTAAGTACGGCCAAGAGAATTTGAAAATATTTTTAGAGCGAGAGAATGGAGAAAGAGTTTCCCATCAGTTAGGTGAGGATACTAAATTGATGACAGAATATGAGTTAACTAAGACATCAGAAGATTGTTACTATTTGAAGACGATCAATTTAGCAACAGGCATTTATATTGTTAAAGCAGTTGATATTAAAGGGAATAACTATTTCTCAAAATTTAAAGTGAATTAAAAACCATTAAATACACGATATGAAGCCATTAGATAGAGGGATGACATTCAGTGTTTATACCTTGACTTTTATTTTATTTGTACAATCTATTTTCCCATATTATTTATATGCAACTCCTTATTTTATAGGAGTGAAGCAAAAAAACAATTTGTTTATCAATACGTTAATTGGAGAAATACCGGAACGACGAACTGCTCAACAAGAGTTTTTGAATTTACAGGATAATGTGAAGAAGGATGTTGTAGAAGAGTTCTCTTCTTTTCCAATTTCATTATCTATTCCAGGAGGTCCAGATCAGCCAGAGGTTCAGAGTTTTACACCTATGACAACGGATGGTATGGTTGATCCTTTTACAGGAGATTTTTCCTATAATATTCCATTGATGGATGTGGATGGATACCCAATAAATATTGGATATAATGCTGGTATTGGAATGGATCAAGAAGCAACTTGGGTTGGATTGGGATGGAATCTCAATCCGGGAGTGATAAATCGTTCAATGCGAGGCATCCCAGATGATTTTAACGGTAGTGATCAGATAGTTGAACAAAAGAATCAAAAAGTAAATAAAACTGTTGGTGTTAGTGTTGGTGCTGATATTGAAATTTTTGCATTTGATGCTTTAGGAAAGTTTACTAAAAAGAAAATTCCCAACTCTGAAAAAACTGGAGGTCTTACCATGAGTGCTTCGTTAGGTGTGACTTATAACAATTACACGGGCTATAGCTCTGAAGTATCATTGGGTCCCTCTTTTAGTATTGGAAAAAATGCTGGATTAGACGTAGGCATGCAATTTTCAAGTTCTACTCAGGGAGGAGCCAGTATCGGAGGGAATTTAGGGTTGAAAGCGAAAGATGGGGATGTGACCTCTAAATTATCCATTGGTAGTAGTTTTAATTCGCGACAAGGTTTACAACAATTATCTATTAATTTCAGTCAAAACAAATCACTATCTAAGACTCGTACCGCAGGTTCAGGAAGCGATAAGAAAACGGGAAAAGCGGATGGCGGGATAGGAGGTGGTTTTGGTTCCACATTCAATTTTGGAATGTCCACTCATGTTCCTCAGTTAAGATACGAGACCACATCTACTTCATTCACAGCAAGATTTAAGTTAGGTCCTGATGCAGTTGGAACAGATTACTCTGTTACTTTTAATGGTTTTTTTATGGAGTCTCATTTAAAGAATAAGGTTAAATCTACACCAGCATTTGGGTATATGAATTTAGGTTTAGGACAGGGGAATTCTTATGGACTATTAGACTACAATCGGGAGAATGATGGTGTTTTTACCATAAATACACCCGCGTTACCTGTAACACACTTAACCTACGATATTTATTCTATTTCAGGACATGGTATCGGAGGGAGTTATCGGATGGATCGCAAGGATATTGGGCATGTTTTTGATCCAAAAGTGAAGAATGGTTCAAAAGCATTTTCATTAGGAGCAGAGGCTAATTTAGGAGCAACTGCAAAAGGAGGCGTTGACGTGGGTGCGACTTTTACCTCTTCTTATTCTTCGGACTGGGATAAAGATAATAGTGCTTCTCAGATACTTAAATATAGTACAAGTATTCCTCAGTTTCGAGATGCGAGTGAGTTATCTTACGATCGGTCAGGAGTAGAGTATGAAAATATAGGGGGAGATAAACCGGTTAGATTTCAATTGAATACGGAACGTTCCTTAACCGCTGTTTTGGTAGATGGTAAAGGTTTTTCAAAATCCTTATCAAATAACAATAAGAGTTTATATTTTCAATCAAATCAAGTTCTCTTTCCTTACTCGATATTAGAGATTAAAAGAGGAGTAGGATATGGTTCGTTACATGATTTGTCTTACGCAAGAACAAGTTCGGCTTATGACCATCATATTGGAGCATTTACCGTGACTAAGACAGATGGTATGCGTTATTATTATGGATTGCCTGCCTTTTCTTACTATCAAGAGAATGTAAGTTTTGCTGTAGGAAAAGAGTTTGAATCTTCATCTGTTTCTACTCCGAATGCAGTTACGGGGTTGGTTGCTTATAGTGATACAGACGCTTCACTAAATAACAGTAAAGGAATCGATCATTATTATAGTTCTCAACGTACACCAGCTTATGTACACACTTATATGCTTACATCAGTTTTGAGTCCCAATTATGTAGATACGGATGGAGTGCCTGGACCTTCTGTAAATGATATAGGTGATTTCATATTATTTAATTATAAAAAGATTGATCGGTATAAGTGGCGGAATCCAGTTAATTTAAAAGAAGCGAGTTATGATGCAGGTCTAAATACAGATGTTTCCGATGATAAAGCAAGTTTTATTCATGGGGAAAAAGAGTTGTACTATGTGGAGCTTATTTCGACTAAAAATCATGTGGTTAAGTTTTTCATGAGTAATAGACAGGATGCTTTGTCTGTTAATGGGGCTAATGGAGGATTGAATCTTGCTACAACCTCTCGAATGCAAGTTTTGGATAGTATAAAGCTTTATTCACGTCCAGAATATATTTTAAATGGACAGGATGCTGTAGCGCTAAAAACGGTTCATTTTAAATATGATTATTCCCTGTGTGGAAATTATCCGGGAACGAGTAATTCAAATCAGCAAACTCAACCAGGAAATGGTAAATTGACTTTAAAAGAGATTTATTTTACATATCAGAAGTCGAAAAAAGGAACTAAAAGTCGGTATAAGTTTCAATATGGGTATAATCCAGATTATAATTCAAAAAATGTAGATCGATGGGGTACCTATAAGGCTAACCCAACGAATATAACGAATGATTTGAAGACAAGTGCCCTTCGAAATAGTGATTTCCCTTATGTAGGCTCAAATCAAGAACAGTCTGACTTAGCAGCATCAGCCTGGAATCTGTCGACAATTTATACACCTTCAGGAGGACGGATAGTAGTTCAGTATGAGGCGGATGATTATGCTTATGTACAACATAAACGGGCAAATCAAATGTTTTTGATTTCTGGTGTTTCTGGTCAAGATGCAGGTGCAGACGGAGTCGTTTCGATAAGTGATAATGCGGTAGAAAATAGGGCAATTAGATTTACCCTATTACCGAATACAGAATTAAGCGATTATGTTAGAGTTGGAGATATTATTTATTTCCGAGTAGCTTTATCTATGGATAAGCATAAAAACTCTTTTGACTATGTTCCTGGTTATGCAGAAGTCGAAGATGTATATTTAGAGAATGGACAAGGAGTTATTCATCTTAAACCAGGTAAAATGAAAGATTCTCAAGGGAGTAAATATAACCCTATGGCTATTTCAGGAGTTCAGTTTGCCCGTAATTATCTATCTCGATTGATTCCCCCAACCTCAGGTTCAGGTGCTTTGCCGGAAGGGGAGCTTGCCGTGTTAAAATCTTTGGGGGCTGCTTTTGTGAATTTCAGGGAATTATTTACAGGACCTAATATGCCTTTATGGCGAGATGGTATTGGAGCAAATATATTATTGAATAAAAGTTGGATTCGATTACAAAACCCCAATTATCGAAAGTTAGGAGGAGGACATAGAGTTAAACAAATTTTAACTTATGATAATTGGAATGAAATGGCTCCTGAGGGTGTACAAAGTTATTATGGACAAACTTATACTTATTCTAATGAAGGGCGATCAACTGGGGTTGCTGCATATGAACCACAGTTAGGAGGAGAAGAAAATGTTTGGCGTCAATATGTTGCAAATGATATTAAATTGACTTGGGCACCAGACTCAAGAAATTATATGGAGACTCCATTTGGGGAACAAATGTTTCCATCTCCCAATGTAGGTTACAGTAAAGTAACTGTAAAAGGCATTCAACGTGAAGGCGTTTCTATAACAGGAGTAGGATATACTGTAAATGAATTTTATACAACAAAGGATTTTCCGACAATAGTTAAATATACTGGGGTTGAAAATCGAAATTATAAGAGTAGTAAGAATTTGATGTTGGTGACACGGTCAGTAGATAGACTTGCTTTGAGTCAGGGATTTGTTATTGAAAACAATGACATGAATGGTAAGCCTAAGTCAATAAAAGTTTTTGGTGAAGGTCAAGATGCTTTCTTGTCTTCTGTTGAATATAAATATCAAACGGAAGGAATTACTGTAGATGGTTCGAATGCCTATAAGCTTAATAATGACGTTTCAGTTATTGAGAAAAATGGTTTGGTTAATCGTGCAACAATAGGGCGTTCTTATGAGGCAGTTTCTGATTTCAGGGAGTCAAATTCAGAAATGGAAGGAGGAAATATAGCATTCAATTTAAACTATACGCTTCCCTTTGTAATTGTACCTATGATAACAGGAGGAAATGTTTCGTCTTCGAATACAGAATTTAGGAGTGCGACTTTTACTAAAACGATTGAACGGAAAGGAATTTTACACCAAACTGTTGCTGTTGATAATCAATCGAAAATTGTAACAAATAATTTAGCTTACGATGCGGCAACGGGAGAAGTATTATTAACATCTGTCAATAATGCTTTCGGCGATACGGTTTATAATTTCACCTATCCTGCGCATTGGATCTATGATGGAATGGGTCAATCCTCAAAGAATTTAGGTTATGAAAGCAGGCGAACTCATCATTTTGTTGATGGTTATACGTCCACGTTAACTAATTCTCAATTTGTTCCTGGCGATGAAGTTATTTATTCACATGATATGGATTCTTATGGAAAAGCGTGGGTTGTAGAAGCTACAAGTCAAGGGATAAAGTTGATTAATGCTTATTCAGAATCTTTAGTAGGAGTATTGAATTATATCAAAATAATCCGATCAGGTCGACGGAATTTACAATCAACACCTGTTGGGACAGTTACCTTATCAAAAAATCCATTAAGATCTTTGTCTGGAAATGTTTTTGAAGGGGTTTTAAGTGCTCAGGCAATTCAATACGATATGGATTGGAAGATGTTTTGTTCTTGTAATTCAGGAAGGAGTTATCTTAATCCGTATAAAGAGGGTCTTAAAGGCAATTGGTTTCCTACGAGTACTTATACCTATTTAAGTAATCGTACACAAGAATATGAGAATGAGAACACGAATATTCGTCAGGATGGAGTATTTGAGACTTACAATCCGATGTTTAAATTGGAAAACGGGAAGTGGATTTTTGATAAGCGAAATTGGACCTTTACTTCTCAAGTGACCGAGTTTAGTCCTGGAGGGCAACCTATGGAGACGAAAGATGCATTGAGTAGGTATTCAACGACTCAGTTAGGTTATAATCAAACGACTCAAGTAGCAATAGGAGTGAATACTCAGAAGCGACAAATGGGTGTAACGAATTTTGAGGATTATGTATTTAACAACTGTCCGGATAAGTTTATAAAATGGAAAAGGAATGGTTCTGAGATTGATGTTAGTGATTTATCGCAGGGAATATCCCATACAGGAAAATATAGTCTGAAGGTAAGTGCTGGTGCACCAGTCATTTTTTCAGATACTATTTCGTTGGTTTGTGAACCAGAGACATTGTGCGATTTTTCCTCTTTTATAATTGGTACAGGCGGCGACACTAAAATTACAGTGCCTTATTCTGCTAAAGTAGCAGTTTCGTATGAAATCATTTCAGGTATCCCAATCCCCGAATTACTTGAGTCGACTGATGGGATAACATTAAGTTTCCGATCTGGCTCAGTTCACCTAAATGATCCACGTCATTTCAAGGTTAGTGTTCAATTATTGGATGAGACTGGATGTTTTACAACAATATTAATAGAAATTTAAAATAACTAAGAAAATGAAAATTTATTGTCCTTATTTATTTTTCTTACTTTTCCTGATAATGGTAAAAAGTGGAATTGCTCAAATGCCAGATTTATACCGTCATTCTACTTGTGCAACGGCGTATTACCATTGTGGTAGGTCGGTTGATATTCAGGTTTTTAGTTCTTCAATAAAAGGGCGTCCTGTCGTTCCACCAACTCAATTTGTCCGTATGAGTTTTTCAGGGGCGGGAAATATACTATTCAGTTCTAAAACGGCGGGTACTTATATTTTATATGGACCATTTAATGTTTTGAGTCCACATTTGAATAATTGTGAAGCAATTGCTTTAGGTTTAGTTAATCAGGTTTCGAATTCTTTTACCTCTTCGATTCAAGGTATTTCCATTGCTCATGGTCAAGGAACCTATATTTTAGCATTATCTAGTTCGACTTACTTTCCAATAAATTCAGAGGAGTCTAAATTAGATTTTACAATTACAGCTTCGACTTATGGATGCAAAGATCGGATAGAGGATGAATGCAAAGATTGTTTGAAAACCTTTTCACCACCACCAGGACGTTATGTTGTCTCTGCTTGGGTAAAAGGTGAATCAAGTAATAAGAACAAAACTTACCTCAATCCTAAAATTTCTATAGGATTTAATGATGGTACTAGCACTACATATTCTCCTTCAGGAAGTATTATTGATGAATGGCAACGTATTGATGGTGTTTTGACGATCCCATCAAATGCGAATACGATGCAGATAGAACTGAGTTGTTTTAGTGGAGATTGTTACTTTGATGATTTTAGATTTTATCCATTGGACGGTAGTGTGGTTACTTATACTTATGATCCAGTAACCTTAAAGCTATCGGCTCAACTAGATGAACGAAACTTTGCAACGTTCTATGAATATGATGAGGAAGGTCAGCTTATCCGAGTGAAGAAAGAAACCGAGCGGGGAGTGATGACGATTCAGGAAAACGGGAATAATATTTCAAAATAATGAGACAATTAATATACATAGCCTTTTTTTTACATTGGAGTGTTTTTTCTTTTAGCCAAGAAGGATGGGAGAAAATTAATTTAGATACCTACCTGAATGTGATACTAAATATTGAGAAAGACATTCCGACAGATCAGAGTTATAGTCTTCGGTCAGAGACGAGAATATTTGATGATTATGAGGCGACTCAACCTATTGAGATTGTTAGAAGTTTTTTATTGTGTAAGGAAGGCCGCGTATATAATTTGAGGCAAAATGAATATTTCATTATTCAGGAAAATGATTTGAATTTAATGATTGATAGTTTGAGAAATGAAATTGTTTTACAAGATGCGGATTCTAGTTTTTTTTATCGAAAAAAAGCGTCTGATTATGTAAAGATAGGGGAGATTACCAAAGTGATTTATCAAAAGAAAGAGAAAGGTCGTACAACTTATTTATTAGAGTTACTGGCTGGTTATCCCTATACAGCAGTAGAATTTGTTGTTGTTAATAACTGGATACAGAAGATAATTTGTTATAGTAGTAGTCCTTATGATTTAGATCCTTACTCAAATAAACTAGCGCGATTTGAGATGAATTTTGGGGATTTTCAGACAGGGAAGAAAATACTTGCAATGACTGTTATCTCTACCTCTGATTTCGTGAGGGAAGAAGGAGGCGATATGATTTTACAGCCTAGTAAAATGCATTATAAATTAATAGATCTACGAAATAAATAGAATTTACGACAACGCTTTAATTTATGAAAACTAGATATAATTTTTGGATTAATTTTTTTTTATTTTTTCTATTTAGTATAGGGAGATTAACGTCTGTATTTGGGGGGATTGAACCCTTAATAGCATCCATTCAGACAGTAGCATCACCTGTTGTAATTGGTACCCCTACAGCATTTTCTCGAATAGCTGCATCCGTACCTAGTTTGACGCAGTTGGATCACCATGTGCGCAATAAAGTTCAGTTGGAGGTGGATTTGATGCATCCGGATTTTCATACTGGGGAGCAACGGGTTGTTGTAGAAGTTCGGATTATTTCTTACGATCGGATGAATGTTGCTCAATCTTTGGTTACCCAAAAATTAAGTATTGATTATCATCATGACAATAATTATAAATCGAAAATTCTAGATAATTATGAGTTTGTCAATGCCTACGTAGTTGAAGTTGAATTATTACAGGTTTGGGTTGATGGTACTCTTCAGAATACATTACCATCAAATTTACGAATCAAAACAATTATTGACATCAATCGGTATGAGGTGCTTACAAATCAGACTATAGGATTAACTGCAGCATTGTATCCTGCTCAGAGTCCAACATCGATTCGTGTTTCTTGGCTAACAACTACAGGCGCTGAGGAATATCAGTTGGAATATGGTTATATTAATAATTATGGAGCAGGACAAACTCCTCTGACTGTTGCTCAGTTAGAATATGATTTTAAGAATAATTCTACTCGTATTACGACGGTTAATACTAAATACGATATTCCTTTGATTTTTGATCAAGGTTGGGTTTATTATAGGGTTCGTCCTGTAGGTGTAGATTTACAGAATGTTTCCCATATTATTTATGGGGATTGGTCAGTAGCTAATGCATCAGGGTTATTGAGTAACTTACCGACAAAGATTGAGATTTCAGAGGCTGTTTCACATGAGAAAAAGATAAATTGGCAACATGCAACTACTTTTGCAGAAGAAGGAAAAAGAAAAGACGTTATTACTTATTATGATGGTACTTTACGTAATCGACAAATGGTTACCCGTATTTCGTCAGATTCAACTGTTGTTATTGTAGGTGAGACTATTTATGATCATCAAGGGCGTCCTACGGTGTCCATATTACCAACTCCTGTTTTAAATGTTGTGAACCCTTCTATTAAATATTATCCAAAATTCAATAAGAATAATGAAGGAGTTGCTTATTCGAAAACTGATTTTGATACGGATGATAAAATAGGGAATGCGAACCCACTTTCTTCTGAATCAGGAGCTTCATTGTATTATTCATCTTCGAATCCCAAGCAGTTCGAGTGGCAGGCATATGTTCCTGAATCAGGAGGTTATCCTCTTCAACAAGTTCAATATGAACCTAACGGAACAGGTAAGATTATGGCTCAAGGAGGTGTTGGGCCGGACTTTCAGTTGGGTAGTGGTAAAGAGACGAGATATCTTTATGGTAATCCCAATCAATTAGAGTTGAATCAGTTATTTGGTTCTGAGGTTGGGTTTTCTACTCATTATAAAAAGAATGCGGTTGTCGATGCTAATGGACAGGTATCTATTTCTTATCTGGATTTATCGGATAAGGTTATAGCGACAGCTTTGGCAGGACGTTCTCCAGAAAATCTCAATGAGATTGATAATATGGAAACGCAGTCTTTGACCATTAATTATCTGGATTTGGTCGAGTCAACACAATCGATAGATCGGTTGACGAATTCGATCAACTTTGCAACAACGTTCATTGTGACAGATGCTACTCGTGCGATTTTTGATTATTCATTGACTACAGTTCCATTTTTAGATAATTGTTTACCGAATTTGTGCGTTGACTGTGTGTACGAATTGAGTTATTCTCTTAAAGACATTCAAGGGGAAGAATTATTAAGGCCTAGTTCTCAGAATGAACTTGTAGGGAATTTCATCTTCGATAATGGGGTGTATTATTTTCATGGTGAATGCAATGAGAATACTATAATAAGTAAGATAGACACACTTATTTTAGGGATTGGAAGTTACACGATTTCAAAACGTTTAAAGCTTCATGAAGGTGCTTTGGATGCCTATTTACAATTGGTAGAAAAAGCAGGATGTACGAAGACATTGGATGATTTTTTGAAGGAAGAGTTGGCATTAGTGGATAGTAGTATCTGTATGGTGACTTGTGAGAGCTGTATGGAGCAGTTAGGTACATTGGAACAATTTATTAGCAATGGTTTTGGAACAGCAGGGGATTATAATGCACGAGTTCGAGATTGTAAGGCATTATGTGAGGATGAAGTTTCGGATTGTGATATTTATAAAATGCAGATGGAAACTGATATGATGCCAGGTGGACAATATGGAGAGTATATTAATCTTTCAACCGGCGCTACGGATTGGAGTTTTCCACTTTCGATATTTAATCCGAATCATTTATTACCGAATTCATTGGCATCATGGCGAAGTCCTATTTTAGTTACCCCCAATGGAAGGCAACCAATTTATGTTGATGAACAAGGAGAAAGAGCACGTATATGGTTGACCCCGAATTCATCTGTATCAGGCGGTTATGTTCCTGAACCTATAAATGCATCAGTTATTCAGTTTGAAGCCTCCAATAATCGTTATTTTATTTATCCTGAGCAATTGAAGTTTTCTAATGATTTCGTTGAATTTTTTGAATCATCTTGGGCAGCCTCGTTGTTAACGTATCATCCAGAATACTGTTTTTATGAGTTTTGTTTAGGCTATGATAATACAGTTGTAGAAGGGGATTATTTCACGAGTAGATCTTTTGATGATTTACTGATAAACACGACTACTTTTGCGGAAGCGGAAGCCCTTGGTTTTCTTGCGGATAATCAACCTCGATTATGGGTGTTAGAAGGACATTCGAATCCATCTGATTCTTTAGTGCCTTGGGACCCTTTTGTTTCTCGTTATTCAGGATATGGATCTTCCTCTCCGCTATGTGAAAATTTTGCTGATGTATTGATCGAAAGAATTCAGGAATATAAGAATATAAATGGTCAATGGTATTCGATGAAAGAGATTGCTGCTTATACAGCTCGTTGTGGAGGAGACTTTCCGACAACCCCAGACATGACATGTTTTGCATTTGGAACAGGATCGGACACTACAATCTTAAACAGAGAGTGGACTCTTTATAAGGCAATGTATTTGAGTGCGAAACAAAAAGTACAACAAGATCTAGAACTTTGTAAGTCAATTAATGATTGTAAGTCTTACAATGTATGTATTGACAACAAGGATTATAATCCCTGGGCGCTTTATTATTTCACGATGTTCAGTATTTTTTCAGGAGGAGTTTTTCAATCTTATCCTTATATTTTCGATCCTTTACAGCCTTGTTCAATTAGTCGTTATCTTCTTTATCGTAATAAAACGAAGCGATTTGGAGCGAGTAATACATTGACAGTTGAAAGTGTGGTTAATAATACCTCGTATCAAATGTATTCAGTAACTGGACAATGTCCGAATGCTTTTGCATTACAGAGTTTAATGGTTGAACTATTCGATGCATCTGTTTGGTTGGATCAAGGAGTTATTTTGAATAACTATTCACATTTAAATAGTCTGTTTCAAGCCAATAATTTTTATACGAATCCAGGACCATTACCTCGTCTTCAATACGATGCTACATTGACTGGTAACACTCTTGTTGCGAAATGGAAAGATGTTAGTAATTCTGCCATTTTTGAAACAGTTACGTTAACGAAAACGACATCAAAACCTTGGGATTCATTTACCCGTCTGGGTAATCTGGTTGCAACTGGGGAGTATACCTTTACTTTGGATGCTTACTATTCTTATCCCACTTATTATTCCCATTACGATGCTGTTTTGAGAGATTCTGTTGTTTATGACACGGTTTATCGTGATTCTCTTGTTAAGCTAGTGGGTAGTTTGACATATTTTAAATTGAATGGTTGTAGTTTTAAGCAAGAGTGCACTTCCAATCAGTTAGCGATTGATTTAGGGAATGTGATGAATGTCTTACACCAAGACAATCGGTTGTTGTCATCCACCCCTGTTTCTTTGACCAGTTACACGTCTTCTGCATTAGGTACGACAATGAATTTAAATTCATTGTATATTAAAAATGCTGCCAATACTGGCCCATCATTGAGTTGGCTCTATACAGGTAATGGACTTTTTAAGATTTATGATGCTTCACAATCTTTAGTCAATGGATTTTATTTGCAACTGAATGATTCGAATATTACCCAAGGTTGGTTAGATAATTTACAGGGTTTTGGTTCGATTGTTTCTACGGGTAGTTACTCGTTTGAAATAGAGGCGTATACAAGAAATGGTTTTCCACAGATTTTGACGGGTTATCTTTATCAGTTGAATGGTTCAGATCGTAAAGGAATAAAAGCTGGAGATTGTGATTTACCTACACCTCTTTCGTGTGAAGGAGTGGCTTATTCACGATTTAAGGATATGCAGAACTTGATTGAAGATGTTTTGGTCGGTTATAATGGTGCATCTATTGATTTATTTTCGAGTAGCGCTCTTACCCCAGATTTATTGGAAATGTTTCCTTATGGGACTACATATACAACTAGTCAGACTCAAGGAAAAGTATTGAGTATTCAGACTCCTGCAAGTACTGGTACTCCTTGCGTTATAACTTTTGTTATTGATTCTTCTGTTTACTTACCGAATGTAAACTTTACAGGGATTCAATCAGTTTCTAATTTTCATGTAGATACTAATCATTTGACATTAAATGGATCCACACATTTTTATTTTACAGCAAATTATTCTACTGGGTCGGTACAAATTCAAGGATTTTCATCTTGTTTATTGTTTAAAGAATGTCGTAGTTGTGACAGTCCTATGGATGCTAGGGGAGCGATTTTGAATACACTTTTGGACAATATGAGTCCGTTAGTGGGAGGTTGTTCAGAATGGAGTGGAGGGGATAATCAAAGCGCATATTGTCGGGATCAATTTGAACGATTAAAGGTGTGTTTGCTCCGACTTCAATCGGAGCATAATGCGGTACCTTTTAGCATTTCTTCAATAGCAGAATTTGAAGGATTAGGATTATGTTATTGTGCAGATAAGATTTGTGATTTCATTAATTCACCTGATTTCATTATTGGTTATCAAGATGGGCAAGTTATATATAGAGGAGATCTACATTATATTTTAGATACATTTAAATGTTCGCAGAAAGTAGGAAGTGGTATCATTAATGTGTATGAAGATGGATGTAAGAATGTTTATGCAAATTACCTTTGTTCAACTCGACATCTTTCTGATTTTATTTCTGCCTCTACCTCAATGGTTGTTAAAGAAGTAGATCCAGATTTGTTTTTTAAATATAATTTGTGCGAGTGCATTGATAGTTATACTGCTGCTGTTGATGCTTATATTAATGGTTTGGTTGGTCCATTCAGCCAGTCTGAACTTGATCGTTATTTAGTAGAACATTTGGTGTGTAATCAAGTTTCTAAATGTACTCCATCTCCATCGGAAGCAGGAGGAGATGTTGAAATGCCTACTGTAGAAATAGTTAACAATTGTTTGGAGATTCAACAAAATTTAGCACGAACTAATGCCCAGAATGCGTATAATGATTATAGGGATAGTATACTTAATGTCTATCGGAAAAAGTACATTGATTATTGTTTGAATACACAGGAAGTATTGAATTATACGTATGAAGACAAACAGGCTCATTACACTTTATATTATTATGATAAAGCGGGTAATTTGATTAAGACGATTCCTCCAGCAGGAGTGGAGCGTTTGGATTACCGAACAACGAGTGATCCAATCAATGTTCAAATTAACCGCGATCGCGCAAATGGCGTTCGGACGATTTATACTTCACATCGCTTACAAACGCGTTATGAATACAATAGTTTAAATCAGTTGATTGCTCAATATACACCGGATACCGATCCACTTCATACGTTTACGGCAACAGAAGTCAATGGTCTTCATACGAATCTGCAAGTTAATAAAGTTCAAATGATGAATGGTTCTGTTGGTTATTTAAGTGGGGACGTTGGTGGTCGAGGTTATCTTTATCAGACAAATGATGGCGGGAAAACCTGGAGTCGGATTAACAATTTAGTTGGATCGAATCTTCGTAAAATTCGGATGTTGGATGCTCAAAAGGGACTCGCTATAGGAAGCGGAGGTGTACTATTGTATACACTAGATAATGGACAGTCTTGGGACTTGTTTAAGGACTTTTCTACAGAATTACAACAGGAAGAATGGATGGATATCGCTCCTTCCTCCGATGGGACAATGGCTGTAGCTATTGTTTCTCAATCAGGGAAAATAATTTATTTCAATGATTTTAATTCACTAAACAATTTTAGCATTCATACCGTAACTCGTCCAACAACGGAGGTTTGTGAACACATTGTGTTCTCTCAAGGTAAATATTATATTACCAGTTATGATGCTGCCTTATCGATGAGCCGTATTTATCGCTGGACAGCAGGAACCAATATTTTTGAATCGATTGATAAATTAACGGTTGACAATTGGTCGGCATTGGATTATCCAACACCAACGATTGCTTATGCTGTGAATGGAGAAGGGCGTCTTTTTAAAACTCGTTCCATTGGAGCGAATGAATGGCAACATATTGCTTCTAACCTAAAATCGGGTGTTATTTCGTTGAAGTTTTTTGATGATTTACAGGGTGTTGCATTGGTTGGGGAGACGCAAGGGAATCGTTTGATGCGCACCGTAAATGGAGGTAAAGACTGGACCTATCTTACAAATAACTATTATACAGTATTGGAAATAAGTTCTGATCGAACGATAGCTATGGCTGTTGGACTCAGTGGAAAGATAGACTTGATTTTACCTTATTTGAGTGGTGTTGATTTGCCTATTTCGGTTGTCACTCCAACAGGTATGGGAGATTTAGATGCAGCTTGGGTAAATAAAATAGGTGCTGGAAATTATGAGATAGTTGTAGCCGAGGTGGACAAAATCCATTACTCCAAATATCAACTTGCTCAAACTCCAACATGGTCTACTTATGTTACATCGTTGGATGGTGGTGACTGGATCAATCAATTGGTTTTAAAGCGTTTGTCTTCTAATGAATTAGCAGGAGGATTTAAAACACAAAATGGTTCTGTTGGTAAAATTCAGAAAATCGGTACAGGATCTTTTACAGCTGGTTCTCAAATGCTTTCAGGATCTTTCAAACAAATTAATTATACTGATAATGGATTGATTGTTCTTCCTACAACAGGTACAGCTATTTTACAAACAGCATGGAACTTAGTTGCTACAACCACTCAACTTCTCAATGCCCCGGTGTCATTGGATGGTTTGGGTGTAAATGGTGAGCACGTGGTAGGTTTTACCGCTACAGGAGGATTGTTTTTGACTTCTCTATCATCATCTTGGAATAACATTCCAGCTGTTCTCCGAATGAGTAGATTGAATGCAATGATTTCAGGTAATGCAGGTTTGCGAATTGCTGGGGATGACGGTGTTTTACTTGTTTATCAACCTGTTCAGAATAGTTTTGGATTGGTGAAAACGACCTTTAATGAGAATATTTATGGTTTGACGACTGCATTGGATCAATTATTTTTGGTGGGAGAGAACGGATTGGGGCTTTTTACCCCAGAAAATACGTTAGGGGCAGGTGTTTTCACACCACTCTTGGGAGTGAATCAGCAACGCTTGGAAAATATGGTTGGAGGACGTGATCTAAAATCGATTCATGTATCTTCAACTGGTCGCTTACATGCTGTTGGTGAGCGTGGACTTGTACTTTATTCCCCTAAAGTGATTGGAGTTGGTTCACAAGCACTTTCTGTTTTACAACAAGGGCAGTTGGATCTTTTTGATGTTAGTGCTAAACAGGGAACAAATACTGTTTTAGTGGTTGGTAATAACACTTCAATCCTTGAGTATATCGGACCGATGGGATTGTTTAATAAAGAGATCTTTGTGCCTAAAATAACGGATTTCCATTTTAGTGCAATTGGTCAGGGTACGTTTTTGTCTAGCTATACCAGTGGTAAATTGCTTATTGCTCGTTCTACAAACAATGGTTCGGAATGGCGGGGCATTTCACCAGCAGCACCAGTTCCCTCATCCACATTGTTTACACATGTTTGGAACTTGTCGGGCCATAAGTCTTTGCTATTTGGTAAAGGAGAAACATTACAGGCACTCAACGGAGTGGCAAGTGTAGTTCCTGCGTTGGGAACAGTTGGAGTAGGCACAAGTAGTAAAGGACGAAATACCAGTGAGCTATATGTTTTGGATGGATCGGTATTAAAAGCATGGAATTTGGCAACGTTAAGCTCCACAGTGAAGAACACTAGCTTGGTTTCGGATCCTACTACAGTAAATGCTATTCATGTTTTTCCAAATGGCGATTATATTGCAGTAGGGGATAATGGTTTTTATAAGCACTATAAGGCAGATAATGTTCTTTTGACTTATTCGTTATCATTTTCGTCGAATGATCATTTAAAATCCATTTCTTTTCACGACAACCTAAACGGAGTTATCGTAGGTTCCAATGGAGCTTATTTTAAAACGATGATGAATCGCATTTCAGAATATGGCACTTTGGAGGGTACTACTTGGGGCAGACAAGTAATTGAACCGTTTATCGGAGATTGGAGAACGCTTTCTTTTTCCAGTCCGGTTAATTTGGTTATTGGTTCGGCTCAAGGGGCGGTGTCTATTTACGATTCAGGAGAACGTTATAGTAATCGTTTTTACTACGATCGTTTGGGTCGCTTGGTTGTGAGCCGAAATGAGAGGCAGCGCAGCGAGAACAAGTACAGTTACACTTTGTATGATGAATTGGGTCGTGTTGTTGAGGCAGGAGAAAAACAAGACAACACCACAGGTATTTTGTTTAAACACATCTTTGGAACAACTGTTAGTGGACATTATAATCCGATGACCATTGATGATTTAAAATTAAAAGCATGGGTTGATGGTTCAGGAGGCCGATTTGAGGTGACACGTAGCTATTATGATGCTCCAGTCATTACGAGTTTACCGACTTATTTATCAGCTGATTACCGTACTCAACAAAAACGTATTTTACACGTTACATATGAGGCTGAATATGATGGGGATGACCAGACGTACGATCATGCTACCCATTATAAATATGATATTCATGGTAATGTAAAAACGTTGGTTCAGGACAATCAAAAAATGGTTAATGATTATCCTTCTTTGGTTCGTGAGCGGTTCAAACGCATGGACTATGTTTATGATTTGGTGAGTGGAAATGTACATCGAATGAGTGTGCAAAGCGGTTCGCCTGATCAATGGCATCATGCTTATGTATATTATGCAGACAATCGCATTAAGTCAGTTTACACAAGCACAAAGACACCAATGATAGAACAATCATTTACCAATCTAATGGTAAATAAACTTGAGGATAACCTTCCTGATTGGCAGAAAGATGCACAATACTATTATTATGCCCATGGACCTTTGGCAAGAATTGAGATTGGAAAAAATAATTTACAAGGAGTGGATTATTATTACACCCTTCAAGGTTGGCTAAAAGGCGTAAATGGTTCCACATTGAAAGAAACGGATTTGGATCCAGGGAAAGATGGTTTATCCTCCGGGTCAAATCGTTATTTTGCAAAAGATGTTTTTGGATTTGGATTACAGTATTATACAGATGATTATAAGGCTATTTCAGGGAATCAACCTTTTGCTACTGTAAATACACAGAGTCATCCAGCGTCACAAAGTCATGATTTATATAATGGAAACATCCGTTATATGCAGACTTCCATTACGAATCCGAATAGTTATGAGGCGATGCCTATGCTTACGGCTTATCATTACGACCAGTTGAATCGCCTGAATGAAAGTAGAAGCTATGAGAGTGGATTGAGTGGTAGCGAATGGAATCCTTCGGGGTATAATAACGCTTACTTCAATGCCTTTACTTTTGATGCAATGGGGAATATTCTGACGCAGAAACGTCACTTGAGTGATGGGGGGGTATTGGATGATTTAACGTACCATTATCAAAAGAATGCTGCGGGAAAATTGGCGCGTAATCGACTGTATCAGGTGAATGATCGAGTGAATTCTGATTTTAATGAAACGGATATTGATGATATGGGAGTTTTCCATTCGGCACAAGATTCGATCAATTATAAAAACAACTATTCGTATGATGCAGAAGGACGTTTAATAAAAGACGAGCAAGAAAGTATTGCAAAAATTGAATGGAGAGTAGACGGCAAAGTGCGTAAAATTATTCGCAAAGAGGATTCAGCGAAAGATAATCTGGAGTTTGATTACAATGCGATGGGGCAACGTATTGCCAAGCATGTGTACGATAACCAGACAGGGTTATTGAAGAAATCGACGTATTATATTTTGGATGCACAAGGGAACCAGTTGAGTATGTATGAGCATAAAGTGGAAGAACAAAATGCGACCTATTATTTAACGGAGCGCAATATTTACGGTAGTTCTCGTTTGGGAACAAGTAAGGATACGGTCAATATGTTTAATCCTCAGCTTTTACCGAGTTATGGAATTACAGGTAACCGAAATTACGAGTTGAGTAACCACCTGGGGAATGTACTTGCGGTTGTTTCAGATAATATTTATCCATTGAGTTCGGACAATACAACGATTGATTCCTATCGTGTGGGCTTGGATCAAGTGTACGATTATAGCCCTTTTGGGGTTCAGTTAGACAAAAGAACGATAGAGCCTAAGCCCGTTGAAGTTGTGGATACCAATTATTTGATTACTCCTGAACGGATTTACACTTCAAATTTTGCGCTTACCCAAGCGGATTTATCGGATTACGAGGGTTGGTTTGCCAGCATGGGGACGAGTGCTTTGTTTTTGGAAAATAACAGCGGAGGAAAACGTTTAAAGGCGGTCAGTTTACAGGTGAATAGCGGAATGAACCGTTCTTTTGATGTGGAAATTGGATCTACTTACAGCATGAAATTTGATTTGGATAAGGGAACACTGGCGCATGTTGTTGCCCGTATTTATTCCATCAACGGAACGTTGCAGACTTTGTTGAGTAGTCAGAATTTAACAGCAACACAAAATTACACACTTGATTTTGTGGCAACGACGAATGAGATTTTAGTTCAGTTTGTTCAGCTAGGCACCTTTTATGTGGATAATTTCAGTCTTTTAAAGAAGAATTATCAGGATATTCATTTCACGAATTTGGAGATTCCATCGATTATTGAGCCTTCTATTGGTGGTTGGAGTTATGATATGGGAACAACAAATGCCTGGGTAGAAACGGGGCGTTTGAATGTGAAAAATGGAAAGGTTTCAAGAAATTTTGGAGCTGGAAGTCATACTATTACAATGGATTTAAACAAAGGGACAAACAGTAAGTTGTTGGTGAAAGAAATCTATAGCGGTTTTAATAATTGGACAGGAATGCCATATGAGAATGTTACTACCCATGAGATTACGGTAAACAGTAATTATACGTATTACCTAAATCCAGCCCCTAGAGAATCTTGTTCCATTTCAGTAGAAACTGTTGGTAGTCAGCCGTTTTTCATAGATGATGTTCGGATTGAAACAGTGCAAAATATAGTAGGAGCTCAACCTGTTATTACAACAGAAAACTTTACAAACCCTACGGTCATCGCTCCATCAATTGATGGATGGACAACGGATACGAAAAATAATACCTTGCGTTTGTATCATCAAATGAATGGGAATGTGGTGACTAATAAAAGTTTCAATATGTCACGAATGGTGAAGCAAACCTTTTCCAATATTACAGGTGGCCAACAACACGAGTTTTCTTTTCAGGATTTGGTGCATTCTAGTGGTTCTGTTTCAATGTCGTCTGCTCCTGTTGCGCCGATGGCTTTACCAACAGGATATGATTATAATGTTAAAATTTATGGCATCACGGCAGTGAATCAGGAGACTCTTTTGTTTGATGAGAGTTTTAACTGGGCGAATGGAATAAAAAATTGTATATTTACTCCAGCGACAAGTGCCACAAAAGTGCGTATTGAACTTTCGTATACGAAACAGATTTTGGATATTAATTCATTCAGAACAGTGGATAACCTTCGTTTGCGTAGAATTACTGGAAACACGACGGTGTACACGACCAATTTCAATGCGATGAATATAACCGCGAGTCAACTAGATGGTTGGGTTCCCGATAGCTGGGAAACGACTTCTGCTACCGTAAATCAGGTGGCAGGACAGTACCGTTTGGTGGGAATTGGTTCGGGTTCAACAGCAAAAGTACAACGTGAATTTCTGACGGTTGCCAACCAGGAACATCATTTCCAATACCGCCTTTCGCTTCCAAATAGCGGTAATGCTACAGTGCGTGTGGAGCAAAAAGTGAACGGTGTTTACCAATATCTCACCACACAACAAACCCAAACTGCCAGCGGGATATTTGAGTTGGTATTCACACCAAGTAATGAAAACATCCGTGTTTCTGTAAATGGAACGAGTGGTTTTGCACTTCAGCAAATTTCGTTGGAACGCGATAATGTGGATACGCTTGTGAATAGGTATTTGGTGAGTAGGGGCTATCGTTATGGGTTCAACGGAATGGAAAAGGATAATGAAGTGAAAGGGGCTGGTAACAGCTATACCACAGAGTTTAGACAGTATGACCCACGTTTAGGGCGTTGGTTGAGTTTAGACCCGCTGATGAGTAAATATCCTCACATGTCTCCTTACATGTCTTTTAACAATAACCCAATTTATTTTGCAGATCCGTTAGGGTTAGAGGGAGAGCCTCCTGGATTTCCTGAGAATCCTAATGATGGAGATCGTCATACAGATGGAAATGGTTCTGATTGGGAATATATGAAAACAGATACTGGTTCTGATTGGGTAAGAGCTGGAGGTGAATTAGAACAGGCTATTATTTATCCTGAAAAAGTGAAAAAAGCGTTTCAAAAAGATTATGAAAGAATACAGAGAAATAGAACTAGTATAATGGGGCAATTCTTTGGAGATGGTAAGGCGTGGCAAGGAGCAATACCTAAGGGGAAAACTATTTATTACGATTCCCCAGAAATGAAGAAAAAATTTGCTGCTGCAAGAGAAAATAGTAAAGCGTTAGAAAAATTTATGATAGGTTATATGGGTGGTTCTGTGGTTGCACCTTTTGTTGCGACTACTGCTCTAATTTATGCACCTACAGCTTTTGGAATAGCATCAGATCTAACATGGAAAACTTTTGTCTTGAAAGCTGGATCAAGTGCAATTGTTCAGGCGGTTGTTAATAAAGGGGATGTGAATTTAGCTGGAGTTGTAACTGACGGAGTACTAGGGTTTGGTTCAAGTGCATTGGTTAGTTCAGCTGTTGAAGTTAAATTTAGCATTCCGAATACTCAATTTGAATTAAATACATTAGGAAATGGAATTAGCTCTAAAAAGTTTGTATATAATAGTTCTGTAAGTATCTTTTTTGGAGCTAAAAGTGATTTTCTAGGAAATCAAATGAAAGCTGGAGGAATAAATCCTTTATTAAGCGATGGTATAGCAAATCCTCTATATCAATTTTCATCAAATGGGCTGAGTAATGAATATGACAAAAGGTAACTTCATTAGCATGATTGCTGTTTTTGTATGTGTAGGACTTCTAATTTATGCGTTTTTTAAAAGAGAAAAATTAGAAAAACAAATTCTACGAGAAGGGAATTTTTATCCTGCAATCATAAAAGAAAAAATACAAAATAGATTCAGTTCAAAGACTTTTGTTTACAAGTATAAGATAAAGCAGCAGTATTTTGAAAGTAGAGATGGGATGAACTATATCCTTTCAGAAAAACATAAAGCAGGCGATACAATCATTATCAAATTTTTACCGAATAAGCCTGAGAAAAGTATGATAATAGAAGATATAGCGTATAAATCATGTTATGGTGTTCCACCGAAAGAAGGATGGAAAGAATTGCCTAAATGTGAATGATATTTAGCTGTAGATGCTACCTGTTTTTCCATCTACACTAAGTCTTTATTGGGGTTAGCTAAAATCAATTGGAGTAACCTCAAACAAACCCTATTAATCCCAAGTAGATTTATATTTACTTGGGATTTTTCATTTCACAAAGTCGCAATATTCTTCTGAAAGAAGTCTTTAAATTTCTTTTTGGTGAGCATGGTGTCAATTATTTTGAAGACGGTTTGTTTGTCGTCTTCGTCTAGTTGGTTAATGAGATTTAATTTTTCAAGATCTGGTTTATCTTCAAGTGTCACTTCTTCAGGGATAATATTGTCGTAATTTAAAATTTGATCTGTTGTGAAGTTGAATAATTTGGCAAGTTTTTGTAGTTCTTCTACTGATAAATCTCTGTGTCCATTTTCTAATTTGTTGTAATTACTATTTCCAATGACAAGGTAAGAAGAAACTTCTTTTTGCATTAAACCTTTGTCTTCACGTATTTTTTTTATTAATCGACCGATATTCATAATGGAAAATTTTATAGAGTAAAAATAGATATAAATGCGTTAATAGAAAATACTTGCGAAAATCAAAAATCAATACATTCGATATTAGAAAATTAATTTTATTTTTGTAATCGAATATATCGCACAAAATATTTTACCATGGAAATATCAACGCTCAAAAGCCGATTAAACCTCTTAGAAGTCGCAGCGCACTTGGGGATTACAATCGATAAAAAAACACTTCGAGCGTGTTGTCCATTTCACTCGGACAAAACGCCTAGTTTACAATTTTCCAAAGAAAAGCAAATTGCCACTTGTTTTAGTTCCAACTGCACAGCTGGCACGATGGATGTCATTGAACTGGTAAAAAGAAAAAACAACTGGACACATGCCGAAACGTTAAACTATTTAACTCAGGAAGTGGAAGGGGCAAAAACGACCAATAACATTGAAACGGTTGCTTTGGAATCCACCATCAGCTCAGAAGAACGAATCTTGCTGCTCACACGACTTTTCGAGACCTTCGAACGCGCCTTTTTATCATCCAAGCCCGCGAAAGATTACGCAGAAAGTCGGGGTTTAGTCCATAAAAATACCCCAATCGGTTACAACACGGGAACTTTTCAGCACAGCGTAAACCTTCCAAAGGGCAAGGAGCAAGAACTTTTAGCAAAATATGAAGAATTGGGCTTGATCAAAAAAACGGCAACAGGATACAATGTTTTTGGGAAAATGTGTTTGGTTTTTCCGCTTAGAAACGAGCAAAATAAAATCGTTTCATTGTATTTCAGATCCATTGTCGAGAACAATGCTTTGAAACATTTTTACCTTAAAGACCGACAAGGACTTTACCCCAAATATCCACCTAAAGCAACACAAAAAATCATCATTTGTGAGTCCATCATTGATGCTGTCAGTTTGAAACAAGCTGTCGATGACCGTTATTTTATTTTGGCAAATTATGGAACAGAAGGCGGAAAAGAACAAGCCGAAGCAATCCATAACCTTGAAAATTTGCAGGAAATAAGTATTTTTTTTGATGGTGACCAAGCAGGAATAAAAGGGGCAGATAAATTGGCCACAGAATTACAAAAACAAGCCACATTTTGTAATCTTCCATTGGCAATCACAATCGTTTCCACTCCCCAGAATGAAGATGTAAATTCACTTTTAACGAGTCATGAACCAGCGGTTTTGGAGCATTTACTTCATTCAGCAAGTTCTTTTTTCCTTTCAGCTGAAAAGAAAAAAGAGGTCGCAGAAGTACAATCACCTGTTGCGTCCAAAACATCCAGTTTTCCTTCTGCAATTTCTACTCTTCAAATTCAACTCAAAGGCGGATTGCTGCGCAACGAAGAATCGCTAAAAGTAACGCTTGAGATAACCCACAACGAAACACAGAAAAAAATCCGTGACCGTGTAGAACTCTATGAATACAAGCAAGTAGAACGCTTGATAAAGTTGATTTCCGATAAATTGCAGGTCGCAGAAGTGGAGGCAGAAGACAGCGTTTACAGCTTTATTACAGAACTTGAAATGAAACGCGACGCACAAAAAGCCAAGAAGCAACAAGAACAGGAAATCAACACCATTTTATCCACTCATGAATTACAGGAATGCATAAAATTTGGCAAGCAAGCTAACTTACTTCAGAAAATCAATGCTTTAATTGGGAAATCGGGCATTGTTGGAGAGGAAAAAAACCGCTTGTTTTTGTTTGCCATAGCCTCCAGTTTTCAGATGAGTAAAACGCTTCATGTGGTTGTTCAAGGGAGTTCAGGAAGTGGAAAAACACATTTAATTAAGAAGATTGCCGATTTGATGCCACCGGAAAGCGTGAAACGATTTACACGGATTACAGAAAAGAGTTTTTACAATTACGGTGAATACGACTTGAAAAATACGTTGATTGTTTTGGAGGATTACGACGGCATGAAAGAGGAAGCTGAATTTGCACTCAGAGAACTTCAAAGCAACGAAATATTGATTTCCTCGACTTCCAGAAAAGATGAAACAACAGGTGAAATTAAAAGTGGAGAAAATAAAGTTCGGGGTCCGATTGCTTCGATGGTTGCCACCACAAACGGAGAGCTGTATCACGATAATTCTACCCGCGTATTTTTTATTACAATTGATGAAACCAAAGAGCAAACCCAGCAAATCATTGCTTTTAAAAACAAACTTGCAGCTGGAGAAATCGATTGCGATGCGCAAAGCCAAATCATTAAAAACATTCAAAATTTCATGCGCAGCTTGGAGAGTTTACCCGTTAAAAACACCTGGATCAAACACATCGATTTGCCGGTGAACTTGGAGCAAAAACGAAGATTACACGGACTATTTGAAGCCTTTTGTGAGCAAATTACACTTCTCAACCAGCACCAACGCAAAAGAGACGAAAAGAACCGTTTAATCACCGAAAAACAAGATGTTGAACAGGCTATTGATTTGATGTTTGAAAGCATTGTATTGAAGGTCGATGAACTCAACGGAAGACTGAGAGATTTTTACGAAAAAGTAAAAGAATTTGTATTGAAAAAGGGGAAAGAGTATGAGTTTGAACAACGAGAAATCCGTCAACATTTGAACCTGAGTAAAACACATACTTTTAGAAATTTAACGGAATTATTAGAACTCGAATACATTCAAAAAACCTATTCCAGCCAAAGAAATACACATCATTATAAAATTTCTTATTGGGATGATTTGAGTTTGTTGAGAAATAAGATTAAACAAAACATTGAAAATCAAATTAATAGTATTTGACCGTTCCTTTCGCATGGAACGCTAGAAGGAACGGTCAAAACCCCTATAATCAGCCTGTTATAAGTAGTGTTCCGCGTTCCGCAAAATAGGTGAAAGGAGCTTTTTTAAATCTTGACGATCTTTCATCTTCCTTTCTTTTAATTCGCACCTTTATGAATCCACTTCTCCAAGAATTCAAAAGCTATTTAGAGCAAATTGGGTATAAGAAAGGAACTCAAAAAATGCTTCCCCTGTGTTTAAATGAGTTCTTAGCATTTACACCAAAAAAACTACAAGAAATCAATAAAACGGACATTTTAAACTATTACCAGCACATCAAAAACCGACCAAATAAACGAAAGCCTGGCGCATTGAGTGAAAGCATGGTCAATCATCATGTCTTTAGTTTGAAAGTCTTTTTTTCTTTTCAAATGGAAATGGGAAAAATCACCCTAAATCCAATGGATAACTTAAATTTTCCAAGGCCCAAAAGCAAAGCCAGAGAAATTTTAACACCGAAGGAAATTACCTTGTTATTTGACGTTTGCGAAACCTATAAAGAAAAAGCGATTTTGAGTATTTTTTATGGCTTGGGATTAAGAAGGTCGGAGGCTGAAAATTTAGCGCTTACAGACCTTAATTTTAAGTCTTCTATTTTAGTTGTTCGGGAGGGCAAAGGCAAGAAAAGACGTGTTCTGCCGATGAATCAAACAATCGTTACCCATCTGAAAAATTATGCTTTAAAAGAGCGGACAGTAACGAGCGAAACCCAATGCTTTTTTAGTTCAAGAAACGGCTTGAAACTGAGCGGAAACGCAATGAATAAGATGTTGAAACAGCTTTTGGATCGTGCCGGAATTGAGAAGGAAATTTCTTTGCATTGCTTGCGACATTCCATTGCGACACATTTACTTGAAAACGGTTTGCCATTGGAATATGTACGCGATTTTTTAGGACACCAACATTTAGAAAGCACTCAAATTTATACACGAGTAAAAAACAAACAATTGTGGGAGCTTCGCGGGCAGGTTCACAAAGACCTTTAAAAAGCAATAAAAAACTCAATAATTATGGAATTTAAAGACTATTTAAACAAAAACGTATCTAGGTCAACAGCCCATCGTTATGGGTATGAAATCAATCATTTCACATTTTCAAAAGACAGGAAAAACGCTTCTTATTCTGAAATTATGGAATACATTGGAAACAGAAGAAAAATGTATAAAAACAGTTCGTCCATTGGCTGTGTTTTGCATGCTTTGAAACATTATTTTTCGTATTTAGTTGAAATTGGATTTAGAGTCGATAATCCAGCAAAATCAATTCGTTTGAGAGATAAACCAAGTAGAGATATTCAGTTGCAAGATTTGTTTTCCGCTGTAGAACTGGAATTGCTACTCAACAGAAAAGAGCGTTATATTTTACTCAAAAACAGGAATTTAATCATCGTTAGTTTATTGATTTATCAAGGTTTAAAAAGTTCAGAAATATTAAATTTAGAACTAAAAGACATTGATTTAAAAGAAGCTACGATTTTCATTAAATCCAGTTTAAAAAGTAACTCCAGAACGTTGAAATTAACAGCGAAACAAATCATTTATTTCATGGAATATCTGAGTGCTGACAGGCCAAAATTGAGGAGAGAATGTACCGAAAAATTAATCATTTCTAAACTTGGAAAAGTAGAAACAACTTCAGGAATTGCTTATATTATTGAGCATTCAAAACATTTATTTCCAGGGAAAAGCTTAAATCCAAATACAATCCGACAAAGTGTAATTTGCAATTTACTGAAGGCGAAAAATGATCTTAGAATCGTTCAAGTTTTCGCAGGACATAAATATCCATCCACAACAGAAAGATACAAGCAAACGCACTTGGAGGAGTTGAAAAATGAATTGATTAAATTTCATCCACTGAGATAGTCAACTCTTAGAGGTGTACAGTTTAATTAATTGAATTTAAATAATTTATACTGTTAGAATGATTACTGCTTAAAAGAATTTAAAATCTAAAAACAAAGGGGAAATATGGTATTCCTCACGTACTCGCTTTATTCCTAAAACACAAAAACAAGGGTAATACAAAGCAAGAGTCATCCCTACACTGTCGTTTGGTCTTCAAAAGCTACGCTTTTTTCTTGCCCTTGTTTTTGACGTTACTCTCCACACCGCTTGAAAAAAGCCGTGTTTCGCTTCCCTTGTTTTATTCATTACGCTCCGTGCGCTTGTCATTCGTGGCTACTTTGTCTGCAAGCCGTATTTTCGCATACTCAATACCGCTTACACCCACCGCCACTTCTTGTTTGGCTCACCGCTAGGTCGCTTCGGGCTTCGGCTGTGTCATGTTTTTTGTAAAGCTGCTTATTTTTTCTTTCAGCGGAATACAAAAAATCACGCCACAGCCTTGTGTTGACTACAAAAAAATGC
>JASLGM010000006.1 GCA_030150045.1 Taishania sp.
CCCGTAAAGGGGAGAATTATTTACCAGAAGCTGGAGATTGGGCAATTGGTATTGATGGTGTTCCATTGTTGAATTACTTAGGGAACTTCTTTGGTAAGTCTGCTAATAATGGTTTTGCGGGTAATATTTGGTCGTATTCAAATCCTAACATGTTGATTACGGGGAAATATTTCGTTGAAGATCAAGTTGCATTCAGAGGAGGTATTCGTATTGGATTCGGAGCAGAGAAAGATAAAGCTATCGTAGAGAATCGTGGAGTAAGTCCATCAGACTGGCCGTCAAAACCAAATGAAGTTGAGAATTCATTTAAAATGAGTCAATCCAATGTTGGTTTGAACTTTGGTATCGAATGGCGTAAAGGTAACACGCGTTTACAAGGATTCTACGGTGCTGAGATTGGATTTATGGTTGGTGGTCAAAAAGAAGTTTATAAATATGGTAACGTATTGACTACTTCTACTGCTGCAATTCCAGTTGAAGTTACTGCAGCAGATGATTTTGGTTCTAACATTATTGCTTCAGTTGACGGTAATGGTTCGGCTATTTCAGGACGTATTTTAGAGCGTAAAGCTGGAACTACATTCGGAATTGGTGTTCGTGGATTTATTGGAGCGGAGTATTTTATTATCCCTAAATTATCTCTAGGAGGAGAGTTTGGATGGGGTATCGGTTTTATCAACAAAGGGGTAGGGACATCTACTTATGAGACTGTTGGTTATGCAAGTGGTGCGACAAATTCACAAGTTGTTTCTATGACAACAGAAACTGGAAAAACATCTAATTTTGGTGTTGATGTTTCTACTGTAAATCCATTGTTTGGGCCAGTTGGAAGATTGAACTTAACATTCCATTTCTAAGAGTTTATTCTTAAAAAAAATATTTTTTTCAAGTTAAAGGGAGCTATACGCTCCCTTTTTTTGTACTATTTTTGTATTATGGATACTTCTAAAATTACCATTGCTGTGGATGGCTTTTCCTCTTGTGGAAAAAGCACTTTGGCAAAAGATTTGGCTCGAGAATTAAAAATGAATTATATCGATACAGGAGCAATGTATAGAGCGGTAACGCTTTTTGCTATTCGTAAAGGATGGATATCTGAAGAAGGTGAGATAAGATTGGAGGAGTTAGGTCAAGAGTTACCTCATGTTAGACTTTCTTTTAAATGGGATAATCAACTAGGGCGTTCGGCTATCTTTTTGAATGGGGAAGATGTGGAAGAAGAAATTAGGTTGCCTCATGTTGCTAAATGGGTTTCAAAAGTTGCTGCTCAAATCCCTGTGCGCAGAGCTTTGGTAAGTATGCAACAGCAAATGGGTAAAGAAGGAGGGGTTATTTTAGATGGCAGAGATGTAGGGTCTGTTGTTTTTCCAAATGCAGAATTGAAGTTGTTTGTAACTGCAGATCCTGAAGTTCGAGCTCAGCGTAGGTTGGATGAAATGTTGGGGAATGGTGTTCAAGCAACTTTTGAGGATGTTTTGGAGAACTTACAACAGCGTGACGATATGGATTGTAAACGTGTTGAAGGACCGTTGGTTCAAGTGCCAGATGCTGTTGTTCTTGATACTACTTTTTTGACAAAAAGGGAGCAATTGGATTTTGTGTTAAATAAACTTCAAGAAAAGTATAGAAGCTAGTATTGCCGTTGAAATAAAATAATTATCTTAGTTAAAACTACTACAGATATTTATGAATTCAATTGGAAAAATAACGGAAGATATCATAAACAGAAGTCCGTTTCTTAGAGAATCTATGTCTGAAAATCTTATTAATATTTCGGCTTTGGCACGCAAATTACAGCCGGAAATTGAGGGGATCATGGGCAAAGAGGTTAGGGAAGGAGCTATTGTGATGGCGATTAAGCGAATGGATCCCGAAGTGTTTAAGATGTTCGAAGTGAATATTCAGGATGTATTGGAAGATATAGGTGATTTTCTTATTCGCTCCAATCTTTCCGTTTTCTCGATAAAAAATTCAAACACGCTTTCTGAACGATTAACAGACCTTGTTAACGTAAGTCAGAACGATAATAGCATGTTTTTTTCTTTGTGTAAAGGAACACTTGAAACTACTGTTGTGACAAGTGAACAATTTGATGGAAAAATGAAGGAGATATTAAATGATGAAGATCTAATGGTTTCGTTTCATGATCTTTCATCGATTACTGTTCGACTCCCAGTAATTCCACGCACCTCTACACATGGATTATATTATTATATATTAAAGCAATTGGCTTGGGAAGGCATTAATATTTTAGAGGTTGTTTCGACATCTAGTGAATTTACGATCATTGTGAATCATGAAGAAGTTGATTTGGCATTTAGAATACTAATGCAAATGAAAAGACGGGTTAAGGAAGGGAGATGATCTTTCCTTTCCCTAATTCACTCTTTACTATTGATTGAGGTGTTCCGGTGTAAAAGATTGAACCGCCCGCTGTTGTTTGTAATTCCACTATTGCTGTGTTTTCAAGGTTGAACTTACAATCTACTTGTGAACGATTAATTCCTATTAATTTATTGTTTACGGTTAATTTACTAGCGTCACAGTGTCCATTACTTGTTATTGTTTGCGAGGAGTTCTCGCACCAACCACTTACGTTGTAATTTCCAAACCCATGTCCTTGAACGGCATCGAATGATTGTGTATTCACGTGTAGGTTTACCGTTCCAGAACCGTCCATAATGTCTAGGTATAATCTAGGAGTAGTGATAGTTCCTTCTGTAAATAAATCTTCGGTTCCTTTAAAATGAATAGATTCAAGATGTTTAAAATGTAAGCGGATAGCTATACTTTTGAATACATATTTTCTTGTGAAATCACATTTATTGTCGTTTGATAGATGAAGTGTTTGGTCTTCAATTTTAGTTGTAATAAAGTTGTTTAAGTTTTTATAACCAATAATTTCTAAGAAATTAGTCGTGTCTTGTACTAAAGTGATTTGTAATTTAGCCCCAATACTAATTTTATTAAATTCATCTAAAGGTACAATTGACATTAATTGGGTACCTGCGATTTTCCAACATTGTCTATTCTCCGCTTTTTTACAAGCGAACAGTGTTGTGATACATATTATTATCCAAGTTAATCGTGTTTTCATTTTTTCTTATAATTAAATGAATACCCTAGACCTAATTCAATATAATCTGCTTTGCCATAATGTGTTTTCAATGAGAACTGTGCGTGAAGTCCGTTGTCAAAATAGTACCTACCACCGATACGTATGTAAACAGGTTCATCTGGTTTATAAAAATCTTTAACATATATACCTACTCCAGCAAAATAATGGAACCGATCTAAAGGAAGAATGTATCCTGCGTAAATACCCATTTGTAGTACCTTCCACTGTGTTTTTTCAATGTCTGGGCGATATCCAAATATGGCTTGTTTACTTATAACATCTAGACTTAATTCAATACCTGCTTTGGGTTTAAGGATTGTTCTAGCATGAAGATTTATTGCATATATACCATAGTATCTCTCTCCGGTTGGATAATTTTGTTTTGCCGATCCTATAGCTGTTATTCCATAGAATATCTTTCGAAGTGGAAAAGAAAATGTTGGTGAAGGTTCCTTTGTTTCTTTTTCAGTTATTACTCTACCATAACTTAAAGAGAAGTAAGGAAGATTCAATCCTAAATTAGGAACTTTTGTCCCTCCATTTGAAAAGTGCATTATGTCTGCGCCTAAAGTGAGGAAATTTCTTTTGAAAGTGTATTGGACGTTTAATCCAAAATTCATCATCGCAAAAACAGGAGATGACATTGCTACATTTTTTGGGTTTTTGACGGGGTCATACCATTTTGAAGAGAAGCCAATACCTGTTCCAAAGTATCCAGAAAAGCGTATGTTTTTAGATTGTACAAACGGGTAATTAATCGTAGAAAAAAGGGCACCGTAATTTCCAAGTATTTGACGATTACTTACGTTTCCATAATAGAAGTGAAACTTAAATTCTGGCATTTTATAGTCATGATGCCATTTTTTTATCCCTGAAGCTCTTTTTGTTGCTATAATTTCAAATCCTTGTGCATGATTTTGTGCCAAGTGCCCCATTACATTTCTGTGCCCCACAAGAAATCCGTACCTATATTTCGCCTCTATAGACCATTGAGGAGATAGGTTTTGTGCGGTCAAAATACCGGGGAGTAGAAGTGTAAAAAAGGTTAGAAGATTTTTCATTAAATAATTTAAGCGAATCGAAATTAGTAAATTTACTTCAAAATAAATATGATGGATAGTCGATTAATTGCATTTGAGCGTTTATTAGTAATCATGGATGAACTTCGTGAAAAATGTCCTTGGGATAGAAAACAGAATTTTGATACGCTAAGACAGTTAACAATTGAGGAAGTATATGAGCTTGCTGACGCAATTGTTGAAGAGGATATGATCGCTTTAGAAGGGGAATTGGGAGATGTTTTTATGCATCTTGTTTTTTATTCATTGCTTGGGAAGGAACAGCAATTGTTTGATGTCGCTTCTGTGTTGAATAAGGTATGTGATAAATTAATTTATAGGCATCCTCATATTTATGAGCAAATAGATAGTGAAATTACAGAAGAAGATGTTAAAAGTAATTGGGAATTACTGAAGTTAAAAGCTGGTAATAAGTCAGTCCTTGAAGGAGTTCCTAATGGGCTTCCTGCTTTAATCAAGGCTCAACGCATGCAAGAAAAAGTAAAAGGTGTTGGATTCGATTGGGCTAAAGCTGAAGAGGTTTGGGGTAAAGTTCAAGAGGAAATGGAGGAGTTACAATTCGAAGTGAAAAATGATACTCAACATAAAGAAGAAGAGTTTGGAGATCTTATGTTTGCGTTGGTTAACTACGCTCGATTTATTAATGTAAATCCGGAATTAGCTTTGGAAAAAGCAAATATTAAGTTTAAAACACGTTTTCAGATGGTAGAAGAACTTATTCAACAAGACGGAAACGATTTGGCGACAATGGAACTTAACGAAATGGATAAATATTGGAATAAAGCTAAAGAGATAATGCGTAAATAGTTTACGATAAATAACCAATTATTAGATTTTGCTAGATAGTCTCTAGTTTTTTTTTATAAACGAAGACTATATTGTATATTCGTAAACTTCAACAGATAATATAATTATGAAATATCTAACAGGCTTACTTTTTTTGCTTACAACGCTTACATCTTTTGCTCAAAATGTAGATATACGTGGATTCCTTTTTGATAACACGAATGGGGAACCAATGGCTTTTGAGAAAATCAAACTCTTTGATGATAAAGGAGCTCTTATAGGTGGAGCTAATACAGATGTGTCTGGATTATTTTCAATAACAAAGGTTTCTCAAGGGACATATAAGGTCGTGGTAGAAGTGTATGAATTTGAAAAGTATGAGAAAGAAGTTAAAGTTGAAAAAAACAATGGAGTAATTGAATTAACAATTAACCTTGTGAAAATTAAAAACTTTACAGCTTTAGAAGGAGTTTATATTTCAGCTGAAAAACAAAAGTCAAAAAGTCAAGTTCAGGTATCTCAAATTTCGATGGATAGAGAAACAATTGAACGCATTCCAAGTATTGGAGGTGAACCTGATATTGCTACTGCACTTAGTGTAACGCCTGGTGTTGTTACTACAGGGGACCAAGGAGGACAAATGTATGTTCGTGGAGGTACACCAATACAAAATAGAATTCTGTTAGACGGGATGACGATCTATTCTCCTTTCCACTCTGTTGGGTTTTATTCCGTTTTTGAAACAGATTTGGTAAAGAATATGGATGTTTTTACAGGAGGCTTCGATGCTCGATATGGAGGAAGAATCTCTTCTGTTATGGATATTACTTATAGAGATGGGAATCGTCAAAAAATCAGTGGAAAGATTTCTGTTTCACCTTTCTTAGGTAAAGCAGTATTAGAAGGCCCATTAGGGAAAAAGAAAGCTGATGGTACACCAAGAGCAGGATCTTTCCTTCTTTCAGCAAAACATAGTTTAATGGATTATACAACGAAGGGGTTGTATAAAAATGTAAATAAAGGAACAGGGATGCCATATAACTTTACGGATGTATATGGAAAAATTACGTTTAATGCCAATGGAGGGTCGAAGTTTTCAGCATTTGCTTTTCATAATAGAGATAGTGTAAATTACGGGATAGCTGATTTGGATTGGAAATCAACTGGTGGGGGGATGAATTTTATCCTACTTCCTTCTAGTTCGAAAACGATTATTAAAGGGCGATTGACTGGTAGTCACTACAATACTACTTTTCAAGAGGTAGGGAGTCAAAAACGTTTTTCTTCCATAGGTGGATTTGATTTAGGATTCGATTTTTCTTATTTCTTAAAAGGACAAAGTGAATTAACATACGGATTAAATATTGGTGGATTCTCTACAGACTACTATACTTTTAATAGCATGATGCAGAAGATTCAGAATCGAAATTTTTCTACTGAAATTGGAGCCTACGTAAGTTATAAATTAATTAAAGGAAGATGGGTTGTTCAACCTTCATTCCGTTTCCAATCGTACCCATCTATCGCAGCGGTTTCTCCTGAACCTCGTTTAGGAGTAAAGTATAACGCATCGGAAAATGTTCGTATCAAAATGTCCGGAGGACGTTTCTCTCAAAACTTTACTTCGGCATCTTCAGATCGTGATGTTGTTAATTTGTTTAATGGAATGTTATCCGCTCCTGAAAATACGCAGTCACATTTTACGAACCAATTTGGTAAAGAGAAAAATGTAAAGAATGGATTACAATATGCTTGGCATGCCATTCTTGGAGTCGAATTAGATTTAGTTAAGAATCTATCTTTAAATATTGAAGGATTCTATAAGTATTATGATCAATTGAGTAATATTAACATCAATAAAATGTATGAGGATGTTCCACAATTTCATACGGTTCCGGATGAATTAAAGAAAGACTTTCTTATTGAAAGTGCTGAAGCATACGGAATGGATATCCTTTTGAAGTATAACTTAGATCGTTTCCATGTTTGGGCTGTTTATTCATTGATGAAAACGAATAGATGGGATGGGTTTAATAGCTATTTTCCAGTGTTCGATAGGAGGCACAATGTAAACGTAGTTGTTTCATACCAATTTGGAAAGAAGAAGAATACAGAGGTTGATATCCGATGGAACTATGGTTCAGGATTACCATTTACACCTACAGCAGGATTCTACCAAGGTGAAGATTTCCAAGGGGGGGTGAATACTGATTATACGACAACGAATCCAAATGATGTTTCTTTCTCTTTAGGAGAGTTCAACTCAAAGAGATTACCTGATTACCATCGTTTAGATGTATCGGTTAAACATAAGTTTTTATTTAAAAACGATTTAGCATTAGAGATTTTTGGAAGTGTTACGAATGCATACAATAGAAAGAATATTTTCTACATAAGCCGAGTAACAAATGAAACAATTTATCAGTTGCCAATTTTACCAGCAATAGGATTAAGTTTTAAATTCTAGTAAATAGAGATGAAAAAAAGCCACATATAAGTGGCTTTTTTTATGGGAAAAATAATGGGTTTTCGTGTTTAAAAAGGAAACCTGTTTTTAGTATCTTGGAACTGTCAATAATTCGTTGCTTTGTGTTGGGTAGAACGGAAATCAATTCCCCCTTCATTTCAAAATGTGTTAATTCTTTTTTTGTAGGATGATATGGTGCAACAAGGTTATAGGTGTTGTTCCATAGCTTGTTTGAAAAGATATGGGTAATTGCATTAAACACGTCTGAATAATGTACGTAGTTAACAACTGTTAGATCTCCTTCTTTGATGTATTTACTCAGTTTCCTTTCGTTTCCCATTAATCCTCCAAGGCGTAGTATTGTACAATTCTTGATGGATTTAAATTCGTTTTCAACACAAGATAAATTAAGTAAAGTATCCAAATTAGACTCATTAATTAGGGTGGGGGTATTGGGGTATATACTTGTCGAAGATAAAAGAATGATAGGTAGCTCTATTTTTGATAACGACCGAATAAGCGACTTCGCCATCAATAAATTATTCTCTGTTGAATTTTTACTTGAAAAAGGAATGGCAATAACGATTAAATCGCAACCTTTCCAGTCAAGTTCATTCAATTGATTTTTTCCTATTTCAAATGCAATTTGACGAATTACATTTGGATTATTTTCCATTGAAATAGTTTGCCTATTTGTAATAATAAATTTTGTTTCAGAGAACTGATTTATCCATTTCTTGGCGAGCCATCCACCTCCAATAATTCCTATCGTATCCATAAAAAAAAGGGTAACTTTCGTTACCCTAAATTTACATTAAACATTATATATTTCTTTGTATGCCTCTTGGTATTTTTGCATTATGATTTTCCGCTTGAATTTTAACGTCGGGGTTAATTCACCAGTTTCAATTGTAAATTCATTTGGTAAAAGGATAAAACGTTTGATTTGTTCCCAACTACCATATTTTTTGTTCATTCGATTAACCTCCTCTTGAATTCGGGCGATCACATCTGGATGGTTGACTATTTCCTCATTTGATAAGTTTGTAAGGATGATGTTCTTTCTTTCTCCCCATTCTTTTAAGAAGCTAAAAGAAGGGATAATGAACGCTCCTGGGAATTTCTGACCCTCACCTACGACCATGATTTGTTCAATAAAACGAGATTGCTTAAAGTCATTTTCCATTATTTGAGGGATGATGTATTTTCCTCCAGAAGTTTTAAAAATCTCTTTTTTTCGATCGGTAATTTTCAAGAATTTGCCTTCAACCATTTCTCCTATATCTCCAGTATGAAACCAGCCATCTGTGTCAATTGCTTCTGCTGTAGCTTCTGGATTGTTGTAGTAACCCATCATCACAGATGGAGCTTTAACGAGGATTTCTCCATCTTCTGCAATTTTAACTTTTACATTATCAAGTAAAGTTCCGACAGTGCCAATTCGTACGCCATTAATTTGACAGTTTACTGAAATTACGGGTGAGGTTTCTGTTAATCCATATCCCTCTAACACGTTAATGCCTGCTGCAAGAAAGATTCTTGCTAAACGAGGGGATAATGCCGCACTACCTGATGCAACGGCTTTCACTTCGCCACCTAACGCCGCTTGCCATTTAGAGAAAATAAGCTTGCGAGCTATAGCAAGTTTGAATTTATAATATGCTGATTTTCCTACTACATCATATTCTTCTGCTACAGAAACAGCCCAAAAAAACAAATTACGTTTTATTCCAGTAAGTTCATCTCCTTTTGCCATGATTTTGTCAAAGACTTTCTCAAGTAATCGTGGGACAGCTGTAAAGACATGGGGTTTAACTTCGACCATATTTGCACCAATAGTATCTAGCGATTCAGCAAAGTGAATAGAAGCACCTAGGTGTATATATAAATAATGAAGCATTCGTTCATAAACATGACAAACAGGTAGAAAAGACAGTACGCGAGATTGATTTCCCGCTGGAATACGAGGTATACATGCTTCAACATTAGATAAAATGTTCTTATGACTCAACATAACTCCTTTCGGATTACCTGTTGTACCTGAAGTGTAAATCATTGTTGCCATATCTTCAAATTGAATTTTTTCAGATCTGGCATTTATTTCAGCATCATTTACACTTGATCCTAGAGGAATTATTTCTTTCCAGTGGGGCGTATTCGCTACTTGGTCGAATACATATGATTTTTCTAAGCTTGTAACTTCTGGAGCAACATTGTTTATTTTTTCAAAAAGGTCTGCTGTACCAACAAACGCAAATTTTATTTGTGCATTGTTAAATATATAACGATAATCATTTTCGGAAATGTTCGGGTATATTGGAACCATGATTGCGCCAATTTGTTGAATAGCGATGTCCATTATATTCCATTCCACTCGGTTGCTTGATACCACTGCAATTTTTTCTCCTGCTTGTACTCCGAGAGCGATCAGTCCTTTGGAGATCTCACGTGTTTGCTTGATAAAATCTTCCGTTGAAGTTCCAATCCATTTACCGTCAACTTTTGTGACAAACATGTTTGGATTTGGATATTTTTTTAGCTGTTGATAAGCTAAGTCAAAAAGTCTTTTTGCTTCCATATGATTAATCGTCCGTTTTTTCGAATATACAAATAATACAGATTGATTTTTAAAAAAAATGGTTTTCAACAGTATTTTTATTGCTAATAGAAGGGTTTTAGATGCCAAGAATATTGATTTGATAATTGGGAGCACGTAATAAGTCGTAAAACAACGATAAGTTTTCAAATGATGGACTTCCTTTTTTTTTTTGAAGTTATATTTAAAGCGGTCTTGCATTGAAATGAGATCTCAATTTATACGTTGATGAAAAAGATACTAATCATACTTATGATGTTGTGTGTACGGTTTACTACTTTTGCACAAGATCCTTCTTTTACGCAGTTTTATTCAAATCCTATATATTTAAATCCTGCTTTTGCTGGTTCAAATGGTTGTCCACGTTTTGCTTTAAACTATCGAAATCAATGGCCAAGCTTGTCTGGTAACTATGTTACTTACGCTTTTGCATACGACCAATATATAAAACAGATTTCTGGTGGAATTGGAGTAATTGCAACTCATGATGTTCAAGGGCAAGGAACGATACAGACATCGATGCTTGGCTTGGTGTATTCTTATCATTTAAAAGTTAATAGGAAGTTTTCCTTAATGTTTGGGGTGCGTGCCGCATGGTATCAAAAATTCTTAGATTGGGATAAATTATCTTTTGGTGACATGATTGACCCACGTAAAGGGTTTATTTATCAAACTGGAGATGTTCCGAGAGGAGGGTCACGTGGATTCTTTGATGCTTCAGCAGGTATTGTAGGATATACTGAAAACTTTTTCTTTGGAGCTTCAGTACACCATTTGAATATGCCGAATGAATCAATGATTGTTGGAGAAAGTAGATTGCCAATGCGTTTTACTGGACACGCAGGAGCTGAAATTAAATTAGGAAACAAATCTAAATATTCGAACACAACGTCTATTATGCCTAATGTGATTTATCAATATCAAAGGGGCTTTCAAGAATTGAATATAGGTACATACATAAAGTATGGAATTTTCACGGCTGGAGTTTGGTACCGTACTAGTGATGCGTTTATTATTACAGCAGGAATCCGTACCAATCAATTTAGAATTGGATATAGCTATGATGTAACAACGTCCAAATTTAATAACAATACAACCGGAGGTTCACATGAAGTTTCTCTTGGACTAAACCTTGCGTGTAAAAAACGTATTCCTCAGTTTAGAACAATTTCATGTCCTTCGTTTTAAATAAGCTTAGTTAGCAATTAAGAACGAAAAGAGGTTTATTCTGCGGAGTAAACCTCTTTTCCGTTAATGAAAGTATGCATAGAAAAGTTTTCCGAGAATGTAGCCGTTGGAAGGATAGGCTTCGCAAAAATACAGAAGGTTGCTTCTTTCCCTTTTTCTAAACTGCCAGTCTTTTTGTCCGCAAAAACAGAAATAGCAGGCCACAAAGTGACAGCCTTTAATGCCGTTTCTAAAGAAAGTTGACGAGATGGTTGTTCCGGTGACATTGCTTCAAATAATGTACGATGAATGTTGTACGATTCAATTGGAAAATCACTTCCTAAAAGAAGAATACCTGTGTGTTCAAAAATAGCCTTGAATGAATAGGCATTTGTAAGACGATCTTTACCTAAACGTAAAGTAAGGAAAGAAGCATCACTTTTAGCCTGCAAGGGTTGTATAGAGGGAATAATGCCGCTATTAAGAAGTAAATCATAATCTTTTGGATCAATGACAATGCCATGTTCTAACCTCCAACGGTGATCTGGCTTGTTCTTATTAATGTCCATCGTTTGTTCTAGCACCAATTGTACTGCTGCATCACCAATAGCATGAAAGGCTGCCTGATATCCCAATTGAACACATTTTTCCAACCAGCTACGCAATTGTTCTGTTGGAATATTTTGAGTTCCAGAAAAAGAAGGGGTGTCAGTATAGGGAGATTTTAACAATGCACCATGTGAACCTAAGCTGCCGTCCACGAAGAACTTAAAGGTACCGACATGTAAATTCTTATGATTTAGTTTCCCGTTTTCCGCAAGTTTAAAATTCGCTGCTGTAGGCATAAACATTCCATAAGTTTGTAAATTCCATTTTCCAGCATCAACAAGTTTTTTGTAAAAAGTAAAATCACCTTCTTCAAAACCTGCGTCATGAACAGTAGTGATGCCATACATAAATAGTTCTTCTTGAAGGTTCAGAAGGGCTTCTTCTAATTCTTGATTATTTGGCTCTGGCAATACTGTTCGTGCCTTGTCTAATGCATTGTCTGTAAGGAATCCTGTTAATTTCCCTTTTTTTTGAGGAAGTAAGGCATCCGAAAATACAGAAGACGGAAGTATAACAGCTTTTTCTAGTACATAATCATTAACCAAAGCGGAATGCTCGTCAATACGATACAGGCACACTGGAATGTTCGGAAATAAAGCATTCAGTTTTTCGTTTGTTGGAACTGTTTTATCTGCCCAGTCCATTTCTGACCAACCACGACCAATGATTGGGGCATTAGGGTGTTTTGCATGAAACTGTTCTAATTTAAAAATAATTTGTTCGAAGGATTGTATGCCCTTTAAATCAATACCTAAAGTGGTTTTTGCAGCTAGTTTAAGATGGGCGTGAGCATCTGTTAACCCGGGGTAGATGTGGCGACCTCGGGCATCAATGGTTTCTGTTGAACGGTATTTATTTAGTATCTGGCGTTCAGGACCGAGCTCAATTATTTCACCATCACGAATAGCCATAGCTTCAAATTCTGTGTTGTTACCATCCAAGCTGTGAATGATTGCATTATGTACAATCAAATCCACTTTTTGACCTTTCATACAAGCCGTTAATAAAATGGAAAAAGATAAAACGAAGAAAATCTGAAAACGCATAACCAATTTTTTTTGTCAAAAATAACCTTTTATCTCCTATTTTCTCTTTTACACTAGGAACACAGCGTTGTTTCCCATTTCACTATTGTAATAAATGAGCAAAATAACTAAGTTTGTATAAATTTATTTTTAATGGAAATTCCAAAAACGTACGAGCCGCAGCGCGCAGAAGAGAGATGGTACAAACATTGGATGGAGAAAGGGTATTTTCACTCTGAACCAGACGAGAGAGAAGCCTATACAGTAGTCATTCCGCCGCCAAATGTAACAGGTGTATTGCACATGGGACACATGTTGAACAACACGATTCAAGATGTATTGGTCCGCCGTGCACGTATGTTAGGGAAAAACGCTTGTTGGGTACCTGGTACCGATCATGCATCCATTGCTACTGAAGCGAAAGTAGTACAAAAACTACGCGCAGAGGGAATTAAAAAGTCTGATTTGACACGTGATGAATTTCTTGCGCACGCTTTTGAGTGGAAAGAAAAACACGGTGGAATCATTTTGGAACAATTAAAAAAATTGGGAGCTTCTTGTGATTGGGAACGCACGGCGTTTACCATGGATCCAGAATACTCAGATTCTGTTATTGACGTTTTTATCGATCTTCATAAAAAAGGAAAGATTTATCGTGGAGTACGTATGGTTAACTGGGATACAGAAGCATTGACCGCTGTGTCTGATGAAGAAGTATTCTACAAAGAAGTAAACTCTAAGTTGTTTAACGTGCGTTATAAAATTGCTGGTTCAAATGACGAATGGTTGACGATCGCTACAACACGCCCAGAAACAATCTTAGGAGATACTGCAATTTGTATCAATCCAAACGATACAAGATACACGCATTTGCACGGAAAAAAAGTAATAGTTCCTATTGCAAATAGAGAAATACCAATCATCTTAGATGAATATGTAGACATGGAATTCGGAACAGGATGTTTAAAAGTAACACCTGCACACGATACAAATGATTACGATTTGGGAAAACGTCATAACTTAGAAACAATTGATATCCTTAATGCAAATGGAACCTTAAACGCGTTCGGTTTACATTACGAAGGACAAGATCGTTTCGATGTACGTAAAGCCATAGAAAAAGAACTGTATGATAAAGGTTATTTGGTGAAAACCGAAGACCACATCAATAAAGTTGGGTATTCAGAACGTACTAATGTTGTGATTGAACCTCGCTTGTCATTGCAATGGTTTGTCGACATGAAAGAATTGTCTCAACCAGCATTGGAAAATGTAATGAACGGAAACATTGCTTTCCACCCTGAAAAATTCAAAAATACATACAAACACTGGATGGAAAACATCAAAGATTGGTGTATTTCAAGACAATTATGGTGGGGACACCGTATTCCTGCTTGGTATTTTGGTGAAGGATCTGAAGACTTCGTAGTTGCAAAAACGGAAGAAGAAGCAATCGCATTAGCCACTCAAAAAGCAGAGAAAGTAATTACTGCAGCAGATTTAAAACAAGACGAAGACGTACTAGATACATGGTTCTCTTCTTGGTTGTGGCCAATTTCAACGTTTAATGGTTTAACCCAACCAGGTAACGAAGAAATTAAATACTATTATCCAACAAATGACCTTGTTACAGCACCAGAAATTATGTTCTTCTGGGTAGCTAGAATGATCATTGCTGGATATGAATATTTAGGAGAATTACCGTTTAAAAATGTATATTATACAGGAATTGTTCGCGATAAATTAGGGCGAAAAATGTCCAAATCGTTAGGGAATTCACCAGATCCAATTGAATTGATCAACCAATACGGTGCTGATGGAGTACGTATGGGAATATTGATTTCTTCGCCAGCTGGAAATGATTTACCTTTTGATGTTTCACAATGCGAACAAGGACGTAACTTCACCAATAAAATTTGGAACGCTTTCCGATTAGTAGACGCATGGGAGGTTGCCGATTTCCAACAACCAGCTTCTTCGGCGAAAGCAATCGAGTGGTTCGAAGCAAAATTCAACCAAACGTTGGCGGAAATCAACGACGCAATGGATAAATTCAAGTTGTCCGAGGCTCTAATGTCGATCTATAAATTGGTTTGGGACGATTTCTGTTCTTGGTACCTTGAAATGATTAAACCAGGTTACCAGCAACCTATCGACAAGCAAACCTTGGAGGCAACGAAAGACTTTTTCGAGAATATCTTGAAATTAATTCAGCCATTTACTCCATTTATTGCCGAAGAATTGTGGCACTTAATTCGCGAAAGAGCAGAAGGAAACGACATCATTATTGAGAAGTGGCCAGAAGTGAAACCTGTTAACGAAGCCGTTTTGAAGCAATTCGAATTGGCAGAACAAGTCATCACTGGAATCCGAAATGTACGTAAATCCAATAATGTTGCGAACAAAGTACAAATGGAATTGTTGGTAAAGAAAAATGAAGAAATTGATACGGCTTTTGACTGTGTAATCAGTAAAATGGGGAATTTAACTTCCTTGGAATACATTACCGATAAAGTGGCAAATGCCAACAGTTTCTTGGTGTTGAGCAACGAATATTTCATTCCATTCGGCGAAAACGTGGACATTGAAGCGGAACGTGCAAAAATGGAGGAGGAGTTGAAATACACAAAAGGATTCTTGATCAGTGTTCAGAAAAAATTGAGCAACGAGAAATTTGTGTCCAGCGCACCTGAACAAGTGGTTGCCGGAGAAAAGAAAAAAGAAGCAGATGCTTTGAGTAAAATCGCAATTTTGGAAGAGAAATTAGCGAGCATGAACTAAGCAAAATGCACTTAATAATTTTAATCCCGTTTCATATCGAAGCGGGATTTTTTATTTATATGTTTCTTGAAAGGGCTGCCTATTCCGTCTGCAGGCTTTAGTGTCCGCGTTAGCTTGCTTACCTTGCTTTCACTTTACAACTTGCTTCTAAAGTCGCATGCTGTAAAGTGGCAAGTGTAGCGCTAACACATACAGCTATTGCCCTCCGCCGGGGCAGGGAATCTGTTGTATTTATTAGTGTTTCGTTGAAAAGTTTTAATAAAGCGTTTTCATTTCACTTAGAATAAAGGAAAGATTGAGGTATTAAAAATGGTTTTTAGTTTTGAAACATGATTCCGCGTTAGGGATACTAATGGAAAGCTTTGTCGACAAAACTTGTCGACAAACTTGTAATGGATAGCCCGGCCTCCCCAAATCCTTGGGGAGGAAACGCCCATACTTTTTTGAAATTTTTAAAAGAAAAAACCTCATTTAACGTATTAAACGAGGTCGGAAGTGAAGTGAATTAGTGTAAGGTAGTAGTTGTATTTGTGTTTTGTCCTTAGATAAAGGAAATATTTATTGTTCTTAGAACTTCTTTCTCGAGTAAAGAGTGGTTAGGTCGAATGCGTACCTTCGGCAAATTTACTTTCCTTTAGTGTAAGCTGCAATACCCATTTGTGGGTAATTTAGATGAGGTTGTATGCGGACGCAAATTGATGTAATTCGAAATCATTGGTGAGATTGAGCTTTTTCCGAATGTTTTTCCGATGGGTTTTCACTGTTTCTTCACTCAAGAAATATTTCTCTCCGATTTCTCCATTTTTTAATCCCAAAGCGATGGCTTGTAGCATTTGTTTTTCTCGTTCGGTAAGGGTGTTGAAACGTATTTCGTTCTTGGCTGAAAAATGAATTTCACTCCATAAACGTTCTATTTTCGGGGTTAAATGCAATTCTTTATCTATCGGGAAAGCAAAAGAAAGGGAAAGTATTGGCAAGTCGTTGTCATCACGTAAGAGGACTTGAGAACTACAAAAATGCCACGTCATTTGTTTTGAATCTCGGGTGGTAACAACTTCCTGAAAAAAGGTAAAGGGCTTATTTTTATCTGTAGATTGAACGTGATTAATAAAACTTTCGAGGAGTAACTTTGTTTGTTTTTTGTCAAAATAGTGTTCGTGATATGCACCTGATTCAGTCAATAATTCATCAATGTTTTTGCAGCCTAAATTTTTTAAACCCAAGGGTGACATGTATACAACATCATAGTGAATTAGATCATGAATAATAAGGTTTTGGGGACAAAAAGCTTGCTGTAAATCGATGGCGTGCAGGATCTCAAGGCACTTTTGAATGTCAAATGTGGCTACTTTTTGTAAGTTTTCTAGCTTTTTCGTTGTGATGTTGTGAATCATCTATTGATTTTAACATCGTAAATATAAGTAATTTACATGACCATTTCCTGAAATAATCTGTCGAAGGTTTGGTCTAATTCTTTTGCGTATCCTGGATGAGGGCGAGAAGTTTGCAAAACGGAACTTTTCACCGCTGCAATAAAACGGAATTTTTCGGCCAAATCCATATCATCAATGCGACCTGTGTAGGATGGTTTTTTACAAATGATGGCTAGTGCTTGTAGGTTTTTCTGTAATTGCTCGAGGTCAAACTCCGGTGCAATGAGCTGAATTTTATCTTCGTGTATATGCGTTGCTATGCGTAAATACTTTTGGTGTTTGCAGAACAAAATAAGTCCAATGTTGATGAACTCTTCGCGCTCAACACGAGGAACAACGCGAATAATCGCATATTCATATAAGTGATTATCTTGCATTTTTTGCTTGTTCCAAAAAGTTGTTTGCATGTTGTAAACGTATACATAAGAATTGTGCGTATACGTTTTTTATATCTTCAGGTGTAAGACCGCTTCCTTCCCAATCTAACCATTCTAAAGGGAGTTGTTCTACAATTTCTTTTAATATCTCAGGTGTGAGTATAGTTGTGAAATCCTTGTGTACTTGATCTAATTCGGTAGCAAATGGCAACAATACATGATCTTTGATGAATGGGAAGGCAGTTTGTGCACTTTGTTCCCAATTGTCCCATGAATGGTGGAAATAAAAAGCTGCTCCATGGTCAATCAACCAGATTTCTTTGTGCCAAATCAATAGATTTGTGTTTCTGAATGTTCTGTCAACGTTTGTGATGAAAGCATCTAACCAAACAATTTTTGAAGCTAACAAAGCGTCACATTCATTAACTGCAGATTCAAATGTGAATGCGCCATTTAGGTAGTGTAATCCTAGGTTTAAACCTTTTGAAAACACCAATAGATCTTGAATTTCTTCATCGGCTTCTGTTTTACCAAATGCCTCGTGAAGATTAACATAGACCAATTCTGGAACGGGTAAACCGAGAGCTTTTGCGATTTGTCCACCTAGGAATTCAGAAATTAACGCTTTAACACCGTGTCCTGCACCTCTAAATTTCAAGACATATTTAAAATCGTCATCCGCTTCGACCAACGCGGGTAGTGAACCGCCTTCACGCAAAGGAATAATATATCGGGTTGCAGTTACTGTTCTTAATTGATCTGGAATCATAAGTTCTATTTGTAGATGACTTCTTTTTGCGCTTTGTTTTTATTCGCCAATTGCCCGCATGCTGCATCAATGTCTTTACCTCTACTTCTTCGTATATTAACTACTAATCCTTTTGACTCTAGGTATTCAGCAAAATCGTCTGTTTTTTTTGCGTCTGCTCTTTGGAAAATACCGTCGTCAATTGGGTTGTACTCAATGATATTTATCTTGCATGGTACGCATCTTGAAAATTGCACCAATTCACGTGCGTCTTCGATGGAATCATTGAAGTCTCTGAATATAATGTATTCAAAAGTTACGCGAGTTCCTGTTTTTTCATGGAAATATTGTAGTGCTTCAGATAGATTATCGAGGTTGTTGGTGTCGTTAATTTCCATTATTTTACTGCGTTTTTCATCATTTGCAGCGTGTAAGGAAAGTGCCAAATTAAATTTCACCTCGTCATCACCTAGTTTTTTTATCATCTTCGCTATTCCAGCTGTGGAAACAGTAATTCTTCGAGGTGACATACCTAAGCCATCAGGTGAGGTAATCATTTCGGTAGAACGCAACATGTTTTTGTAATTCAGAAGCGGTTCTCCCATTCCCATATAAACGATATTGGAAAGTGGAGTGTTGTATCTTTCCTCCGCTTGGTTTTTCAAGTAAACCACTTGGTCTACAATTTCTCCAGCGCTAAGATTACGCATTAATTTTAGTTTTCCTGTTGCGCAAAATGTACATGAAAGGCTGCATCCTACCTGAGAGGAAATACAAGCTGTCATTCTTGAAGAGGTTGGAATGAGTACTCCTTCGACTACTTTTCCCTCTTCAATTGTAAATGCACATTTAATGGTTTTGTCTGTGCTTATTTGTTGATCTTCAACTTGAATGGCGTCAATAAAGAAGTTTTCGTTGAGTACCATGCGTAAGTCTTTTGAAAGATTACTCATTTCATCGAAGGAATGTGCATTTTTCTTCCATAACCATTCAAAAACTTGTTTTGCACGGAATTTTTGTTGACCTAAACCAACCAAGGTTTGAACCAATTCTTCGAGGTTCAAGTTTCGGATATTTGTTTTTTGTGCCATAGCTTGTACAAAGGTAAAGCATTTAGCTAAAAAATCAGCGAATTAATCGGATGTGTTCGTTATTAATTATGACTGTTTTTTCATCCTCCATTTTTACTTTCCACATTTTATCAGATAATTGTTCCATGATTTCAAATCGCGAACCTACCAAAAGTTGATAGGGAGCTAAGTCAAAATTACTTAAATAGGTTGGTGCATTTGGTGTAATTATGATGCCTACATCATGATATTCATCTTCACGAAGAAGGTAAAGTGCAGTAATGCTACTTGTTACAGCTGAAAGCAAGAAGAATAAAATGGCTGTATATCCAATACGGTAAGCAAATCTGCTTTTTAATTTTTTTGAAATAAGTAAAATGGTAGTAATTCCAAGAGAACAAAACAGGGCTATTAGCGCAAATTTATTTGAGCCAATAGCCCGGAGTTGAAAAATAAAATTGTGAATGTATGGTTCATAATCACCACGTTCTAAAGTTTTGTAAATGTATTGGCTATTTTTAAAAGCCCCTGCATGATTAGGGCGTAAGTTAATTGTAGATTCGTACGCCCATAGCGCTAGGCCGTATTGTTCTGTTTGTAAATAGGCATTACCAAGGTTAAAATAAAGATCAGGGTTTTGACTGTCTTTATTTAAACGTTGTTCCATTAAAATTATCGCATCCTCATATTGATTTAATGCAATGGTTTTATTAATGTTGTTGTATTGCCCCAAAAGTGTTGAAATCGAACCTATAAAGATGGATGCGGTTACGAATAATCTAATATTTTTTATAATTGTTTCCATGATAAAGCAATGTGTTTTAGTTCGTCTACTACGCCAATCAATGAAGATTGGTTGACATATGCGTATCTATTTTGGTTGAGTATCTCAATGATTATTTCAAGTTTTTCGGCGTTTTCTTCTTCGTTTTCCTCTTCTTTTAGATGTTTTAACCTTTCGCTTCGGGAACGCATTTCTTGTTCAATGTTTTTTTGTTTTTCCTCTAGCATAAATAGAATTAATGTGTCCAACTGTTTAAACACTTCATTATCCCACGGTTCATTGGCTTGATTGATTTTGTGGAACAGATCTTTAACGATATTTGGTTTTCTTTTAAAGCGCGCAAATCTTTGTTCAAGAAAGCTGTTGTGTTGTATGGAGTTGATAATAAAAAAGAAGCAAAGACACGGCGGAAGAATTAGTAACAACCAGAACCATGGTTTTTCAATCAATACAATTGTTTTCTTAATGGGTTCAATTGTTGTGAATGGTGCAATTTGACCTTCACGTAGCATTTCTTTTTTTCGGCCTAAATCCTTTTGATATTCGTTATTGGTCATCACATTTAGTCGGATGGTATTACTATCGGTGATATGAATGAATTTTTCTTCAGTAGGGCTGAAATAAGCATATCTAAAGTTCGGAAGTTCTATCTTTCCAGCGTCAAGAATTTGCAAATGGAATTGATAGATTACTTTTCCTATACTTCCTTCTTTACTATGGTCATAAAGTTCTTTAACATTTGTTTCACCATAAACAACAACCCCTTGGGGAAGTTCTAGTTTTGGTTTTTGTAGCTGATGGAAATTTCCTTTACCGGAAAGCGTAATTTCAACAGGTATAACTTCGCCTTGCCGTAAATTAGTTGTTGAAGTATATTGTTGAACAGAAAAGCTACCAACAGCTCCGTAGAAGAATTCAGGGCTTGGACTGGGTAATCGTTTAACGGTAATACTAGGTGTATTAGAGTTTACTTGTTTTACTCCATTTTGGGTCGCATACTGTAAGTGAAAAGGTTTAAAACCAATGTTATCAACCGATAGAGGGTAAATTAATTTGTTTCCAAAATTGTAAACCCAAATTCTATTTCCGTCTTTTGTTGTTTCAGACCAATCATTGTTTACGGGTAAATCAAAGTAATCTGGGTCTCCAGAAACTAAATAATCTTGACTTAATAAGATTCTCCCTTTGGGAAGGTTGCTAAAAAGATTAGCTTCTAATACAAATGGTTCTCCTTCGTATATTGTGCTTTTAGAAGCTGATAATTGACCAAATGTTGTTCCAGAATTTAATGAGTTTGATTGATTTTTGGAAGAACCAACTTGAAATGTTAGGCTATTAGAGACAAATTTTTTGTCCTTAACGTGTAGTACAAATGGACCAACGGTATACGAACCTATTTTTGAAAAACTTCCCGTGAAGAGTACGTTGTGCTCTTGGACCAGTGTTTTTGTTCTTGGGTCTTGTACGAATTTTGAACTTGAAGAAGAGCCAATTGTTTTTTGAAATGTAACGGGCCATTTTTCTGTGATTTGACCTTTTATATCTGTTGTGACTGTGATTTTTATTGCTTCATTCACACTTACGTTGGTTACATCGCTGCTTAATCGGATGGAATAATTTTGTGTCCATGCAAACGTAGAAAGACAGACAAAGAAAAGAAGGAGTAATTGTTTCATGCTACCAATCATTTTTTGTTTTCGTGTTTGAATTCTTCATTGAGCCAGAAAGAGTTGATCTTTTAGTTTCTGCATCCTGTTTCATAAGTTCATCTAATTGTTTCTCAATCTTAGATGTTTGTAGTCGATTGGGTTTCAGTGAATTATTGGAATGGTTATTACTCCCAGTATGCCCTTTGCTTGAAGATGTGGATTGACTTTCACTTTCCACTTCTGATTGTTTTTCCTCTAACTTCGATGGAGAATGCGATGTTTTCATCTTTTTCTTAAGCAATAAAAAATTATGTTTTGCTTCTTTTGAAGGGGCATATCTTATCGATTGTTTATAGTTAGCTAATGCATTTGTGAAATCTTTATTCTCTGTAAGTACAACACCTAGATTAAAATAGATTAATGAAAGAGACTTCGCGTTATTTGTATGTTGTAGAGCCATTGAATAATATAGAAACGCTTTATCAAAATTGTTTAAACGATAAGCATTTTGCGCCTTTTCAATTAGAATGGAATGATTAATATCCATATCATCAATTGCATTATAAAAGAATTCTGCAGTACTGTAATCTGCTTCCATGTATTTTGTTCTAGCTTGATTGAGATAATTCACCCAATTGGCTTGAACAGGCCGATAGGATGATATGAATATGAAAAGGAAAGAAATGATCATTTTTTTGCAGAAAAATAATTGTCTAATCGAATAATAAGTTTGTTATCCCAAATAAGGTACAGAATAAAACTGAAGATTGCAAACAAAACAGGAATGTGGTATTTCTGTGATTTAGACACAAAAAAATCAGTGTGAATCTTTGTGTTTCTAACTTCACTCATCTGTGCGTATACCTTGAAAAGATCAGGATATGAATTGTCTACAATTTGAGTAATAGCATTTATTTTCTTTGCAAATGAATTGATAGCGTTGGGATCTAATATGGAGACTACTGTAGCTCCATTTTCATTAGATTTAAAACCTACTTCTGTATTGTTTGGGTCAATAGGAATAAATCCACCAGATTTTGTTCCCACGCCAATTACCGCAATTTGTAAATTGTTATCTCTTATACTATTCGTTAAAGTGACATTCGCCTTCTCATGAAACTCGCCGTCAGTTAGCAAAAGAACCTTGTTAGAAACTCCTAGAATTTTTGTTTGTAATTCTGTTATCTTTTCAAGTGTCGCGTTGATGTTAGTGCCTTGATCACTAATTAGTTGCGTTTCAATGTCGTTTATGTACATACGTACGGCGTGATAATCAGTGGTATAAGGTACGTATTGATAAGATTGGTTCGCAAATAGAAGAATACCTACTGCTTCACCAGTTAATTGTTGTGTGAATGCACTTAAAGCCCTTTTCGCAACGGTTAATCTTGATTCACCCGAAAGGTCTTGTACATTCATAGAGTTTGATATATCAAGAGCGATAAGAACTTGTGTGTTATCAGATTGTGAGGCGTAGTTCTTTACGCCAATTGCTGGACGAGCCAAAGCAATTAGTATGAAAACAATGGTGTTTTTAAATAAGAAGTAACGGAAGAAAAGATTGGTGTTTGAATTTGGTTTATAAACGGTTCTCCATAGATAAATACCATTGTTTCTATAATACCTATTTGTTTTTCTGAGTTTTAACAAAAAAATTGTTGTAATAATTAGTGTGAAAGGAATTGAATAGAAGAACTTTGGAGATTCAAAATCCAAATAGTGGGTTGTTTTTTGTCCGAAATAACCAAAGACAAAAAGCAACAACATCAGAATTATCCAAAGTAAAATTTCCCATGCTAAAGCAATTAGCAAAAGATCTTTGACACGATATTGAAATACTTTTTTAGTCATTTGTATGGAAAAGTAATGTGTTTAATAACCAATAACTACCAAGACAGATTAAAGCAACCCATAAAAAAGGAAGTGGTGTAGCTTTGGAAGATTTCTTGTTATTTTGATGATCTATTTTTCTTTTTTCTAGAACATCTATTTCTTTATAGATATTCCTTAAAGCGTTTTCGTTCATAGCATGGAAATACTTACCGTTTGTAATACTTGCCATCTGCTGGAGGGTAGCCTCGTCTATACTGTTCTCATCCACTTCTTTACTTACACCATATGGATTGATAATTTTACTAGGCTTTTGTCCCATTCCAATAGTGTACACTCTAATTCCCTTCATTTTTGCTAAATGAGCAGCTTCAATTGGAGATATGTCTCCTGCATTATTACTACCATCTGTAAGTAAGATGATTACTTTTGAACTGATTGCTTCATCACGAAGGCGGGTGACTGCTGTACCAAGACCAACTCCAATAGCCGTTCCTCGGGCAATACGCATATCTGTATTTGCCTCATCAATTTTTCGGATAAGCATTGGATAGTCGGTTGTTGCAGGACACATTGTAAATGCTTGACCGGCATATACCACAAGACCGATTCGATCGTTTTTTCTTCCTTGAACAAAATCTTTAGCTACTTTTTTTGCAACATCCATTCGGGTAGGGTTAAAGTCTTTATCTGTCATTGATTTGGAAATATCCATTGCTAGAATAATATCAATTCCATTTTGAGCATTTAAACCCAATTGAACTTCCCATTTGTTTGAGTAAGGCCTCGCTAGAGAAAAGAAAAGTGCGCTTACTCCAATAATAGGTATAATAGAAAGGATTCTACGGAAAAGAGAAATACGTTTCGAATAAGAGGCAAGTTTTTCACTTTGGAAATGGGTAACTTTCCATATCCCTTTTTTATTAGCATCTTTTCTTAATAGAAAGTAGGACAGAAAAGGGATAATTATCAATCCTAGCAACCATAGAGGCTCTCCGAAATACCAACTCCCAAGTTTAAACATTCCCTTTTATTTTATTGATTTCTTGTTCTATTTCCATTAAAACAAACTCTGTTCTGAGTAAAATGTCTTTATGCTTTTCTTCAGATCTTTCTGTTGAACCGAATTTTACTTGATCCGTTTCATCTAACAGCTGTTTGATTTTTAGTGCTAATTTTGGAGAAATATTTTTTATCGCTAGAAAAGTGATCAAATCTGTTGTTGTTTTTTCGTGATAATTCTCATTGAATTCTTCCCCTAAATATTGTTTGATAATTAAAGAAAGTTGACTGTAATGCTCAATCGTTTTTTCATTTTTCCATAACTCTAAAATTCTTAAACGCTTAAGTTCTAGCTTTGCTTTGTCAATGGGGATAATGAAAAGGTCTTCTGCGTTTGCTAAAGTCTCATTCTTTTTCTTTTTTAGAGAAAGGAATTTCCAAATAAGGAATGATGTAATGATAGATAAGGAGATGAAAAATAATTTGATTAAAACACTGTTGTTTGTGTCTAATTCTAATTGTGCAAAATCTTCTTTTAAGGCATATGGAGCATCATTCGCTAAGTCATTGTTTTGAATATTAAGAATGGCATTTGGGAAGCTTACTTTTTTATTGTCGACTTCAATGAACTGATCTTTGATGTAGTATATTCCTGTATCCCATGGTGTTAGTGTAAATTGACGTTCCCAAATAAAATAATCATCTTGTTGATAGGTGGTATCAGTAAAAAGTAAGTCCATATCCAAACGACCGTTTTCAACTACATTACGAATGTTTTCTTGAATTTGATAGGTAGAAGGGAAGTGTATGTCTTTGGTTAACTTATTTCTATAAGAAAAAGTTACTTCTACTGCTTTCCCAATTTCTGTTTTCTCAGGGTTGACTACAATCAATACATCTTGAGTAAATGACCATGAGGAAAAAAATAAAATGATATAAAAAAATAGTATTCTCATTTTCTTATTTTAAAATGTTTTCCTAAAATCGGCACATAATCTTTTCCTGTTTCCAATTCTATGATTTTCACCCCTTTTTTTTCAAACGTTTGTTTCGAATTGTTATACTTTCGAATAAAATCTCCATGGAAAACGCTTTTGTTCCATCTTTTGAAAGTGTTTACCCAGTAAGCGTTTTCGGATTCAGAATGATATACCTTCATAAATCCATAAAGAGGAAAGCGGGACTCAAAACTGTCAAATAAACGCAAGGCAACGAAATCATGTTTATTTACACATTTTAATAATTCTTTATCGTTGATTGAGTCAACTAAATAGTCACTGATTGAGAATATATAAGCAGGTTTAGTTAAATAAGCATTTATAGATTTTAAGGCTGTTGAAAAGTTACTCTTCTTAGTCGATGGGGTGAAACGAATTAATTCTGTAATTATTTTTAATGTATGTTTTCTTCCAACTGCAGGAGGGAAAAATTTTTCTGCTTTATCGGTGAAGAGGAGTACACCTACTTTATCTCTGTTTCGAAGAGCTGTAAATAGTAGAATAGCCGCTAACTCGATCATTAGGTCTTTTTTGGTTCCAACTGAACCGAAATTCATGGATGCCGAAAAATCAAGCATAAGTACAATTTCTAGATCTCTTTCTTCTTGGAAAATTTTTACGTGTGGAGTATTGTATCTTGCTGTTACGTTCCAATCAATATGGCGAACATCATCACCAACAACATATTCTCTAACGCGATCAAAAGACATTCCTTGTCCCTTAAAGGCGGATTTATAATTGCCTAAAAATATGTTTTTAGAAACCTTGTTAGATAAAATTTCTAGCTCAATAAGCTTTTTAGCTAAACTACTTTTTTCTAACATACTTAAGGAACATCTATCTTTGCTAAGATATGTTGAACTATGGTCTCAGATGTGAAATCTTCCGCTTCGCCTTCAAAACTTACTTGAACACGATGACGCAAGATATCCATTGCTACAGCTTTTACATCATCAGGAATTACGAATGCTCTACCATTTAAAAAAGCATTTGCTTTAGCCGCTTTAGCTAAATTGATTGTTGCTCTTGGTGAAGCACCGGATTCTATCATTGGAGCAAGATGCCCCATCATATATTGTTGAGGTTTGCGGGTTGCATACACGATATCAACAATGTAGTTTCCTATTTTTTCGTCTAAATGAATAGCTGTACATAAGTCGCGCAAACGGATGATGTCTTCTGTACTACAAATTTTAGAAACTTTCTTTAATGAATGATGTGTTAGTTCTTGAAATAATATGCGCCTTTCTTCTGCAACAGTTGGGTAGTCAAGAACAACTTTTAACATGAACCGATCAACTTGTGCCTCTGGCAGGGGATAGGTACCATCTTGATCAATAGGGTTTTGTGTTGCCATAACCAAAAAAGGAATAGGAAGAGGATAGGTTTTTTCACCTATCGTAACTTGTTTTTCTTGCATAGCTTCTAGTAAAGCAGATTGTACTTTAGCAGGTGCTCTATTGATTTCATCAGCTAAGATAAAGTTAGAAAACAATGGTCCTTTTTTAATACTAAATGCTTCCGTTTTAGGACTATAAATGATTGTACCTGTTATATCCGCAGGGAGTAAGTCAGGAGTAAATTGAATACGATGACTTTGTCCATTTATTATTTGAGACAAGGTGTTTATTGCTAGTGTTTTAGCTAGGCCAGGCACCCCTTCTAATAGAATGTGTCCATCAGCTAACAAAGCGATGATTAATCTCGAAACCATGTGTTTTTGACCCACTACAATTTGAGCCATTTCATCTTGTATCTTTTGGATTAGAGGTAATTCAGCTGCTAATAATTCATTTAATTCCTGTAATCGTTCGGCAGAAATGGAATGTATATGTTGTACTTCATTCATGGGCAGGTTTTATTTGAAAATAGTTAAAATAATGGTCAATCTCAAAAACTATTTGTTTTGAGAGTTAAATATAAGTAAATTGAGTTAACTAATCATAAGCTATGGAGACAAGAAACTGCCTAGAATGCGACGGCAAGCTGTCAGGACGAAAAGATCAAAAGTATTGTTGTGACCAATGTCGTAATACGTTTAACAATCGTTTGAACGAAAACGTAAATAATTATGTAAGGAGAGTAAATCATATTTTACGAAAAAATAGACGGATTCTAGCAACACTTAATCCAACAGGGAAAGTCACTATTGAAGGTTTTCGTCTAGCAGAAGAGGGATTTAACTTTCATTATTACACCAATGCTTATACAACAAAAAAAGGGTCTGTTTACTATTTTTGTTATGATTATGGATACATTCGATTGGAAAACGATCAGTTTATGCTTGTCCAAAAACAAGATTATGTAAACTAGACCCCAGCATATTCGACCCAGTTTTTATCTGTTTCGTACAAACGTACACTTAAAGATAAATGTTCAGGTAATTGACTGCGTAAAATATTGTAACACACAACTGCTATGTTTTCTGCGGTAGGATTGGTGTTTTTGAATTCTTGGCAGTCAAGATTAAGATTTCTATGGTCAAAACGGTCAATAATGGTGTTTTGGATAATCTTTTTTAAAGTTCCAAGATCAAATACATATCCTGTTATTGCATCAATTGGTCCCTCTAGCCATGTTTCTAAAACATAATTATGGCCATGATAATTGGGGTTACTGCACTTCCCAAATACGGATGTGTTTTCCTCATTAGACCACTCTTCAACATGTAATCGGTGCGCAGCATTAAATGTTTCTCTTCTACAAATTTTCATGTATATATTGCTTAATTCGTGAGTTAAATAATTGGGTTATCTCTTTAAACCAAAAGGTGTAAGTTAAAGGAAAATTGTTTATTTCTAATAGTAAATCTTCCCATTTCATCCACTTAAGATTTTCAACTTCTTCTTTATTTAGTGATGGTAGATCATTCGTATATAGGCCTAAATATACGTGGTCAAATTCGTGTTCGATCAATCCCCCTTCAAGTTCTGTTTTGTATATAAAACTACCAATGTGAAAACATTGTGCTTGGAGGTATAGCTCTTCAAAAAGGCGTCTGTTTACAGCGTCTGTCAAGGATTCATTTGGCGAAGGATGAGAACAACACGTGTTGGTCCATAAACCTGGTGAATGGTATTTGGTGAATGCTCTTTGCTGTAAAAGAACTTCTCCTTTTGTATTGAATAAGAGTATGGAAAAAGCTCTGTGTAAAAGACCTTTTTCATGAGCTTCTAATTTCCCAATATTTCCTATTTCTATGTCTTGAGGAGACACTAAAATCACTTTAGGTTCAGTCATCAATTTTTATTTTAAATGGGCGGATACCTATAATTGTAATGTCGTCTGTTTGTGTCTCTGAACCTTTCCAGCTAATAAATTCTTCTTCAAATGATTTACCTTGATGTGTAAGGGGTAGATTAATATTCTCAGTGAACATTTCTACTAATCTTCTGAATGAGAACTTCTTGTTATGCACGCCTCCAAATTGATCTTGAAAACCATCTGTAAAAAGATATAAGGTTGAGCGGTTGTTCAAAATGATATTGTGTGTGACATATGAGCTGAAATGATCTTGTACATCTCCGATATGTTTCGTTTCTCCCCGAACAATGTCAAATGAAGAACCGTTGTGGATGAGGAACTTGGAACCAGCACAACAGTATTGAAGTATTGGTTCTACTTCGTCAAATACACATAAAGTAAGTTCAACACCATCTCTAAACGATACATCTTCTTGCGTATTCAGAATACTTTTTAGTCGAGAGTCTAATTCATTCATAATTCGACCTGGATCAGTTATTAGTGTGTGAGTTACGATAGAGTTTAACAAGTTGATCACTAATATTGACATGAATGCACCAGGTACTCCATGACCAGTACAGTCACCTACAGCAAGTACAATTTGTCCATTTATTTTTACGCTCCAATAAAAATCGCCAGAGACAGTGTCTTTTGGTTCGTACATTACAAAATGATCGTCAAAATTTTCTTTGAAACGATTGCCACTTTTCAAAAGGTTGTTTTGAATGCGTTTAGCATAAAGAATACTGTCTTGAATGCGTGAGTTTTGGCTTGAAATTAATTCTTCCTTGGTTCTTTTATCTGTAATGTCTCTCCCTAAAGCAAAAAATCCTGTTACTTTGTTTTCATATCCTGGTTCAAAAAGCAGGGTGACATATTGACCAATCCAATTTTCTTGGTCGAATTTATCAATGATAGGAAATTCTAAATAACTGATTTTTTCTTTTCTTTTTATCTGATCAGCGTAGAATTTGAATACTTCTTCTTGAAAATCTGGATGTACAATTTCTATCAATTTTTTTCCAATATAAAGACTTTTTTCTTGTAAAAGATAATCATTAAACTTATTGTTTAAGAAGACAAATTCGCCTTTTGAATTGACTTGATAAATCAAATCTTGGGCATTTTCAACCATTATTTCATACGTGTTTTGTAAAGCTACTTTTTCGGTGATGTCATTTCCAATCAATGCAAATACATTTTTCTCTAAATGCTTCATCTTCCAGCTTAGCCATATAATTCGATTGTCTTGTAGCTTTATTGGAAAAGCATAATTTTTCTCTTCTTCAAATGCAGATGGATAATCTAGAAATCCAGTTTCAAATCCAATTGGAATAAACATCTTTAAGAAGTCTACTTTTTCACCTAATACTTGTATTTCATTAATTGAAAGTAGTCTGACGAAATTCTTACTAACGTAGGTCACAAGACCTTTTGCATCAATTGAAATAATGTAGATGTCACTTCTGTTGATTAATGCAGAGTTGAAAGCCAGTCTGCTAATGGATTGATGACGAATTGAATTTAATAATAGGATCGCTAAACAAGATGTAGCAATTGATATGATAAACATGGTAGGATTGTATAATGGAGCATCAATACCAAAAACAATCAGGAGATTTAGAAGAAATAAGGAAATAGCGAAAATGATGATGTTGAGTGTCTTATCAAATATAAAAGGAGCAAAATTTACAACTGTTATGATGCCAATGCAAAGAAATGGGTGAAGATCACTTTGGAAAAGAAAATATTCATTCTGGGCAAGAATCACGAGGAAAGCAAGAATAAGTACTTGTTTTGTTTTTGTAAATCTCTTCTCATCCTCTTTGATACGGGAAGCGATAAAAAACAATGTTAGGTTGATAAACAGTCCTGTTATTAATATTGTTACGTTGTAAAAAATGTTGTTTAAGTAGACATTAGCAATTAAATGTGATAAAAAATTAATGATACCTCCAAATAGAATAAGATAAGGGGACAGATTTTGGAGTACGAAGAAATCCTCTTTATAGAAATCTTGGGACGTATTCTTTTTTCGAATTCTATTATAAACAAAGATGTTGCCAATAAGACCTAGGATCAAAGCAATATAAAGAATGATACTATTACTGATTGGATTATAATGAATGTTAATTAGTTCTGAACTGATGTTGCTAAATTGGACATTGTCATAAGTACAACGTAGAAGTAAACTCGTTTTTCCTGTAGGTAAATTACGAATTGTAAAGGATGTGTTTGAAGTAGGGGTTGACCATGTTTCATCTATTCCCTCTATTTTATATGAGTAGTAAATCTCCTTAAATTGAGGATGCATGGATACAACATTGAACGTTAATTCATTGTTGTTGATGGTTTTTGAAATCAATAAAGGAGGATTCGGAGTAAACTTTGTATTATGATATTTAAAGTCAACACAAAATATTCCATCACCTGTACCTAAGAGGACTAAGTTGTTTAAAATACTACTTGAGTGTGGATGTGTATTGTAGCCTTCAAACCCATTGGATGAATCAAAATAGGAATGGGTAATTATTTTCCCATCATTATTCAGTTTCAAAATGAGTAGACCTCTTGTTGTTCCAATCAGTAATTGACCATAAGTATCTGCTTGAATGTTGTTGAAAATAACATTTTTGAAGATGGAAGTGTCTGTTAAAGTTAACTCCCCTTTGAAAGGATGTATTCCGTATAAGCCTATCTCCGTAGTGAACCAAGTTGTTCCGTAGATATCATTAGTGACATTAGCACTGTTGCCAACATTTAACTTAGCAGTTAGGTTTCTGAACGTTTTATAGGTTGGATCCCAACGAAACACACCATTTTTTGTGCCAAGGAATAAATGGTTTTGCCTAGGGTTATAATAAGTGGTATTGACAAATTGATTGCTTAATTCTTCAGGTAATTCAATTTTACTAATAATTGATAAATCTTTAGAGATAAAGATTGGATCTGTTCCATTTGAAAATGCAATAAACCCTTTTTCATATTCACTTATTGAATTAAACGAATGGTTTACAATAAGTGGAGAGTTTGATATTAGTTTAATGTTTTGATCAGGGCTTAAACTATATATTCCTTTAGAAGTTGCAAATAGTGTTGTATTAGTGGAGGTTACTTTATCGAAAATCCGAAAATCATACTCTTTGAAATAAGGGTCGAAAAGATGGCCAATATATGTTTTGTCTGGATTAATACTTGAAAAAATTATCTCTTTTTCATTGATTTGATGTGTGAAATATATATGTGAATTCCGATAGATTTCCGCATAATTCATCTTGTTGAAAAGTGCAAAATGAGCGTTAAACAAACCGTTAGTCTTGTTGCCTAACCAAAAGTTTCCATACTGATCTTCGAAAATGGAACAAAAGTCTTTGGTAACTGTACTGTTGTTGTAAAATCTCTTGAATCCAATTCCTTTTGAGTGAATAATGTTTCCGTTCTCCGATAGAAAAACTCTGTGGTTACTATATGGATTATAATCCATTTCTGTAATACGCTCATCTTCTTCAATCGAAAAGCTGGTTAAAAGTTCTTTATAGGATTTATCAGCGAGATTAGCATGAATAGTTTGTGTTAGCTTTGAATTAAAGAAAACCAAACCATCTCTGCTGTTATGGCCAAAGCTGTATCTATTAAATACAGCTCTAGTCTTAAAGAATTTATCGAGGGTAATTAGTCTACCAGATGATAAAATATAGTTTTCTTGATCAGTTAAAAAAACAGGCCCAGAAAGAGTGCTAATGACTGCTTGCACCTTGTTGATTGAAATCGAATTTGGAAACGAATAATATCCTAATTGTTGTGCCTTTTTGTCAATTTCAATTACCCCGTTTTTGTGAACTACAAAGAATTTATCCTGATGTTCAATCATTGAGATGTACTCCTTGTATTCCCTATTGATGTAAAAAGGTTTTACTTTTTGATTTTCAATTTTGAGTATTCCATCACAACCAGAAAGTAAATATTTTTTTTTGTCAATTTCTAGAATCGAAACTATTGCTCCAGAACGCTTACTATAAGGGTGCGAAAATTCAACAAAACGGTCACCGTTAAAAACACTAATTGAATTATTTTGTGAACCAAGATATACATTTCCTCCTGCGTCTACGAGTAAGGAGGAAATTGATTTTACAGGCAAACCGTCAGTATACGTATAGTTTCTATACGTTAAATGCTGACTAAAACTCAGACTAGAGTATATCAGCAGAAAAAAAAGAAAGAAAAGAGGTCTTAACATCTGTATTTTTTCTGGTAATTATCTCCCAAAGTAATGAATTATTTACTTAACTTATAATGATTTGACGACAACAGAAGAAAGTAATTTTCTTGCCGTTTTTTTAGCGTCTAATAATTCTTCACTTTTTACGGTGATATGCCCCATTTTTCGGAATGATTTTGTTAATTCTTTCCCATACAAATGTACATAAACTCCTTTTTTACTCATTGCCTCTTCTAAACCATCGTAAAAAGCTGGACCTTCATATCCTTCAGCACCCAATAAGTTTATCATTACCCCAGGGGCTATTGCATCTGTCGCACCTAATGGTAAATTTAAAATTGCTCTTAAATGTTGTTCAAATTGGGAAGTAAGATTGCATTCAATTGTATGGTGGCCACTATTGTGTGGACGTGGAGCAATTTCATTTACCAATAAATTCCCGTCTTCTAGTAAAAACATCTCAACGGCAAGGATTCCCACCATTCCTAGACTAGAAATTACATCTGTTGCTAATTTTTGTGCTGCAAGATCTGTTTTTTCTTCTATTTCGGCAGGAGCAAAAAGAAACTCAACAAGGTTTGCTTCTGGATTGAATTCACATTCTACAGTAGGAAATGTTTTTACTTCTCCGGATTCATTTCTAGCAACAATTACGGCTAATTCTTTTTTAAAAGGAATTAATTTCTCTAAGATAGAAGGAGCGTCAAATGCTTTTGAAACATCCTCTTTTGTCCGAATGATTTGAACACCTTTACCATCATAGCCTCCCGTTCTTATTTTATTAGCACCAGGTATATGATCTAAATGATTTTCTATATCTTGTTGACTTTGTACCAAAACAAATGGTGCAGTTGGAATATCGTTGTCGATGTAAAACTGTTTTTGTAATCCTTTGTCTCGAATGATTCTTAGAACTCGAGGTTGAGGAAATACTTTCTTCCCTTCTTGTTCTAATTTCTCTAGGGCTTCAATGTTTACATTTTCAATTTCTACTGTAATGACATCTTTATCTTGTCCAAAAGCGTATACGGTTTCATAGTCAGTAATTGAACCGTGTGTAAAGCTTGTTGCAATAGCAGCGCAAGGTGCATTTTTATCGGCATCCAGATTGTGAATTTGAATGTTATATGCAATTGCATCTTGAATCATCATACGGCCTAATTGACCACCACCAAGCATTCCAAGCTTGAACGAAGAGCTGTACCACTGTTTTTCCATACTGCAAATATAGGTGTCAAATCCGCGAAAATGAGTATTAAACCGATTATTTTGCCAATAAAGAAATAGAATTTATTAAATTTGTATTCAATTTTCAATTACCGTGATTCAAATTAACGATAAACAGTTTGTCCCTTTCTTGGAAAAAGAACAAATCCAAGACCGTATAAAAGCAATGGCTACAGTAATTAATGAAACCTATTTTGATAAAGATTTGGTTTTTGTGGTCGTATTAAACGGTGCTTTTATGTTCGCTTCTGATTTAGTGAAACACATTGCTTTGCCTTGCGAGATTTCTTTTGTAAAAGTTTCTTCATACGAAGGGGTAGCTTCTACAGGACGAATTGACGAAATTATTGGTTTGAATCGCAGTATTACTGGAAAAGACGTTGTTATTCTAGAAGACATTGTCGATACAGGAATTACAATCGATAAAATGTATAAATTGTTGGAATTGAACCAGCCTAAGTCGCTTAAAATTTGTTCTTTATTGTATAAGCCAGAGGCGCATAAAGGACGAGTTAAACCAGATATGGTAGGTTTTGAAATTGCTAATAAATTTGTCGTTGGATACGGATTGGATTTTGATGAAATCGGAAGAAATTACGACGCGATTTATCAATTAAAAGATTAAAATTTACTGAAGCTATGTTAAACATTGTATTATTTGGCCCTCCAGGAGCAGGAAAAGGAACTCAGTCTGAACGTTTGATTGAGAAATATGGACTGACTCATCTCTCTACAGGAGATATTTTTAGGGCGAATATTAAAAATGAAACAGAGCTTGGTTTATTGGCAAAAAGCTATATGGATCAAGGTCGTTTGGTGCCAGATGAGGTAACCATCAATATGTTAAAGTCAGAAGTGCGCAAGATTGAAAACGCAAACGGTTTTATTTTTGACGGGTTTCCTAGAACAACTGCACAGGCTGAAGCTCTTGATGTTTTTTTAAACGAAGAAGGAACGAAAATCAGCTTAATGATCGCTCTTGACGTAGAAGAAGAAGAATTAAAACAACGCTTGTTGAAAAGAGCAGATGTGTCTGGGCGTCCAGATGACGCTAATATTGAAGTGATTGAAAAAAGAATACATGTATACAACGCGGAAACAATGCCCGTTAAAACATTCTATCAAGCACAAAATAAATTCCAGGAAATTAATGGAATTGGAACAATGGACGAAATTACAGCGCGTATAAATGCTGTGATTGACAACTTGTAATAAAAGAAATAAATGATGAGAAAAAGAAGATTCTAAAACTTAGAATCTTCTTTTTCTGTTTAATACAGCAATATTTAGTATGATTACTTTCGAAAATTTAGGTGTTTTCCTACCACAAGGATTTCTATTCAATAATGTTTCCCTTCAAATAAATAAAGGAGATAAAATTGGACTTGTGGGTAAAAATGGTGCAGGGAAATCAACCATGCTCAAAATTTTATCTGGAAAACAATTACCCTCCGAAGGAAAAGTACATAAACCAAAAGATTGCACAATCGGTTATTTGACGCAGGATATAGTTATTGACACCAATCAATCGGTTTTTCAGTTTCTAGATGAATCTAATGTAGAATTAACGAGCCTTAAACTCAAAATTGATGAAATCAATCTACAATTGACGACAAGAACGGATTATGAGACGGAATCGTACATGCAATTGTTGGATGATCTTGATCAAGCCAATTATTCGTTTTCTATCCTTGATGGTTATACATGGGAACAACGTATTTTAGAAGCATTAAAAGGATTAGGATTTAGTGATCAGGAGGTGAAAAGACCGCTAAATACATTTTCGGGTGGATGGAAAATGAGAGCGGAATTAGCTCGTATTCTTGTAAATAGACCTGATGTACTGCTATTGGATGAGCCAACAAACCACTTAGATATCATTTCCATCGCTTGGTTAGAAGGATACTTGAAAACATTTGATGGAGCCGTTATCGTAATTTCGCACGATAGACTCTTCCTAGATAACGTAACCAAAAGAACCATTGAAATTGTTCAAGGAAGAACACTTGATTTTCCTTTCTCCTATACCAAATACAAAATAGCACGCGCTGAAGAAATTGAACGTCTTCAAGCAGCGAAAAAACAACAAGATAAAGAAATAAAAAATACTCAAGAACTGATTGACAAATACAGGGCAAAAGCGAATAAAGCAGCGTTTGCACAGTCGTTGATCAAAAAACTAGAGAAAACAGAACGTATAGAAATTGATAAAGATGAAACGGCACGCATGCACGTTGCTTTCCCTTTGAGTGTACAGCCCGGAAAATGGGTGCTTGAAATGCAAGACATGGGTAAAACATTTGGAGAACGTGTGTTGTTTAAAAATATCAATTTAACGGTTGGACGTGGTGAAAAAATTGCTCTACTTGGACCAAATGGTGTCGGGAAATCAACCTTGTTGAAACGCATCATGAACGAACTTGAAGGGGACGGAACGGTAGAATACGGACACAATGTGGAAATCACTTATTTTGCTCAAAATCAAGCTGAAAATCTTGATAAAAGTAAGACCGTATTCGAAACTGTGGACGATATCGCTAAAGGGGAAATCAGAAAGGAATTAAGAACCATTTTAGGTACTTTTTTATTCAGCGGTGAAGATGTAGACAAAAAGGTAAGTGTACTTTCAGGAGGTGAGCGTACCCGGTTAGCACTTTGTCAATTGTTACTTTCTCCGTCCAATTTCTTGATTCTCGATGAGCCAACTAACCATTTAGATATACAAAGTAAAGAAGTGCTGAAAAAAGCACTACTCAATTACGAAGGAACTTTCTTGGTGGTTTCTCACGACCGTGAATTCTTAGATGGATTGACAAACAGAATTTGGGATATTGAAGATCAAACGCTTAAAATTCACCACTTCGGGGTAAAAGAATTCTTGGCCAGAAAAATGGAGAAAACAGGAATGCAATCACAAGAAGCAAGTGAAAAACCTAAAGCTACTGTTCAAACCAAAACAGATGAAACTCCCATTGTTGAATCGCAAGAAGTGCGTAAACTAAAAAAACAAATCACTAATAAAATTTCAAAAGTAGAAGAGCAAATTTCAGAACAAGAAGTAAAGATAGCCAACCTACAAAATGAAATTGCAACATTGGATTATACTGACCAGCAAAAAGCAGATGCCGTTTTAAAGAATTTCGATACAGAGAAATTAAAACTCGATGAGTTGATGCAAAAATGGGAAGATCTAACAGAAGAATTAGAGGCGTGTTAACGTCTCTTTTTCTGCTTTTTCATTGCTTTCTTATTCCGCTTTTCGTTCGCTTTCAATGATTTTTTGTACCTTTTACTTTGGCGGTCATGATGACCTTTGTACGCCGCTTTTCGCTCTTTATCAGCCGCTTTACCCTCTTTTTTAGCCTTTTTAGCCATCATTTTCTCAGCTTCTTCAACGGTAGCTGGCGTTTTTACACGCTTCGATTGTGCATAAACTTGATTTCCGAAAAGTGTTAGGAAGTGAAGTAAAAGGATTGTAAACCAACGCATATCTTGTTATTGTTCGTAAATTAGCTGTATGAATTTAAGATTATTTTTTACATTATTCAGTATCTCGGTACTTTTTTCCAGCTGTAACATAAACAAAGTGCACCCGGTTCCAAACATGCCGTTTGACATAATGGTAAACTTAAACTTGCCCTTATACAGCTCTTTATTAGGAGTTGGTGGATACGCAATTGTCGATGATGCCGGATTCAATGGCGTTATTATTTACCGACGTAGTTTACACGAATTCATTGCTTTTGACCTTCAATCACCAGCCGATGACGCCAATTGCACGCAGCCTTTACAGGTCGATCCCAGTAATTTCCTTATTCTCACCGATGCATGCAATGGTGCCCAGTTTTCGCTATTTGACGGGTCGCCCATATCCGGATCCAAATTCGGGTTGCGCATGTACAGCGTACAATATGACGGCATGACCACATTAAGAGTTATGAATTAGAACAGAAAACGTATCTTTGTAAAAAACAGATTATGGCCGATATTACCATTTATATAATCGATAGAGAAGGGCAGGAGCACGAATTGATTGCCCCAACGGACATGAATATGAATATAATGGAAGTGTGTAAATCTTACGAACTTCCCGTGGCTGGTGAGTGTGGCGGCATGGCAATGTGCGCAACTTGTCAGTGTTATTTAGAATCCGAACACGAACTAGATGAACAGTCCGATGCGGAATTAGATATGCTCGATCAAGCGTTTCACGTTAAAGAAAACAGCCGTTTAGGTTGTCAAATTCACGTATCTGAAGCCATTGACGGCATTCGATTGCGATTGGCTCCTGAAGCTTAACAGCGTATACAAAATAGAAAGGGAATCGATTAGATTCCCTTTTTTTATTTCCTTTATTTTTGTTTTTTGGCAGCCTTTCGGTCTGCGCGTTTTAGTAAAGTCGTGAAAAAGCGTGCACTTGCTGCCGCTCACGTGCTTCCTTTGGTCGCAGTGACCAGCTAGCGTTTACTGCATTTCCACTTCCTTTAGCTGCCACCGCTCCGACCGGGCTGAAGTTCGGTTTTCACTTGAAAATCATTCCTTTAATTGGTAATTTTTTTTATCCCAACTTTTTCTGATTGTTGAAAAAAAGCATTCGTTTTTCCGTAAATCTCGCGTTAGGGATAGCAGCGACATCCCCCTTTTCAAGACATTGGAAAGGGGATATAGCGGAAAGCCCGACCTCCTTTTTTTTGGCAATTTCTTGACATAAAAAAGAGGAAACGCCCAAAATATTTTCCTTTATTTACTAGAAAGCAAATTTCAATCCTGTGTTGATTTCAAGGATATTCAAGGCTTCGGCTAAGGAAAACGAACGGTTAAAAGACGATCTGTTTATCAAGTAATCCTTGTCAAAACCTTTACTAAAAATCAAAGGAGTATACACCGTAATGTTTCCCCTAACAGCAATGCACCAGATCAAATTTTTAGCAATCGGAAGGTTGTAAGCCGTTTGCCAGAAGAAGCGAACACCAAAGGTTTTCTTCTCGTACATGTCTGGGTTGTATGTTTTATCTTTGATCATTTGAACTCCCTCTGCATGAACTTTCGCCGATGGTGTTCCATAGTTGTTGTCATAATAATTCACTTTTACTGCGTCTGCGTCGTATTGTTGGTGCATGGCAATCACTGGTCCTAATCCAATCGTGTTGATCAATCCAATGGGCATTTGCGCACCGTAAGAGGTACGTGAAAAGGTAATCATTGGATTTAAAACAGTTGTCTTTATCGTCGGGTGATTGTCTAAGTCGCCATAGAAAGCAAATCCGTGGTGTTCTTGAAATACGGTTGGATTACCTGCTAAACGATTTGCTGTTTGGTAATAGCCAAATTCAACCCCAATTTGTTTGTTCTTAGATAATTGTCGTTCGTAACGTATGGATCCGCCGTAAGAAATAGGGTAAGATCTTTCGTTGTATGGGCGGTTGCGGTACATCATGTTTGATGCGAAACGTGGAGAAAGTGCGCCACTTACGGTAATCGTGTTTTTCTGTCCAAAGAAACCGTAATCTTGAGCATATACGGATGACGTAAGGAAAAAGAATATGATGAATTTTATTGTTTGCATGTTCGTTCTTATAAGAATTTGTTGACTTATCTATTGATCAAATTGTACATTGTGCTTCTTAAAACTATTTTAGAAGGTTTTAAGGTAACAGGCATGGCTGCACTTGTTTGGTAGTACCCAGATTCTAGGTCAAACGTGTAAATGGCAGCTAATCCATTTTGGCGCGATGTGGTTTCTGCTAATAAATTCATCAGCATTGTTGGAGGGAACCAAACAAAAAGTGCAATTTTACCTGCAGAAATTTTATAAGGATTACGTTCTCCGTAGAAGAAATAAGCAATTCGCTTACTTCCGTATTGGCTCATCATTAATAATGATTGGTCGTAATCAATTGGGATGATGGGCAACATGTTTTCTTCTAAATCACCAACTTGTGAAAGTAATTCAAACACGAAAGCGTTTTGGTTATACGTTTTTGTTGAATAGTCTTCACTGTCTAGTTTCCCACCGATACGAATGTAATTTGTCTTAGTCGCTTTCAAGGCGTAGTCAATGGCTTCAATAACATCCGGTGTAATTTCGGCTTCGTGTTTTGCATTATTGATGTTTGACTTTTTTGACATGATAAGCGGGTTAGCAATGATCAGTTTTTCTCCCGCAGCAATCGTTCCAGTAACATTAATGTTGTCACTTCTTCTTGCTTTTTTTCTTGCTTTTTTTGTTGATGTATCATTTGTACCTTGCTCTTCATCTTCGTCTTCGTTTGAATCTGAATTAGAGAATTTGGAACGGATGGACTCATTTGCAAAAATGTCTGTCATTCCATAGAGGTGATAGTTCAGGGTGTCAATTCCAGAAATAATTTTTCCATTTGTACCACGATTGGATGACTGACGGATTCTAGAATATTTGTTTCCTGTATCTTCTTTTTTCTCTTCTTCGACTACTTCCTCAACCGGAGCTGCCGCTTTTTGTTCATTGTGTTTTTTCTCTGCATCTAAATAGGTAAGGTCCATAAATTTAGATGGTTTCAATCTGTTGTTACTTGAAACTAAGGATAGAATTTTGTTGTACGCATTTTCAATGTATTCATTTTCTGGGTATTTGGAGTGAATATCATAGATGATACGGAATGAAAGTGTATACGTTTGGTCTTTCTTCAATTTAGATAAGTATTGTAAGAAGTTAGCACTTTGTCCTTCTAAGTTTTTCTCACTTGGGAACAAATCGTTGTAGTTGAAGTCTACTCTACGACGTGCAAGATCATAATAAGCATGCGCTTTTAAACCTTGTAAAGAAACGCTTTCTGGAAATTGTTTTTCCATTACATAAATTTCGTAAAGAGCATATCCAATATCTCCTGACACAATGCGTTCACGAATGGTTTCAAAACGACAGATGTTTCTAATATCATAGAATTCTTTCGCCTCAAAAATTTGATTGTTGTTTTTCCAGTCGTTGTATTTATTGATGTGGTAACCTACAGTATCACGTCTTTTTTGAATATTTGGGTGCGAACTTTTTTCGTCGTCGTAGTCTTCATCCATGTTAATTTTATATTCCTTTTTAGAGAAAATTGTCTCCGGAACATAGAAAGAAGAGGTGTTGAAGTACTTTTTGTCCATTTCAATCTCATCAAAAGGCAAGTGGCTGAACATCAACACGTCAAAAGAACCATAAATTTCTTCTTGGCTATATCCTGCATTGTGGCACATTTTCACAGCTTCTCTGTCAGCTTCAAATTCATGGTCTTTTGAGAATTTACTCAATTGTTCAATGTCTTTGTTTGCTTTTTGATCTTTTGAAAATTCAAAGGATTGTACAACATGAGAAAACTTGTAGTGTGCAATTTCATGAGCAAGAACAAAAGCTAATTGAGCTTCGTTTGCAAATTGTGAGATCAATCCTGTTGTGACAAAGATGATTCCTTGATTGGTTGAAAATGCATTAACGGCATTCGACTTTACGACGTAGTAACGCAAAGAAGATCTAAGATTTTCATCGTTTTTCAAAAGGTTATCCGCTATCTTTTTGATGTATACACTTACGGGGTCGCCATAGGTACACGCTCCGGTATTGAGCAGACGGTCAATGCCATAGTGGATGTTTTCCAAGAATTCATTTTGATCTTTCTTGTTTAGATTACCTAAATCTTGCTCTGATTGGGTGATTTTTGTTTTAGCTGCTAATTTAAAATCGTCAGGCATTTCACCTTTCGATTGTAAGGGTTTGTAGTTGTTGAAGTTAGTTTGTGCGTGCATTACTTTCGCATTAAAACAAATGCTGAAAAGTAATAGTAACGTAGTTTTCATAATTTCAATTAGTTATAAGTAATTTTCGGGTATTTTACAAATAGGAATTGGTTCCATTTTGTGCTTGTTTATCGTATTTAATCTAATGTAAATGCGAAGTATTTCTTTCTGTCGATCGTTTAACGTTTCTATATTTCCGTTGAACTGCATAGCCCATTCCAATTCAGGATAACTTGCACCGATTTGATCTTCATCAGACCTTCCATCCTCAAACAAGCCATCAGTTGGTTTTGCTTGTTGAATACTTTGTACGATATTAAGATGTTTGGCTAATTCCCAAACCTGAGTTTTCATTAAGTCTGCGATGGGAGAGATATCTACACCACCATCTCCATATTTTGTAAAGAATCCTATTCCAAAGTCTTCTATTTTGTTACCAGTCCCGACAACAAGTGAAAGGTTTGCCTGAGCGATTGCATATAAGGTTGTCATTCTTAGTCGTGCTCGAGCATTCGCCATCGCTAAATGTTGATCATCTGTATCAAATGGCATAATGGCCTCAAAGCTACTAAATGTTTTTGTTAGATCTACTTCAATTTCACTAACATTTGCATAGCGTTCCCTTAAATCTTTGATGTGTTCTTTGGCTCTTGAAAACTCACTTTTTGTCTGGCGAATAGGCAAATTCACCAAAATGGTGTTGTGACCCGTTTCTGCACAAAGAGTAGAAACGACTGCGGAGTCAATACCTCCAGAGATACCTATTACAAAACCAGAAAGCTTGGTCGAAAGTAAATAATCTTTCAACCAAGCGGTAATATGTTGTGTGACGTTGTTACTCTGCAATTCAATTAGAATAAGAACGAAAGCTTAAATTGAAGTTGACTTTGACGTGCAGCATTAGAGATGAAACGCTCTTCAGGTACTCCATTAGTATTGTCAACTGCAGCTAAGTAAGGGTGTTTACGGGAGTAGAATAAAGGAGTTACTCCGTAATAAAAACCAATTTCAGCAACCAAAGAAGTACTTCCAATAAAGTTCCATTCAGCCCCACCAGATATACCTACCAATCCGTTGTAGAAAAGAACTTCATTCTTTCCTTTCATGTGTCGGTTTTCTTGTTCTACAAATGGGGTGTTGGTAGATAAATTTGTTGATTTACCAATGTCATTAGAGTTTTGTCCCAATAAGAAATCATGACGCATACCTAGTTTACCGAAGTAACGCATATACCCAATGAAATCTGTTCTGAAAATAACCATAGTTGGAATCGACAAATACGTCATGTTTTGTTTACGCGATTCTAAAGAGTATTTATGAGTTGCTTCAGAAATATCTTTTTGAGAAAGAATTTTTGAATCGTTGTAGTAATAGTACAGACTTGCATTTCCAGGAACGAATTTCGCACCAGAGAAAACAAATTCCATTCCTGAACTGATTCCTATGGTCTCGTTGAACATGTAGATAAGCGTTCCACCAACTTGAAAGTTAGCACTTACACCATCGTTTTTCACGTTCTTTGTTTGCATGCTCTGGAAGTTCATTCCAGAACCAAATGTAATCCCAGCTTGGAATTTTTTGTCTGCTGCATCTTGTGCAAAGGCGGAGTTAGCTGTAATTAAGGCTAAGAATCCAATAAATATCTTTTTCATATTTGTTAGAGTTGAACTGCAAAATTAAAGTTAATCCCTTAATAATAGCTAATTTTACAATTAATTATATTAATTAAAGTTCTATTAATGTCGCATTTATTGAAATTTTTGCCCGTGATTTTGCTTTTAATAGCTTGTGGTAAACATAGATTAGAGGTAGATACAAGCGGAGTTAAAGTGGAAATTGCTTTTACCGATCTAGATCGACAAGTTTGGACAACTCCCATAAATCAATTGCCAGCATTACGTTCACAGTGGACAAATCAACTTGGTGAAATCTATGATTATCATTTTGGATATTGCATGCAAATCGGAAAAGTTGTAGACACAGCTTTTGTTAATGCAATCTCTGATTATCGTAATGATCCAATGATTCAAAAGTTGGAAGAAGAAATTCAAACTCAATTTGCGGACAAAGCAAAGCTTGAAAAAGAATTACAAGAAGGTTTTTTGAGATGTTTTGCAATGAATAAAGATGCAGGATATCCAAAACAAATTGTGTGGCACAATAGTTTATTTCAAGCTAGCACCTTCGCAAATGAAACACAATTAGCAATTGGATTAGAAAGATATTTAGGAAGTAATTCGCCAACTGTAAAAAGTTTGCCTCCGGAACCCTTTTATGATTGGATAAAAGCTAAATTTGATGCGCAATTTCTAGTAAGAGATGCTATTTATAATTGGATACTCACAAATGGATTAGATGTCGAGCAAGGTAATCTTGCAGAGAGAATGATTAATTATGGAAAAGCATTGGCTCTTGTTGAAGCAGCACTTCCGAATCAGACCGAAGAACAAATACTTAGATATAGCAAAGAGAATTTTGAGTGGGCAGTAGAAAATGAATCTAGTTTTTGGCGTTTTCTGGTAGATCAGAAAGCATTGTTTAAAACAGATGAAAAAAATGCAGCAAACTATTTTAATGATGGACCTTTCACAATTGGGTTGCCAGAAAAAGGGCCAGATAGACTTGGACAGTATTTAGGATGGAGAATCGTGAAGCAATACATCAATAAAAATAAGATGGATGCAAAAACCTTAATCCAAACACCTTACAATAAAATATTACAGAATTATAAGATCGATTAAAATGGAAGATAAAATAACAAAAACATCGGATATCAACATCAAAGTTGGGTTGAATGATAATAATTTACCACTTGCCATTAAATGGAGCGCAAGTGATACAGGAAATAATATCGCACCAGCAAAAGCGTTTATGCTTTCTATGTGGGATCATACAGCTAACAATACATTGAAAATTGATTTGTGGACAAAAGACATGTCGGTTGAAGAAATGAAACAGTTCTTTCACCAAACGCTTTTGACAATGGCAGATACATTTGAAAAAGCAACAGGAGAACACAATATCTGTGAGGATTTGAGAGATTATTGCTTCCACTTCGCAGATAAAATGGATATTTTACCAGAGAAATAATGGCGATAGGCTTATTGCATAAGATGAAGGTGGAGTTGGCTGAAACCATACAGTATCACCTTCTCCTAGACCAAGAAATTTGTATGAACGATTGGGTGGGACAGGAAATAAAAATGACTTTCTCTGGAAAAATCGTGTGTTCCATTTGTGAGAAAAACATTAAAAAAACATTCCAAGATGGAATGTGTTATAGTTGTTTCATGAATGCTCCTCAAGCAAGTGAATGTATATTACGACCTGAACTTTGCCGTGCGCATCTTGGAGAAGGTAGGGATGTGCAATGGGAAGAAGCTAATCATAATCAGCCACACATTGTTTATCTTGCAGCATCAGATGTGGTCAAAGTAGGGGTGACACGACAGACACAAATTCCAACGCGTTGGATTGATCAAGGAGCAAAAAGCGTCATTCGACTTGCTGAAGTGCCTAATAGATACGAAGCTGGTAGATTAGAAGTTGAATTAAAAGCGTTCTTCACCGATAAAACCAATTGGCAACGTATGCTTAAGAATCAAATCGATGAAAACATAGATCTAGAAGAAGAGAAATGGGGCTTGCACGATCAATTACCGCAAGATTTAACTCAATTCTTCTCCGAAAATGATGAAGTTACTACCTTGAATTATCCAGTTTTGAATTATCCAACTAAGGTTACATCATGTTCTTTTGATAAAACACCAGTCATAGAAGGAAAGCTAGATGGAATAAAAGGACAGTACCTAATCTTCTCAGACGGAAGGGTCATCAACATTAGAAAACACACAGGATACGAAGTAGAAATCGTGAAAATATAATAAATGGGAAAAGATAAATTAAGAAGGTTTGCAGCAGTTAAAGAATTCCCTAATTTTTTTGAACCAGAAATCCCACATGAATATTTCATGAAAGGAAACTGGAGAAAAGATTATTTTAAAAACGACAATCCAATTGTTCTGGAATTAGGATGCGGTAAAGGAGAGTACTCTGTTGGATTAGGAAAACACTATCCTAACAAGAACTTTATAGGTGTAGATATCAAAGGTAACAGAATGTACATTGGAGCAACTCAAGCGCTTGCTGATGAAATGGAAAATGTCGCTTTCTGTAGAACGAAAATTGATTTCATTAACGATTGCTTCGCTGAAAACGAAGTGGATGAAATTTGGTTGACATTCTCCGACCCACAAAGGAAAAAACCAAATAAAAGATTAACCTCTCCACCGTTTATTGCACGCTATTTAAAAATGCTAAAACCAGGGGGAATTATCCATCTGAAAACAGATTCAGATATTTTGTTTGAATATACCGAAGAACAAATTAAAGAGCATAATTACGAATGCCTTGAACTAACTTGGGATTTGTACGCAACGTTACCCGAAGATCTTGATCCAACAACAAAAGAGATTTTACATATTAAAACACATTACGAAAAACTCTTTACTTCAAAAGGATATAAAATTAAATACTGTAAATTCCGTGTTCATTAAATGCATTACAGCTAATATTTAATAAATGATTTGCCCAGAAATAAACCACATGTTCTGGGCATTTTCATTAGAAGGCTCTTCTGGAATCACAATGCGAAGTTCATGACGACCTGCTTTTAAAGGACCTAAAGGAATAAAATAAGGATTCGTAACCTGACCAGGGCACCAATTCGAACGGCTAAAATCTGACGAACTTAATCCATTCTTGAAATTACCACTTGCAGGATTCTGTAAACGATAACTCCCGCAATCAGAACGCCACGGATACATTTTGTAAACCAAATTCCCATCAAGGGAAATACTATTCGTTTTAAACTGAAATTCATCACCACCACTATATCCTCCATGCCCAGTAGAGGTATACCTAAAAACAACATTTTCTTGATCTTCAGTTAAATCAAAGGAAAGCGTCACACCAGCTGTGTCTATAAAATGATGTGGATAAGCATTGCCCTGCATCTCTAAAACAGGAACAGAATACATCAAAGAAATAACCGTTTTTTGTGTTGTAGATTCTCCCGGATGAAGCGTAATATTTGCCGAAACTTCATGACCATATTTTGTCCATGTACCAATATTTATACCTAAGTACACCTTCTTACCCGAAAGCAGTGATTTATAATGAGTGATGTCCTGGCGAAAGTCACTTTTTTCAGCCCAATCTTTCCCCTTTAGATCAACTGTGTTATAATGTCCAATACCAAACGAAGTAAAAAAACGCATAAGCTCAAATGGAGGTGAAAAATCTCCGCTCGCAACCGTCCCATTATGTTTTCCAGAACCAACAGGATAACTTGGTAAATCTGAAAAAAGCGTTGGTAAAGTAGGACCGATTTGTTTAAATTGATCCTCTGTCATTAGAAAAACAGACCCCGTTCTATCGTACGCATCGCCAGTAGATTTATGGCTTACATCTAGAAATATCAATTCATCCGACAACGTTGGAAACGTCATTTCTCGAATCACCAAGGTGCCATTCGAAAAATGTAAAAAAGAATCCGAATATGACGCCTCAGGTTGGAAACCCAGAGACAAATTTTCAAAAACAGGTAAGGTCACAAACGAATTGCGAAATTGTTCATCCGCATAATCCAAAGAACTAAGAAAGTCAACGGGAACAGGTGGAATAAACGACATCTTTTGCTTCTTTATTACACTGATTTTTGAAGCTGTAATAACACGCGTATTGTTCGAATTGTATTCCAAAACCACCCCGTTTTCAACCCCTAAAGAGGTAGGTCCAGCATTTCCCTTAATCTCCTGTGTAATCCACAGTTGAATTTGATTCGAAAATACCGTTGCACGATATAGCGTACAGGCATAACCTAAAATCGATTTTGTTTGGTTCGTTTTTTCAAATACCACCCGTTTACTACTCGTGCTATCCACATTCCAAATCAGACGATTTCCCTTTAAAACTGTTCCTTGGTAGAATGTTTTAGGGTTCAAAATAATGCTCAAATGATCATTGTTTTCCGCCGATTTATAGAAAAAAGAACGCCTACTTATATACACTTTTCCATCCGGAGAGAGTAAAGCCATGCGTGCATTATCCGCCGTATAAGGAATAGTTTGTTTCCCTTGTTCGCTCGAAGTATACTCAATTTGAATGTAGTGACTTTGTGAAAAAGAAAGGAAACTAAAAAACATAAACAGTATCGTTGTCACTAATAAACGTGTTATGCAAATAAAGGAAATAAATGTTTTCATAATTGATAATGAAAATACAGATATTATTTTGGATAGCATATAAAAATCTACAGAAGTATTTTTTTTGGCAGCCTATTTCGGTTTACGCGCTTTAGTAAATTCCCGCAAAATAGTTCATGCTAAAGTTTGCCATGTGCTTCCTTTGGGCGCAGTGGCAAACTTGCATTCACATCTTTTGCGGTTCATTTAGCTATCGCGCTTCATCCGGGCTGATGCGTTCACCTTAATGAATTAAATTTCCTCGATTGAATAAAATCAAGGTGATGCTTCTGTTTTCGTTATGAATTAGAGTGGAATCTAATTCAAACACCTAATAAATGGCTTTTGACACAAGGAAAAAGAAATAAAAGTAACTTTAGTAGATTTCATTAACTTTGGAAATTCGTAAAACAACGATTATGAAATTATTAAAATGGGCTTCTTTTGGATTTGCACTGCTTTGCGCAAACGTTTCTATTTCACAAATTGTTATTGGTGAACAAGAAGAATTAGTAAAAGACACGAAGAAAGTTAAAGGACCAAAAGATAAAATAGAAGACAATACCAATTTTACAACAGAAATATTTTTTGGTGCTGGTGTAATGCGTACATTTCGTAATATTTCTCCAAATCCAAATGAATTATTTGGTAAACCATTGGGAGAACGCGCAAACGAACAAGCAATGGTGCGGCCAGAATTCTATTTAGGAATACGTAAAAAGTTAAATGGATTCTTAATGATCGAAGGAAATGTTCGTTATTTACAAAGTGGAGAGAAGTACGCCTTTTCATCACCAGATTCAACCCATAATTATTCAGTAATCTACAATGAATTAGGTGTTGGATTGAAATTATTCTACTATAAAACAATCAAAAAAGTGGACATTCTAGTCGGTGCAGGATTAATGCCTACGTTTAGAATGAAGATGAAGCGCCAGGATCATTTTGTAACGAGTGCAGGAAAAGAAATTGATCACGAAGACAAATCAAAAAATGGGCTTAATAATGTTGGGGTAAACGTTGCTGCTAATGCAGGAATACAATACAATGTACATCCTCGCGTTGGACTTTTTGCTATGTTTGAATATAGATATAACCTTACAAATACTTTCTTGAAATACGAACCTTACAAACACCACTTGAATGGAATTGGTGCATCGTTTGGCGTTTCTATAAAAATGTAAACCATGCGCATATCAGAAGTTATTCAATTTTTAGAATCCATTGCCCCGCGTTCTAGTCAAGAATCGTATGATAATTCAGGGCTGTTGGTCGGTGACGCAAGTACATCACTTACTTCAGCATTAATTTGTTTAGATTCTCTTGAAACTATTGTTGACGAAGCCATTGAGCAAGGAGCAAACTTGATCATTGCGCATCATCCCATTATTTTTAAAGGATTAAAAAAGTTAACAGGTGCTAATTATATTGAGAGGGTTATTGCTAAATGCATAAAAAATGATATTGCACTTTATGCAATTCATACTAATCTAGATAGTTATCGCTTTGGGGTGAGTCACGAAATGGCAAATCGTTTAGGTTTGGTGCAACAACGTATCTTAGACCCCAAAAGTGGAGTGTTACAAAAAATCACTGTTTTTCTCCCTAAAACACACCTGGAGGAAATAACCAACGCCATGTATCACGCTGGTGCTGGACAGTTAGGTAATTATCATTCATGTAGTTTTCAAGTAGAAGGAGTAGGGACATTTACTCCAGGAACAACTGCACAACCTTTTGTTGGTGAAGCGAACATAGCAGAAACTATTCAGGAAGTTAGAGTGGAGTGTGTCGTTTCTAAGCATGTAAGCAGAGCAGTAGTGCAAGCAATGAAGAAAGCGCATCCTTACGAAGAGGTAGCTTACGATCTTATTGAATTGAGTAATGACAACGCTTATGAAGGAGCTGGAATAATAGGAGAATTAGAAATGGAAATGGAAACCATGGATTTCCTTCAAAAAATAAAAGAAACTTTCGAGTGTGGAACCGTTAGATTTACAAATCCAGTAAAAAAAACAGTAAAGACGATTGCACTTTGTGGTGGATCAGGATCTTTTTTATTAGGAAAAGCCTTGGCTCAAAAAGCAGACTTATATCTTACTGCGGACTTTAAATACCATGAGTTTTTCGATGCCGAAGACAAAATTGTGATTGCTGATATTGGACATTATGAGTCTGAACAATTTACAATTCAACTTTTAGGTGCTATTTTGAAGAAAAATTTTCCTAACTTTGCATTTCGTTTAACGAAGAAAAATACGAATCCAATAAATTATTTATAATATATGGCAACTGCAACGAAAAAAGAGGCATCTGTAGCGGAAAAATTAGACGCTCTTTATCAACTTCAAGTAATTGATTCTGAAATTGATAGAATTCGTACTGTTCGTGGTGAGCTTCCTTTGGAAGTAGAAGACCTTGAAGACGAAGTAGGTGGGCTTGAAACTCGCATTGCCAAAATGGTAGAAGAGGTAAAAGAGAGTGAAACTGAAGTTTCAGATAGAAAAAATGCTACCAAAGATGCTGAAGCGGCTATCGCTAAGTACAAAGAGCAACAAAATAATGTTCGTAATAACCGTGAGTTTGAATCCATCGCTAAAGAAGTTGAATTCTTAGAATTGGAAATTAAATTACACGATAAAAAATCGAAAGAAGCGAAAGTTAAAATCGCTCAGAAAAAAGAAGTGTTAGATGAGGTGAAGGCAAAATTCGCTTTAAGAAAAGAAGATTTAGCTACTAAAAAAGCTGAATTGGATGAAATCATTGCTGAAACACAAAAAGACGAAGAGGTACTTACTGAGCAATCTAACAAAGCAAAAGAAAGTATTGAAGGACGTTTGGTTGTAGCTTATAGCCGTTTGCGCCAAAATGCAAAAAATGGTTTAGCTGTAGTACAAGTACAACGTGATTCTTGTGGAGGTTGTTTTAACTCTATTCCACCGCAAAGACAATTGGATATCCAAATGAAGAAAAAGGTGATCGTTTGTGAACACTGTGGACGTATTTTGGTTCCTACTCAAATTGAAGAATAATAAACATAATTCTTAAAGAAAAGGCGAGTGATTACACTTGCCTTTTTTTTATTTAAGTCAAAAAACGATGAAGTTTAAAGACTATCAAATAGACGAAAGAATAAAAGAAGAATTGGATAAAATGGGTTTTGTAAGGCCTACTGATATTCAATTCAAAGCCATTCAGCCGATTCTTGATGGAGAGGATGTAATGGCAATTGCTCAAACAGGTACAGGGAAAACAGCAGCTTTCGCTATTCCTGTATTGCATAAAATTGCACAAGCAAAAACACGAAAAAGACAACGCTATGTACGTGCCATTGTGATGGTTCCGACAAGAGAATTGGCTATGCAAATAACAGAGGTGTTTAAGAAAATTGCTAATCAAATTCCCGTAAGTATTTTTGGCTTATTTGGAGGCGTTGAGCAAGAGCAACAAATCCGAAAATTTGAATTAGGCGTGGACGTGTTGGTGACAACACCAGGTAGGATGTTTGACCTTATTTCTCAAGGGCATATTGATGTTTCAGAAACGGAGTATCTTATTTTAGATGAAGCAGATCTAATGTTAGACATGGGGTTCAATAAAGACATTCAAGATATATTAAAGAAAATCCCTCGAAAAAGACAAACCCTCTTTTTCTCAGCTACGATCAATAAGAAAATCAAATCTTTGGCGTATGACGTAGTGCGAAATGCTATCCGTATTCAAATTTCACCTAAAAATCCTGTTTCTCAACATGTAGAACATTCGGTGGCTATGGTAGAAATGGATGATAAACGTTTCTTCTTAGAGAATATTCTTAAAGAATATGAGGAGGAACGTATTTTGGTTTTCGTCCGTACTAAAGTGCGCGCTGGTCGAGTTGTTGCAGCTATGGAAAGAGTAGGTGTTAAAACGGAAGAGATTCACGGTGGTAAAGAACAAAATGAACGTATTGAGATATTAGATCGTTTCAGAAATGGAGAGACACGTGTTTTAATTACAACTGATTTGACGGCACGAGGAATTGATATTCCAAATGTAGATTTTGTAATCAATTATGACATTCCTGATGAACCGGAAAACTATGTTCACCGATGTGGAAGAACGGGAAGGGGAGAGAAGTTTGGACAAGCGATTAGTTTTTGTGCAAAAGAGGAAAAAGAATATTTAAAGGCAATTGAAGAGTATACAGGGGATGAAATCAATCATTATGAATTGACTTCCGCTGATTATAAAGAGATTGTAATGGATACCGAAGATCAAACATGGAATTGGCAGCGTTTGATTGATGAAGATAATGCATTTAAAAATACGGGAGAAAATTGGTGATTTTTTGAATGATTCTCCAGCCCGGGCGGAGCGCGGTAGCTAAATGAACGGGAAAATTAGTAAACGCTAATTTACTACTGCGACCAGCGGAAGCACGTGGTAAATAGCAAGTTACTTTTTTTACCGAAATTTACTAAAGCGTGTAGACCGAAATGGCTGCCCAATAAAAATGATAGACATCATTTCCTTTATTAAGAGGGATTAGAAAAAGAAAAATCCTGTAATCTTCGGACTACAGGATTTTTTTATGTGTGAATCATTTTGTTGATTACATGATGTTTACTTCGCGTTCTAAGGTGATGTTGAAAAGGGATTCAATGGAAGAAATAATGCGAGAAGAGAGATTTAAAATATCTTTTCCATCCGCGTTTCCATAGTTGACCAATACCAATGCTTGGTTTTTATGGACGCCAAATTCACCTTCTGTCTTTCCTTTCCAACCAGCGTTTTCGATCAGCCAACCTGCAGGTATTTTCACGGTTTCTTCGTTAATTGGGTAGGCTGGTGCGTTAGGGTATTTCTGTAAAATAGCGTTGTAGACCTCTTTTTTGACTACTGGATTTTTGAAAAAACTCCCGGCGTTTCCTATTTCTGCTGGGTTTGGAAGTTTACTTTGGCGAATGTTGATGACGGCTTGACTTACATCTTTTATGTTTGGAGTTGTAATCCCCATTTTTGATAACTCGTCATTTATGGCACCGTAACTTGTGTTTATTTTTGGGTTCTTGTGTAAAACGAAAGTTACGCTGATAATGATGTATTTATTCTTTAATTCACGTTTAAAAATACTTTCTCTGTATCCGAATGCGCAGGTTTTTGCATCAAACGATTTGATTTTACCCGAGCTAATTTCTAGGGCTTCTAGTGAGTGGAATACGTCTTTAATTTCTACACCATATGCACCAATGTTTTGCATAGGGGAAGCGCCTACGGAGCCTGGGATTAGGGAAAGGTTTTCAATACCACCCCAATTGTTATCTACGGCGTGTTGTACAAATGTATGCCATACTTCACCAGCGGAGGCCTTAACAAAAACAAGGTCTTCATTTTGATCAATTACGGTGATGCCTTTTAATTCGTTTTTTAATACAACTCCGTCGAAGGGTTGTGTAAACAAAAGGTTGCTACCCCCTCCTAATATGAGTAAGTTTTTGTCTTTTATGTTTTTTGTTAATAGCTGTTGTAATTCTTCAATAGATTGAAAGGAATACATTGCTTTAACCCAAGCCGGAACGCCAAATGTGGTGTGTTTCGAAATGTTGATGTAGTTGATCATGTTTCAAAATTACGTATTGTAAGTCAAAAAAAAGGATTTAATGTGGTTGAATTCCTTCGAAACACCTAAAATCTTATTAATTTTAAAGTATGAAGTTAAAGCAATATCCATTAGATAAAATCAACGCGCTTAATAAGAATACGTTGATGGAAGTTCTGCATATTGAATGCATTGAAATAGGTGATGATTTTGTGAAATCACGTATGCCTGTTGGGCCAACTACCCATCAGCCTGCTGGGTTACTTCATGGTGGTGCAAGTGCTGCTTTGATTGAAAGTATTGGGTCTATGGGTTCTGTACTTTTAATTGATTTGGAGAAAGAAATTCCGGTAGGACTTGAGATAAACTGTAATCACATTGCAGGTGTGCGAGATGGATTTGTTGTTGCAACAGGAAAAATTATTCATGCTGGTCGTAGAACTCATGTTTGGCAAGTGGATGTGCACCATGAGGAAACAAAAAAAATGGTGTGTACAGGTAGGTTAACCGTTATGATTGTTCCGCGTTAATGGGAAAGTTGTTTTTTAGACTTCCTGGTGAAGCGAAGCAAAGTGTAAAAGGAGAGTTTATTGAACTACATCCTGCTGAACGTAGCTCTTTTGAAGGTTTTGTAGTTGCGACAGCTAACGGTGATCGTTGGTTTGGTTTTGTAGAAGGACGTGAAATTTCACAACGCTACGAAATGGCTACACCTTTTGTGGTTACGAAAGAGATGTATTTACAGCAAGCTCATTTTTTTGTTGAGGAGATTTCTAAATGGGGATTTGGTAAGGCTGTGTTGTCTCGCGTAAAAGCGGTTCAAGGAATAAACTATGACAATGAAGTTTTATTCGATGCTTTAGAAAGAAATTATCCAAATGCGTTTTGTTATGTGTTTGAATCTGCTGTTTTAGGAACGTGGATGGCGGCAACGCCTGAGATTTTGGTCAAACAAAATGGAGATACTCTTGAAACTATGGCTTTGGCAGGAACACGTACCGCTCACAGTAATATACCTTGGGAGGAAAAAGAATATCAGGAGCAAGGTTTGGTGACGACCTATATAAAAGCGGTTTTTGATTCGTTTGATAGAAAGCCTACGGTAGGTGAAAGAGAAGAATTTGTTGCTGGACCAGTGAAACACCTCTTGAATCGTTTTCATTGTGATTTCCCAAAGGAACAACTTCATGATTTGGTAGATTTATTGCATCCTACTCCAGCAGTGAGTGGATTGCCTTTAGAAGAAGCGCAACAGCTTATTGCTCGGGTAGAAGCTCATCAGCGTTTGTTCTACTCGGGGATTGTTGGGTGGCAAGCACCAGATAAAAGTACGTTATTTGTGAACTTGAGATGTGCTCAAAAGAAAGATGATAATTTATTCTTGTATGTTGGCGGTGGATTGACAAAAGATTCTCAACCAGAGTTAGAATGGCAAGAAACAGAAAATAAAGCGAAAACACTGTTAAATGTGTTTGTGGAGGAAGAAAAAAATGATTAGCTCAAATAAGATAATGGTGCAGGCACTTGTAGAGAATTGCTTGCGTGCTGGTGTTAAACATTTTGTATGTTCTCCAGGATCAAGAAATGCATCTATTGTAATTGCTTTGGATGAGCATCCAGAAGTAATGACGTATGTTGTACATGATGAGAGGTGTGCTGCCTTCGTTGCGATGGGAATGGCTTTGCAGTTGCAGGCTCCGGTTGCATGTGTTTGTACTTCTGGATCTGCAATGTTGAATTATTATCCGGCTGTAGCTGAAGCTTTTTATCAGCGTATACCTTTGGTTGTTATTTCGGCAGATAGACCTGAGAAATGGATCAATCAAGGGGATGGACAAACGATTGTACAGAAAGGCGTTTATTCCAATCATATAGATGGGGAGACCTCCTTAACAGAAGAAATGAGTAAAAAAGAGGTGGAAGAAGCTCTCTTTCATTTGTTTGCTAAGATTAATGGCGGGACAAAAGGACCGTTACATATAAATGTTGCTTTAAATGAACCACTTTATGATACGCAAGAACTTGCGTTAGAAAAAACAATTCCTTTTGATTTCCTTTATAACCCAATGATTCTAGGTGAGGAAGAGAAGGTTTGGATCAAAGAGCAAATTCAAGGTAAGAAAGTGATGGTTTTGGTTGGACAGAAACAGCATGATCTTTATTTTGTGGAGCAGTTGAAACAAATTGCTGACGATCCTTCTTTTGCAATTCTAGTTGAAAATACGGCGAATGCTATTTTTTATAAATGGAATGCTTGCATTGATAGAACGTTAGCTGCAATTTCTGAAGAAGAGCTGGCGGATTATGCGCCAGACGTTCTTTTTACGTTTGGAGGAGCAGTCGTGTCTAAGAAAATAAAAGCTTATTTGCGTAAATATGCACCAAAAGTACATTTAAAAATTGGATGGGATTTCCCTGAAATGGATACATATGAGGTGTTAACCAAAAGTTACGCAATGAACGAAGGAACTTTCTTGAATCAGCTGATGGAGTTGAAGCAAGAACTGTTGCCAAGTAACTATGGAGGCAAATGGAAGCAGAAAGATTTAATTGCTGAAGATAAGGCATTGCATTATCTCGAGGGTATTCCTTTTTGTGATTTGAAAGCGCATGAGATTGTATTAGATTGTATTCCTGAGCATTCGGTAGTTCACCTCGGTAACAGTACTGTGATTCGTTATGCCCAATTGTTTAATCCTGTTCAAGGAATTACCTATCATTCCAATAGAGGAACGAGTGGGATTGACGGGTCACTTTCAACAGCGGTTGGTGCTGCTCTTGCTGATCCTGATCATTTACATGTTGCTGTTGTAGGCGATGTTTCTTTCTTTTATGACAGTAACTTTATGTGGCTTAATTACCGAATTCCAAATCTTAGGGTGGTTCTGGTAAACAATGGAGGAGGCGCTATTTTTAATTATATACCTGGACCTAGAACGGCAAAGCAAAGAGAGAAGTACTTCGAAGCGAAACATGATTTTCAAGCTGAGTATTTATGTAAATCATTTAATGTTGAGTACTTTACCTCTCGTGAGGGAAGTGAGATAGAAAATCAGATGGATGATTTTCTATCTTATACAGCAGATGGGCATATTAAATTATTAGAGATTCATACTTCTGTTATCGAAAATCATTTATTTTTAGACCGATTTTTCGAGTTTATTCAAAAATAATTTAACGTATTTATGGAATTTTTTGACGCACTTTTCACCATTCAAGGCTTAACGTATTTGGTGATATTGTCTTTATTGGAAATTGTTTTAGGAATTGATAATATCATTTTCATTTCAATAATCACAGATAAATTACCTGAAGAAAAACAAGCGAAGGGACGTAATATTGGGTTGGTATTAGCCTTGGTGATGCGTTTGATTTTATTGGCTTTTGTTGCGTGGATTATGCAATCTACAAAACCGCTTTTCCCGAATACGAACATAGAGCTTTTAGAAGGTTTTTCAATTCAAAGTTTGGTCTTATTATTAGGAGGGTTATTCTTGATTTATAAATCTACGATAGAAATGAATCACTCTATTCGTGGTATTCACGAAGCACATAGCGTAAAAAAAGCAACTTTGTCTTCTGTCATTATGCAAATTGTAATGGTAGATCTTGTCTTTAGTTTTGACTCTATTATTACAGCGATTGGAATGACGAATGATTTACATAAGGAAATCGGTAAAGACCCGTTGGTGATTATTTATGCAGCTGTGATTATTTCAATGATCATCATGATTTTATTTGCTAAGCCGATTAGTCAGTTCATTAATAATAGACCTTCTGTGAAGATGTTAGCACTTGCTTTTTTAGTGACCATAGGTGTGATTCTTGTGGCAGAAGCTTTTGGACAGCATGTACCAAAAGGTTATATTTATTTTGCTATGGTTTATGCGCTTCTAGTGGAGTTTATGAATATTAAAATGCGAAAAAACAAGGGGATTAAAGAGTAATGACAAAGGCAGAAGCAACATTGTTTTTCACCGTTCCAGAAGGAGAAGAAATGGAAGACTTCTTTGACGAGCAATTTTTTGCTTGTAAACAATTCTTCTTAACAAAAACTCCTTTGGCCAAAGTGTTTGTTTCAAAGTTGAATAAGTGGCAACGCGAAGATCAAGCATTTCATGTTTTGCAAGAGATAGAATGGGAAAGCTATCCTAATTTAGAAGTAAAGCAAATGGTGTTTCCAGAAGATCTTTTAGAAGCTTTTACTCAATACGAAAAAGAAAAGACGAGCTATAAACTGATGGTTTTACAAGCTCAAACAGGAAGGCAATTGCACGAAGTTGTGATACAATTTTTAGAAACGGTTCGTTGCTATCATGAGAAATGGTTTTCTGAGGAAGTGTTAGACTTAGAATATGGAGAAGTTTTATCTAAGGAGCCCGATCCGATGGAGATGTTGTCGCAAATTAGAAGCTTTAATCAAGAAGGAGGATTAGAATTCCAAGATGTATTGAAAATTGGCAGCAATTCATTCCTGTTAAACGAAATGAAACGAGTATCTTTGTTAATTAAAAAACACGGAGGATGAAGGAACAGTTTGAAAAGCTAAAAGGACAGTTAGAGTTGCAAGAATGGCCAGCACTATACATGTTCAAGTTTATTGTTCCTAACGAACCTGAAATGATTGCAAAGGTTGGGAATTTATTATCACCAGAAGCAGATTTACAGCTTCAAGCTTCGACCAACGGTAAGTACATGAGTGTGACTGGAAAAGAAGTGATGTTGACTGTAGATGCAGTGATGGAAGTGTATTATAAAGCAGCTGAAATAAAAGGAGTTATAGCGTTATGATAGGGTTGGCAATGCCGAATGGGCAAACAGTGGTCTTAATAATGGCTGTTTCACTTATCATTCTTTTGATGGTGATTGGCTACAAAAAAATATTAAAAAACTTTAGTAAAGATCATCTCTCATTGGAGAAATACTGTGTGCTTTACAGTTTGGAGACTGAAGTAGCTGAAGGGAAAATTGATTTTTATTTCACTACCGAAGAACCTAGGAAAGTCACTTTTGAGATTTTAGATGAAAACTATCAAACATTAAAGGTGATATTTGATAAAGAATGTGAAAAAGGAGGTAATATTGTGCCTTTTGATACCACTACTTTGGAAAATGGGAATTATTTTTATTGTTTGAAGACCTACAATCAAAAAACAATGAAAAAAGTGACGGTTAGAAACCGCTAGAATGAAATAATTTTAAGGCTGAAATATCAATTTTTTCAGCTATTTTTACAAAACATAGAAATAAAAACAACAATTATGGCAATAGAAATAACAGATGCGAACTTTAATGAATTGGTTTTAAATTCAGATAAACCAGTTGTAGTTGATTTTTGGGCAGAATGGTGTGGACCATGTCGAATGATTGGACCAGTTATTGAAGAAATGGCAAATGAATTTGATGGTAAAGCGATCATCGGTAAAGTAAATGTTGACGAAAACCCAGGTGTTTCTGCACAATTCGGAATTCGTAACATTCCTACAGTGATCTTCGTTAAAGGTGGAGAGGTTGTTGACAAATCTGTTGGAGCTGTTCCGAAAGAGCAATTGACTTCAAAATTGAATGCAATCCTTTAATTAAATAAAATTTTTAAAGCTTGATTTTAACCTGAAATAGTGTTGAGATCAAGCTTTTTTGTGTCTTAAGAATAACACTTTAGAGACATTAATACCATATAAAAATGAATAGTTCGTTGTTAAAACGATTGAAATATTATGGGTTCGGCTTTTTATTAGGTTGCATCTTCGTATTTTTTTTCTTTCAAAATAGAGGTTGCTCTTGGACGCCTTCAAATAGAGTGAAATCTTCCATCATTGGAAGAGTAATTACTGTAAATGAAGTAGAGAAAGAAATCATGAAAAAACACAATCTTACCTTCGAAGAAATCTTCCAAGCGATCAGCGAAGGTGATGTTGATTTTAAAAACAGTAAAAAAGATACAGAAGATAAAATTTATCTTATTCACGGAAAAATAAAAGACAAAGGAACTTACAAGTTCTATTTCACTTTGCCAACTGAAAGTTATATCTCAGAATTGCATATCGGAGCAGATGACATTCAAAAGATCAAGCCAACTGCCAGTGGTAAAGGTTACTTCTTACATTTTCCGAATGATGAATACTTAGTGTATCCAGATTCTACAAAAGTGAATGAGTGTAAACTAGATCAGTTAGGTATCAATAGCCCTCAAAAAATATTGAAGGCTATGAAAGAAAATGCGTATCTTTCTTTTGAGAATACAAAGTTTGAAACAAGACCAAAACCAACACATCAAATTGTTACTATCGTTGAATCGGATACGGTTAGATTCAATACCATCTGGTACAAGAACAAAATATTCATTCAAAATATTCAACTCCAACAAACGACGAATTGTGATTCCTTGTTAAACAAGAAATAGCATTTACGAACGGAGAAAGTCGCAAATAATTTTTTTGAAAATGAAGTTTACTGCTGAAAATATCGCCGGAATTATCAACGGAACTGTCTTAGGAAATCCTGAAGCAGTAGTAGATGGTTTAGCAAAAATTGAAGAAGGAACAACTGGGAAACTTTCTTTCCTAGCTAATCCTAAATACGAAGAGTTTATTTATACAACAGGGTCCTCAGTATGTATCGTTAATGAATCCTTTCAGCCCAATAAAGAGCTGCCTAGTGAGTTGACACTTATTAAAGTAGAAGATGCCTATTCTTGCTTTGCAAAATTATTGGAGTTTTATGATGGAATGCATAAAAAACAAGCGAAAATTGAACCTAACGCCTTCATTTCAACTTCTGCAAATGTAGGAGAAAATGTATACGTGGGGGCAAATGCATATATTGGAGAAAATGTAGTTATTGGTGACAATACACACATTTATCCAAACACTGTTATTTACGATAATGTGAAAATTGGAAATGATACCGTAATCCATTCCAATGTCACGATCTATCATTTGTGTGAAGTAGGATCAAACTGTACGCTTCATGCTGGAGCTGTAATTGGAGCAGATGGATTTGGTTACGCACCCAATGAAATAGGTGAATTTAAAAAAGTGCCTCAAATTGGAAATGTAATCTTGGAAGATTTTGTTGATGTTGGCGCAAATACAACTATCGATAGAGCCACAATGGGTTCCACCATTTTGAGAAGAGGAGTAAAAATAGATAACTTGTGCCAAATTGCACACAATGTAGAAATAGATAATCATTCTGCAATGGCTTCTCAAGCAGGAATTGCAGGGTCGGCAAAGATTGGTAAGCATGTACTTATCGGTGGACAAGCAGGAATCAGTGGGCATATAAAAATTGTTGACGGTGCAAAAATTGTTGCACAATCAGGAGTTCCAAATTCAGTGAAAAAAGCAGATACACTTATGGGCTCACCAGCTATTCCAATTGATGATTTCAAAAAATCATATTTTGGATTCCGTAAACTGCCTTTTATTCTTAAGAAATTACAAGAGCTAGAACAAAAAATTAAAGAGATTAATAAATAATTAGATATGGCGGATAAGCAACGCACCCTTAAAGAAAGTGTTACCCTTATTGGAGTTGGTTTACATACAGGACAAAAAGTAACAATCGAAATTTGTCCAGCAGCTGAAAACCACGGATACAAATTCCAACGTGTAGATATGGAAGGAGAACCCGTAATTAAAGCAGATGCAGACCTTGTTGTTTCAACAGATAGAGGAACAACTCTTGAAGCCAATGGAGCTCGTGTTTACACAACAGAACATGTGTTAGCAGCTATCGTAGGATGTGGCGTTGATAATGCCTTGATTAAAATTGACGGACCCGAAATTCCAATCATGGATGGATCCGCATTACCATTTGTTCATGCAATGGAAAGCGTAGGTTACTTGGAGCAAAATGCCGATAGAAACTACTTCGAATTGAATGAAAACTTGAAATGGGAAGACCTGGATAAAGGAATTGAAATTCTTGCAGTGCCAGACAAAGAATACAGAATAACTGTAATGGTAGACTATAATTCTCCTGTACTTGGAACACAACATGCATCCATGTATCAAATTGGAGATTTTAAAGCCGAAATTGCAAAGTGTAGAACATTCGTGTTCTTCAGAGAACTCGCTTTCTTAGCGAAAAATAACCTGATTAAAGGAGGAGATTTAGACAATGCCATCGTTTTGGTAGAAAGAACAGACATTCCTCAAGCAGAGTTAGACGAATTAGCTACTTTATTAGGTAAAGAAGATCTTAAAATTAACGTAGAAGGAATTGGCGTTTTGAACAGTACAAAATTGCAATTCGAAAATGAGCCCGCAAGACATAAATTGTTGGATATCGTTGGAGATTTAGCTTTGGTAGGAAGACCAATCAAAGCACATATTTTGGCTGCTAGACCAGGACATTCTGGAAACACAAGATTTGCAAAAGTCCTAAAAGAACAAATCAAAAAACAAGAAAAGAAAGGTAAACAATTTGACCTAACACAAACTTTATTTGACATCAATCAAATTGAGAAAATGTTACCACACCGTTTCCCTTTCTTAATGGTTGATCGTATTATTTCTATGACAGAATCATCTATCGTAGGAATTAAGAACGTAACCATGAACGAACCGATATTTACAGGACATTTCCCCGGAAACCCTGTGTTCCCTGGTGTATTGCAAATTGAAGCAATGGCTCAGGTGGGAGGAATTTACGCACTTACACAAGTAGATGAACCTCATTTATACTCTACATACTTCTTGAAAATTGACGCAGTGAAATTTAAACAAAAAGTTTTACCTGGTGACACACTCGTTTTTGAATTGGAACTTATTTCACCAATTCGAAGAGGACTAGTGAACATGAAAGGGAAAGCTTATGTGAATGGAGTAGAAGTGTGTGAAGCAGAAATGCTAGCACAAGTTGTTAAAGATAAAGTGTAAAATGATTAGTCCCTTAGCGCAGGTATCACCGCAAACAAAAATCGCAGAAGGCGTAGAGATTGGCCCCTTCACTGTGGTTCACCACAACGTTACAATTGGAAAGAATACAAAAATTCACTCCAATGTAGCCCTATACCCAGGAACTGTAATCGGTGAAAATTGTGAAATTTTTCCAGGTGCTGTAATCGGTCCTGTGCCACAAGATCTTAAATTCGAAGGCGAAGACACACGCGTGGAAATTGGAAACAATACGATCATTCGCGAGTGTGTAACCATCCACAGAGCCACAAGAGATAAATGGGTAACCAAAATTGGTAACGACTGCCTTTTGATGACCTACGTGCATGTTGCTCACGATTGCCAAATTGGAAACGGTGTTATTTTAGCCTCGTTTTGCGGACTTTCAGGACATGTAGAAATAGACGATTATGCCATTTTAGAAGGGACAGTGGTAGCACAACAATTCATGAAAATCGGTAAACACGCCTTTGTGGGTGGCGCCAGTTTGATTCGAAAAGACGTTCCCCCATACGTTAAAGCAGCTAGAGAACCGATTTCTTTTGCCGGCGTAAATTCCATCGGATTGCGCAGAAGAGGTTTCCCAGAAGAAAAAGTAAGGGAAATCGAAGATGTGTACCGATTGCTGTATGTTCTCAACAATTCCGTGTCCAAAGGATTGGCGGCCATCAAGGAAACTATGCCAGATTCGGAGGTTGCCAAAGAAATCATTGAATTCATCGAAACGTCCGACAAAGGAATTATTCGAGGAATGATTTAGAAAAAAAAACACACAATAGTAGTCCGAACATTTGTTTCGGACTTTTTTTTACCTTTTATTTTGGGCGTTTCCTCGCTCCAAGAAAAATGAAGCGAGGTCGGGCTATCCGCTGTATCTTTTTCACTGCGTTCAAAAGGATGTCGCTCCTATCCCTAACGCAATTTTGATTTTGGTGAAAACAAGTTTCCATTTTCTGAAAAGAAATCTCCTGCCCGGCAGAAGGTGATAGCTGCGCGCAGCAACTGGATCACTTGCAGCTTTTGGTGAAGCGACTTCAGAAGCTACGCCAAAAGCTAAGGCAAGGTAGCATGTTGCAAGTGCACTAAAACCTGTAGACGGAAATAGCAGCCCCTAAAAAACAGGAGAAAAAAGCGGTGGTTTATGCTGTTCTTTTCTTGTCACGCTTATCTTTTCCTAATGAAATGGAGAAGTTTTCAAGATCGCCAAGCATTTTCAAATTGATATAATGTACCTTTTTATCCCCACGATATTGAATTTCGTCTTCCTGATCCACATCAATTTCTTCGCGCTTGCGCTTAAATAATTTTTGATACGCCACATTTGACACCAATTTCAATGGGATTTTAAAGTAATATTCCATATTCATTTTTGCTGAAAGGTCCTGTTCCCCGGATATTTCTAGGAAACCTAGTGTAGAATTTATGGTCATCCACGGAATAGAAACGCGGTTGTTTTTCAGAACAAAAACATTACTCAGGGTATCAAACGCTACGCGGTTCAGGTTTTTGTCACCAAAGAAAGACGCAAATTCCTGTAATTGCTTGTAATTTTTGATGACGCCGTTGGTAATGGTCACCTCCATGGTCAGATCCACGGACTCCATTTTCGGAGTCAAATCTGCATTTAGAGGGATGTTTCCTCGTATTTTCGTTTCCAACATTCCACTCAGTTGATCACTTAAAAGCATGTCTTGACCAAAATTATTGAAACGCATTAAGGTTTGATCTAAATCCAGATTTTTGATGCGAATGCGGGGAGAAAAGTATATGTTTTGTGGGTTGCTGGCGTCCAATTTTCCGCTCAAACGAACCTTTCCACCTGCTAGATCAAAACCACATCGGCTAAAATCTATCGTTTTGTTTTTGCTGACTGCTATTTTACCTTTTAATCGTTCGAATTTGTAATTCAAGAATTCAAAATGCTTCAGGTCCGTTTCTAAAGTGAAATCCATGAAAGGGAAATCTAAAATAGAAAAGGCTTGTGTTACACCATTTGTGTCTGGAACGTTTTCTGCCGTTGACGCATTGTATTTTATGGCCAGAATCTCGTTCAAATCAAAATGGTTGGAAAGTAAAGTTAATTCGTTGTCACGTTTGCGCAAAGAATCATTCTTTCCCATGAAATAATTGAAGGAAAGATCAAAATCAGATTGACCAATGTTTCCTTTTAGGTTTTTCACTTTCAGGTTTTCTTTGAAAAACATAAGTTTTCCGGTTACATCTTGGATACGTTTTTCATGCAAAGAGGTGGTTAATTCCAACTTGGAGATTTCAACGGATGCACCTTTTACTTTCTCTCCGTCAAAACGCGCCGAAATCTTAGCTTTTAACTTTACATCGTTAAAGGCTTCGTTTTTGATGTTTTCAGGTAGAAATTGTTCGTTGTTATAGGTAAAAATGTTTTCTAACTTTAGTTGGTTTGACTTAAAGAAAATTTCTGCGACTGATTTTGCTTTTGTATTTGCTTTGAAAAAATGTTCGTAGTTGTTTAGTTTACCAAAAAAAAGGAAGTCACTTTCGTCAAGTTTCCCTTTAAATCTTCTGATTTTGACATCTTCTTTTTCAATGAAAAGACCTGCAGTTACATTCGTGATTTCATGCGGATAGTTTTGTAGTTTCAATTGTAAATTGTTTAACATAAATTCACCTATCGGTAATTTTCCTGACGATGCCAGTTCACTAGCTTCGCAATGAAATGAAACATCCATTTGTAAATCATCTATTTTTTCGTTGACTTTAGATTTCTTTGTTTTCTTTTCATAGGTTAATTCCGTGAGGTCAATGTGTTTTGCAGAAATGTTTAGATTGGTTTTTACGGGTGTTTTTCGTTGGTGTATCAATGCTGGTACATCACTTATTTTTCCATTGATCTGTAGGTCTGATTTCCCTACTTTTCCGTTAAAGTGTTCAATACTCAGTTTGTTTCCTTCTAAATCAGCATGTAGGTTAATATCATTGACAGGTAATCCAAAAGATTTCGCGTTAAAACTTAAGTTTTTCACGATTAATTCAGTGAAGTAAGACTCATTTAATTTTTCTAAACTCTTTTCAGGATGAGTCAAATCTATGATGTCATGGAAGTTCATTGTAATTCCTACATATCCTTTTGCATTGTTAATTTCTTTGTCGAGGTTTAAAAAGTTAACAAGAAAATCCAGATTGAAATTTGATTTTAGTTTTAAGTCGATTTTTGGGGAATTGAAATTTTCAACTTCTAAACTTGCATCAAAAATTCCTGCTTCTGGCTGTGCCTTCATTTTATTGAGGGTGAATTTCATGGTAGAGAAGTCCCTGTTTTCTCCGTTTGTGAATGTTCCTGCAAATTCAATGTTATCTAATTTCTTACTGTTTTTTTGGTTCAGAAAAAAACCTTCTTCGCAACTAAAGGCTGCATTTATGGCTGGTTGACCATCTTTCAATGATCCTTTTATTTCACTTTTCACATAAATCTTTCCTTCATTTTCATAAGACTTAAGGGTAGGTATCAATTCTTCAGGGGCAAAAGCGATTAATAAATTGAAATTATCTTGACTTCCATCAATCTTTAAGTCCATTTGTTTGTCACCAGCTAACTCCATGAAACCTTCTATATTAAGGAAAATGTGTTCAAAAGTGAATTGGGAGGGAGCTAAAATTATTTTTTCCTCTTGTGCGAGGTATTTCATATCTGTTTTGATAGCAAAATGTTTGTTGTGTAAAAGTGTTTGTTTGCCGTCTTTGAAAAGACTTCCAGTAAAATCAGTGTCTAAATCAATAATCATTTCATTCTTTTTCTGTTTGTAAGTGGAATGAATGTGTTTGAAACGGACGTCAATTTTATCTTGTTTATGAGGTTGGGAGAAACTGACACTTACATTATCTAAATCTATTTTATCTAAACTCAGATCTATGGTTTCACTTTCTTCTTCGGAGTCTTTTAATTGCAGCGCTGTTACAACATTTAGGTTGCCTTGTTCATCTTGAATTAGGTCGATGTGACCTTCATCTAATTTGATAACTTTTATTTGATAATTTCCTTGTAAGACATTCAGCATATCAAAACCTACATATAAATCTTCTAAATGAATGATTTCTTGTTCTTCACTTTTGGATTTGTCTGCATATAATATGACATCTTGTAATGCTATAGAAACAAAAGGGAAGTTTTTGAAAGGTGCAATGTGAGATTTACGAATAGTGATTTCACCTGTCATGGTTTTGTTAAACGTTGTCAGTAACTGTTGAACAATTTTCTCTTGCTTCATGTAAACATATCCGATTGAAATAGAGATAAGAAAGAGGGGCAATAAGAAGACGATGGAAATACCAATTATCCACTTTGATTTTTTTGAACGCATGCGATTCAGATATGGGGTTTATTGTACAAGAGCGAAAGTTACAAAATTTATGCCTGCTTTTTAGGTTTTAAGCGTGACATTACTAAAACGAATAGACCTCAGATAATGATAGAAATCCAAGAGTTCTTTTGTTTAATGGTATGATTTAAATAGGTTAACAATAACCAGGGTTCTATACTTTATTCGAAAAAGAAAAGCCTATCGATACTCAATTCTTTACTTTCTGTATCTTTGCACAAAAAAAAGTTCAACGTGTTTCAAAGGGGAGAAGTTATAGAAGTCACCATTACTGATTATGCATTTGGTGGAAATGGTATTGCAAAATTGGAAACAGATCAAGGAGAATTCGTCGTTTTCGTAAACAACGCTTTTCCTGGACAAGTAGTTCAAGCTAAAATAGAGAAGAAAAAGAAAAGGTATTGTGAAGCTAAATTAATTCAAGTTTTACAACGGTCGCCAATTGAAGTTGTTTCCGATTTTCAAGAAATTTCTGGTGCACCTTATATATATGTGCCGATTGAAGCGCAAGAAAAGGAAAAAGAAGCGAGTACTTTAGAAATCTATCGTAAACTTGGTGGCTTTCAAGATATCAAAGAACGTTTTGATACTTTTATTTCCTCTCCTACACATTTCTTTTATAGAAATAAAATGGAATACAGCTTTTCATGTATTGAACACGATATGTTTACGGGTGAAGAAGTGGATGATGCTTTTGCACTTGGTTTTAAACGACGTGGTACTTGGTGGAAGGTTGAAAACCTAAATAAAGCAAGCGGAATGTTTGATGAAGAGTGGGAGAATAAATTGATCCAACTTCGCGACTTCCTTAAGGCAACAGGATTAACCGCTTGGCATCCGCCGAAAAAAGAAGGTTTTTTTAGACATATTGTAGTACGTAAATCTTTTGACCAAGATCAATTGTTGGTGAACTTGGTTACTTCTTCGATTGGATTAGAGCAATTTGATGTGCATGCATTTGGAGCTTTCTTAAAATCTCTGTTTGGAAACAGAATTGCAGGATTCCAACATACCATTAATGATAACGTAGCAGATAGAGCAAAGATTGAAAATGGTCAATGTGAATTGGTCTTTGGTGAACCTGTTATTGTTGAAAAGCTTTTAGGATTGAGTTTTGAGATTTCTATGGAATCATTTTTCCAAACGAATCCAATGTCAGCCGAAGTTCTGTACAATAAGGCCTTAGATTACGTTTTTGAAGAACAAATACCGGAAGGAGATGTAGTTATGGATTTATTCTGTGGTACAGGAACGATTGGGCAAATTCTTTCAACACGTAGATCCGATGTTAAAATAATTGGTGTTGACATCGTTGAAGAAGCGATTGAAGATGCAAAACGTAACGCAAAACGAAATGGAATTACGAACGTTTCTTTCTTTGCCGCAGATGTAGGTAAATTCTTGCGTGAAAAACCCGAGTATATTGGTAAAATAGCCTCTATTATTTTAGATCCACCTCGTGCAGGTATCGCACCAAAAACCTTACAAAAGGTAATTGATTTAGGAGCAGATAACATTACTTATATTTCATGTAATCCATCAACACAAGCTCGAGATGCAGATACTTTACGTAAAGCAGGATATAATTTGGAGAAATTGACGTTAGTAGATCAGTTTCCTCATACAAGCCACGTAGAAGCAATCGCTAAGTTTAAAAAAGTGAAATGAAAATAGAATTGGTTACCATTGGAGATGAGTTGTTGATAGGACAAACCATCAATACAAATGCAGCTTGGCTTGGACAAGAGTTTGCTAAGCGAGGCATGACGTTGTCCAGAGTGGTAACCATATCAGATACTAAAGAAGAAATATTAAGTACAATTGAAGAGGGCTTTCAACGCGCAGATGTTGTACTTATGACTGGAGGACTAGGTCCAACCAAAGATGATATTACCAAGCAAACCATTGCAGAATACTTAAACAAACCTTTGGTTATCCATGAGCCTACATTAGAAAAAGTGAAAGCTTTTTTTGAAAAATCCAATCGACCTATGTTAGACGTGAACATTTTACAAGCTGCTATCCCTGACGGATGCGAAGTCTTAGAAAATGATTTTGGTACAGCTCCAGGTATGTGGATGCATTCTAATCAAAAAATATTGATTAGTTTAGCGGGCGTTCCGTATGAAATGAAAGCATTAATGCTGAACAAAGTGTTTCCCAAATTGGAGGAACACTTTGGTTTTCAGTCGTATTATGCAAAAACAATATTGGTACAAGGCGTAGGTGAATCTTATCTCGCAGATAAGATGCAATCGTGGGAAGATTCCATTCGAAACCTTGGACTAGGATTAGCTTATCTACCATCACCAGGCTTGGTGAAATTGCGCATTTCTTCTCCAAATGGTAGAAAAGATGAACAATTGATAGATGGCTTTTTCAAACAATTGGAAGAAAACTATCCAGAAGAATGTTTTGGATACGACAACGACACGCTAGAGCGTGTCGTTGGAGCAAGCTTACTCAAAAAAGGGCAAACCGTTTGTACAGCAGAAAGTTGTACGGGTGGAGCACTCGGAGCACGTTTGGTTACTATTCCAGGATCATCCGCCTATTTTAAAGGAGGATTCATTACGTACACAAACGAATTGAAACATCAATTGCTAGAAGTGCCGATGCAACACTTTGAAACAGTTGGAGCTGTAAGTCAAGAAGTAGTGACGGAAATGGCTAAGGGTGGTCGAAATAAAGCTGGTACTGACTATTGCGTCGCACTTTCAGGGATCGCAGGTCCAGACGGAGGATCAATAGAAAAACCAGTGGGCACAGTTTGGATAGCTGTAGCCTCAAATGAACGAGTGGTTGCAAAAAAGTTTTTGTTCAACGATAATCGTCTACGTATCATTGATAGAGCGGTTTTGAGCGCTATGAATATGCTTAGAAATGAAATAAATTTAAGCGATAAATGAAAATAAAAACATTTATCCTTGTTTTATTGTTGAAAAATAGTTTACTTTGCACCCCATTTTAGAATTAGAATAAACGAGAATAAGATGTCTAGAGTTTGTCAAATTACAGGTAAATCGGTAATGGTTGGAAACAACGTTTCGCACTCAAACCGTAAAACAAAACGTAAGTTTTTACCGAACTTAATTACGAAAAAGTTTTATCTTCCAGAAGAAGATAAACAAATTACGTTGAAAATTTCAACTTCTGCTTTGCGCACAATTTCTAAAAAAGGAATTACAGCTTGCGTTAAAGAAGCAAGAGAAAAAGGTTTTTTAACAAAATAAGTTAATTTCTAGATCGACGCTGTTTGTGATGCTAAAAATAGCCGATAAGAAAAATAAAAAGCAACATGGCAAAGGCAAAAGGAAATAGAATTCAAGTAATTCTTGAATGTACAGAACATAAAAATTCTGGAGTAGCTGGTACCTCTCGTTATATTACAACGAAGAACAGAAAGAATACACCAGATCGTATGGAAATTAAAAAATTCAATCCGATTTTGAAGCGTTATACAATTCATAAAGAGATTAAATAATATTGAGTTATGGCAAAGAAAGTAGTAGCATCCCTTCAGAAAGGTGGGGGAAAAGAGCATACGAAAGTTATCAAAATGGTGAAAACCGATAAAGGTTCATACTCTTTCAGAGAAGAGATCGTTCACAATGATAAAGTAAAAGAGTGGTTCAGCAAGAATTAATCCTTTACTAGACAAGCTCTATAAAAGAAATTAAAGCTTCCATCTCTTTTGAATGGAAGCTTTTGCTATTTTTACACTATGGGATTTTTCGGACTGTTTTCAAAAGATAAAAAAGAGTCTCTGGACAAGGGATTAGAAAAAACAAAACAAAGCTTTCTTTCAAAGTTAGCACGTTCTGTTGTTGGTAAATCTAAAATCGATGACGAAGTTTTAGATGATTTAGAAGAAGTGCTTATTTCCTCTGACGTAGGAGTAGAAACAACTTTGAAAATTATTCGACGAATCGAAGATAGAGTGGCCAAAGATAAGTTCGTCGGAACAAGCGAATTAAATACGATTCTTAAAGACGAAATCGCAGCTTTACTCGAAGAGAATAAATCAACCGATGGTACAGATTTTCAAATCGAAAAGGTTGATGGTAATCCATACGTAATCATGGTTGTTGGTGTAAACGGTGTCGGTAAAACTACCACAATCGGAAAACTTGCTCACCAATTCAAGAGCGCAGGAAAAAAAGTGGTACTCGGTGCAGCCGATACCTTCCGTGCGGCAGCTGTTGATCAATTGATTATATGGTCTGAACGTGTTGGTGTGCCTATTGTTCAACAGGGAATGGGGGCCGATCCTGCTTCCGTAGCCTTCGATACACTACAATCCGCAAAGTCTCAAAATGCTGATGTAGTCATTATTGATACCGCTGGACGACTACACAATAAGGTTAATTTGATGAACGAACTTTCCAAAATCAAACGCGTGATGGAGAAAGTGATTCCCAATGCCCCACATGAAGTCTTACTGGTGTTGGATGGGTCAACCGGTCAGAATGCTTTTGAACAGGCAAAGCAATTTTCAGCAGCAACAGATATCACATCCCTGGCTGTTACAAAATTGGACGGAACAGCTAAAGGCGGGGTAGTTATTGGAATCTCAGATCAAATGAAAATTCCCGTTAAATATATTGGAGTTGGAGAAAAAATGGAGGATTTACAGCTTTTTAATAGAACTGAATTCGTCGATTCGCTCTTTAACTAGAACCACAGTATTGTTTCCAAAGCAGTTTTGAATTTCAAAGCTGCTTTTTTTTTACCTATAAAGAAACAAAATTCCAATTTAGACAAGCCTTCTTAAATTGATTAGGGCGTTCCCCTTTCCGCTTCAAAAAAAGAAGCGAAAACGGTCAGGCTAACCGTTCATAGTTGCCATGTTTCATTTTCCCAACTATAATATAGAGAAGTACAATAAGAATCCGTATGTATATATAGTGTACAATCATCTCTTTCGGCAAGCTATCCACTACTATCCTTAACGCAAAACGATCCCTTTTAATAAAAACAAACTTTAAAAGAATAACTAGAACCTTTTCATTTATAAAAACCGCTTTTATAGAACGTACCTATATAAAGGAACATTACTTATTCAAACAAAACCATTCAATTTCGCTTCAAACCTTATGTATGCTCAATAAAAACAGTTTTTATAGAAAATATTTCATCATGCTATACAGTATCAATCAGTCGATTATCAATAAAACATTAATTTTCTGTAAAATTTCTTTCCAAAAACGCTTGCAGATTCAAAAAGAGTGCCTACCTTTGCAA
>JASLGM010000008.1 GCA_030150045.1 Taishania sp.
ATATTATCGACATCAAGCTTTTTCATGAATAATCTTTTTCCATCCGATTACGGCGTACAACGCCTATCGACTGTCTTCGTCCCCAAGTTTACTTTAGGACTCTGGTGTGAGAGACTATACTTTGTATAGAAGAATGCTATCGCATCCTTATGTTAACGCTACTTTTTAAAAAGTTTAGGTAAGTGTATGGTCAACTTCTTTTTCAACTTAATACATCTTTCTTGAAACCAAATCTCCCGCTAAGGATATTAGCGGCATCCTTTTGATTGCTGAGCGGAGCCGAAGCTGGCAAAAGATATAGCGGTTAGCCTGACCTGATTCCCAAATTTACTTTGGGAGGAAGGAAGCGGCCAAAAAAAATGCTGTTTTACGTGAAAATGTTTATCTTCATTCTGCTTTTAGAGGATATAGACCGAATAGGTCACAAAGAGCGGGATTTAATCGATTTTGGAAAATGAATACGGTGGTTTATATTTTGTTCTTTATTACCCTGATGGGGATTATCGTGTATTTATTCATGAAAAATAGACAATTAGAAATAAAGAACAGGGAACTGACGCGACAATTTGAATCCTTAGAATTTAACGTCAATCACCTTCGATTAGAAAATTTGGAGGCGAAATTGAATCCGCATTTGTTTAAGAATATTCTTAATTCCATACAATCGCATACCTATCAAGCGTATTTTACAATTGATAAATTGTCAAACGTGCTCAATTATATTTTGTATGAAACGCAACGTAAAAAAGTTTCTCTAAAAGAAGAATTGGCTTTTGCAGTGGATTTGATTGAAATAAATAAGGTGAAATTGCATCCACTTTTTGATTTACGTGTAAAAGTGGTGGTGGATGAAGAAGAACCTATTTACCATAAAGACTTGATTGCTCCTCTAATTTTTGTAGATCTAATTGAAAATGCATTTAAACATACAAGTTTTCAAAGTCCAGATGCGTTTATTTCGATCTTGTTTGAATTAAAAAAAGGCGTGTTTACAATGGTGGTTTCCAATAAGATTTCTGAAAAAAAGAAAATGGAAAAAGGTAACAGCGGGTTGGGGTTACAGCACCTAGAGCAACGTCTAAAAATTATTTATGGAGATCATTATAAGCTAGATCGTTTTATTGATCATTCCACCTATGTGGCAACGTTAAAAATTAATTTGCATGAACACAAAAATCAAATGCTTACTGCTGGATGACGAAACTTTAGGATTGACTTACCTCAAAATGTTATGTGAGCAAATTCCTGAATTAGAAATCGTAAAAGTATATAATAATCCAGAAAAATTACTCCAGGAAATAAATGGTTTACACGTTGATTTGTGTATCATGGATATAGAAATGCCAGAAATGAATGGAATCACACTGGCCAACTTGTTGTCGGAGAAACACATTATTTTTGTTACTGCATATAAGGAATTTGCTGTAGATGCTTTTGAATTAAATGCAGTGGATTACATCACCAAACCTGTGAAAAAAGAACGACTTGAACGTGCGGTTTTAAAGGTTCGTGAACGGATGGAGAAGGAAAGTGCGAAGCATTTTATTGTCTTACCGACGAACAAAGGGAAAACCATGGTGCCGTTTGAGTCCATTTTGTACATTCGTCCTTCTGAACAAGATAGCCGAGACAAAGAAGTGTTTTTGGAAGATGGAGAGAGAATATGGGTGAAGAATATGTCCTATGATAAGTTATTGGAACAATTGCCCAAAAACAGGTTTTGCAGAATCAATAAAAGTGAAGTACTTGCCATGAAATGTGTCCAACATTTTACGCAAGAAGAAGTAACAAGCTCTCTAATACTCGAAGGTGATAAACCTTTGAAATTAGTTATTGGACAAGCATATAAAGAGGATTTCTTACACCGTTTTTAAATATGTTAATACCGATATTCCGCTTGTTGAAACGGTAAAACTTGGTTTTGTTACAGAATTCAACCTTTTCATTACAACAGACGCGCTTCTGTGGATGAACATGTTTTTCCCTCTGATTTTTTAATCACATTTGTTTCGTGTTTTGCATCATAAAACACCCTAAATTGAAAACAAATGTTGAAGAAATACAGTCACTCCATTTTTTATATTGTCGTATTAGGTTTCTTTGGTTCGCTGATTTATTGGATTGCCACCAAAGGAAAAAACTTAGAGGTAAATGTACAAGCTGTTGTTGCTAAGCAATCACATTGGAATGAGTTCCTCTCGGCAATCACACATAACTTAAAACATCCACTTGCGTTGCTTTTGGCGCAAATAGTGACCATCGTTTTGGTTGCTCGCGTGCTGGGTTGGTTTTTCCGGAAGATTGGTCAACCGAGTGTTATCGGAGAAATTATTGCTGGTATTATGCTCGGACCTTCGTTTTTCGGTATGTACTTTCCTGAATTGTCAGGCACGCTTTTTCCAGTGGAATCGTTAGGAAATCTTCATTTTTTGAGTCAAATCGGATTGATTTTGTTCATGTTCGTCATTGGAATGGAGCTGGATCTTGGCGTACTCAAAAATAAAGCCGCAGACGCGGTGGTCATTAGTCACGCCAGTATTGTGTTTCCTTTTGCATTAGGAATGGGATTAGCGTTTTTTATTTACAGCACGTTTGCTCCTGAAGGAATTGAGTTTTTGTCTTTTGCCCTGTTCATGGGTATTGCAATGAGTATAACAGCTTTTCCTGTATTGGCGCGAATTGTTCAGGAGCGCGGCATACATAAAACCCGTTTAGGAACCATTGTTTTAACTTGCGCCGCAGCTGATGACATCACCGCTTGGTGTATGCTCGCAACGGTGATAGCTATTGTAAAAGCAGGAAGTATAGTAAGTTCACTTTATGTCATTCTCTTAGCCGTAGCATATGTGTTTGTGATGCTGAAGTTGGTACGTCCTTTCCTGAAAAGGATTGCCGATTTACACCCTACCACAGAATCTTTGAGTAAAGGTGTGGTGGCCATTTTTTTATTGACGCTCATTATTTCAGCGTATTTGACAGAAGTAATCGGTATTCATGCCTTGTTTGGCGCTTTTTTGGCGGGAGCAATCATGCCGAATAGCACCAAGTTTAGACAAATATTTATTGAGAAAGTAGAGGATCTTGCAGTTGTACTTTTTCTACCTTTATTCTTTGTTTATACAGGGTTACGTACAGAAATTGGACTGATTAATGATTGGGAACTTTGGAAAATTACAGGTTGGATCATTGTTGTGGCCGTAGTTGGTAAGTTTGTCGGAAGTGCTCTTGCTGCAAGATTTGTTGGTCAAAGTTGGAAAGAAAGCCTCATCATTGGTACACTGATGAATACACGTGGATTGATGGAATTGGTGGTCTTGAATATTGGATATGATTTGGGTGTTCTTGGTCCAGAAATATTTGCAATGATGGTCATAATGGCATTGGTGACTACCTTCATGACCGGTCCGCTATTGGATTTAATCAATTGGTTGTTCAAAGGACAAGGAACAAACGAAAGGGAAGAAGTCATGACTCTAGGTAAATACAAAGTGTTATTCTCTTTTAATAACAATGAAAACAGCGCAGTTCTTCTGGGATTAGCAAATGCTTTGGTGAAGAAACAACCTGATAATACCGTGGTCACCGCTTTGCATTTGGTACAAAGTGATGAAACCTATTCTTTTGATGATGAATTTTATGAAGAACAAGCCTACGCACCTATTTTACAAGCATCAAAAGAACTGAATCAGCCAATTGTGACTTTGTTTAAGGTGGCCAATAATGCCGACGATGAAATCATTGAAATTGCCAATAAAGGCAGTTACGATTTGTTGATTATTGGTATTCGACAATCCATTTTTGAAGGGACATTATTAGGGAAATTACTTGGTTTTACCACTCGTATAGTTAATCCAGATCGTTTGATCGATAAGCTTTCGGGAAAGGAAGGTTTGTTCGAAAATTCGCCCTTTGATGAACGTACGCGAAGCATCATGAACGGAGCCAAATTGCCAGTTGGAGTTTACATCGATAAGGGCAATGATAAATTCGACACGCTGTTCATTCCCATCTTGAGTAATGACGATACGTTTTTGGTCGAAGTGGCACAACGGTTTATTCATAACAATGATTCCCAGGTGGTCATTTATGACGTAGCGGATTACGTGAAAAAATCGTTTACGATTAAGGAATTGGTTCGTGCCATCGAGCAAGTCCGACCGAATCACATCACTATAAAGTCGGATAAAACGATGAAAAAAGAATTTTTAGAATCCCAAGATCTGATGTTAATCAGCGTGGAAAGTTGGAAGAAATTGGTCGAAAGTCGCAGTCCGTGGATAGACAATATTCCATCGACGTTAATCATCAAAAAAGGCTAAAAACAAGGTCTGAAATGAGGTCTCGCGTTAGGGATAATAATGGAAAGCTTTTGCGTGAAGCATGAACGGAAAACTTGCAATGAATAGCCCGGCCCGACCAAGTATTTGGTTGGGAAACGCCCAAGTCAAAAAAAAGAAGAGATGATTTGGCAGCCATTTCGGTCTTCGTGCTATAGTCTACTCCGCAAAATGCATTCACCTGCAGTTGGCCACGTGCTTCCTTTGGTCGCAGTAGCAAACTTGCGTTCATTGCTTTTCCGTTCGTAGAGCTAACGCACTCCATCCGGGCTGAGGTTTTTGGCATGTCGTTTGTGACATATATTTCACTTCAATCAAGGTGAAAATAGAGCGGGCATTAGCGGAATTAATTTTCAATTTTTAACGTTATTTTCTTCCGTTCATCCTTTTTTGTAGCTGTAATGTCTCGAAAAAACTGTATTTTCGAATAACTAAAAATTAGAATATGAGTTTATTAATTGGAATTGGAATTGTTGTCGTTTTAATCATTTGGTACATTGCGACAAATAATAAATTAGTTGCGTTGAAAAACAACCGTGAAAACGCGTTTGCTGACATCGATGTGCAGTTGAAACAAAGACAGGATTTGATTCCTCAGTTGGTGGCGTCTGTAAAAGGATATATGGAGCACGAAGCGGGAACGTTAAATAAAATTACGCAAGCTCGTGCTGCGGCAATGAATGCAGGAGATATTAACTCGAAAATTCAGGCAGAACAACAACTTTCGTCTGCGTTATCTGGATTGCGCGTTGCAGTAGAGGCTTACCCAGATTTGAAAGCAAATTCAAATTTCTTGCAATTACAAGATGAGATTTCTGATATCGAAAACAAATTAGCTTCTGTTCGTCGTTTCTTTAATTCGGCAACAAAAGAGTTGAATACGGCTATCGAATCTATTCCTTCAAACATTGTTGCGAATTTGAAAAAAATGACGATTCAACCGTTCTTCGATCTTGGAACAGAACAAAGAGAACAATTAAACGTAGCACCAGAGATTAAGTTTTAATGGCATACGTAGGTTTACATACTCAGATTAAGCGCAACAACATGAAGTCTGTTGCGCTTCTGGTTTCATTTCCTATGCTCATTCTCTTGGGAATGTTTGTGGTCATGGCGTACCTAAGGCATTGGAACCTGGACGAAACCGTAGAACCCTTTCTTATAGCTGTTCCTTATGTGATTGGCGTTGTGGGTGTGTGGTTCTTCATTTCTTATTTCTTTCATAATCAAATGATCAACAGGGCAACAAGGGCAAAGCCGTTGGAAAGAAAAGAAAACATGAGGGTTTACAACATCACCGAAAATTTGTGCATGTCTGTAGGAATGGATATGCCTCAATTGTTCATCATTGAAAGCAATGCCTTAAATGCTTATGCTTCGGGAATCAATAAAAAGAATTTCTCCGTAACGGTTACTCGCGGATTGATGAATTCACTGGATGATGATGAATTAGAAGGTGTGATTGCCCATGAATTGATGCACATTCGAAATAACGATGTACGCTTACTGATTATTACCATTGTTTTTGTTGGGATTTTTGGTGTTATTGTTGATGTTTTGTTTCGTAATATCCTTTATGGAAACATGAATCGTAAACGCGACGATAAAGACAACGGTAGCGCAGCGCTTATCATTATTTTGATTGTTGCTGTGGTACTTTATTTCCTTTCCATGATTTTTAAATTCGCCTTGTCTCGTAGTCGTGAATACATGGCTGATGCGGGTGCAGTGGAAATGACACGAAATTCTCAAGCAATGGCAAATGCACTTCGTAAAGTAAGCGGACGCTCAGCTTTGAAAACAACAAACGATGAAGTAAAGGAATTGTTCTTCGATAACACACCTGAAGAAGGGGAACAAAAAAAGGGATTCCTTGGTGGAATAGGCAATATTTTCAGCACGCATCCACCCATCGAAAAACGCATTAAAGTATTAGAGAGTTTATAAATACTTGTTTTAATACGCAGAAATCAATTGAATTTTATAGATTTGGATGGCATTATTCGTGTAATAACGACACTCGGCACAATCAAAGCGAGTATGCAAATGAGAAACGTTACCGCGTTTAATGTTATCCAATTCAACCAACTTACCTCAATAGGAACGGTACTCAAATAGTACACTTCTGGATTCAAAGGAATTAAACTAAAATGTTCTTGTAAAAGGCAAAGTACTAAGCCAATCACATTTCCAATCACCATTCCACGGAGAATCAAAAAACCAGCTTGATACAAGAATACTTTTCGTATCATCCAATTACTTGCTCCAATCGCTTTAAGTATACCAATGAAGTTGGTTTTAATTAAGATCAATACCAATAAGGCAGACCCCATATTGATGATGCCAATCAATAACATAAGGGTGATAATGATTAAGACATTTATATCTAGAAAACTCAACCACGTAAACAAATCATTTTCTTGGTCCATGATGGTGTTCACCTTCAGTTGTTCCTCCGCCATTTCAGGATTAAATTCAATCTTTTCTTTTAGACTTTTATGCACAGCTTCTAAATCTTTAAACGCTTTTAGATTGACCTCAAACGCGCCTACAAAATTTTGACTGGAACCTTCGCCATTTTGCAGTTCAAATAATGCCGATTTATTTTCTGCTAGTTTCACTTCAAAACGATCTCCATCAGATGGATCAACATATCTTTTAACAATATATCCGTCTTTTTGTGCAATAGCGTTTCTCTGCGATTTCTCACCATTAACCGTAATCTTTAAGTGGCAAGTATCCACAAAGTTCGGATTGTTTTTCTGCATCGCATCTCTTATAATCACTCTTATAAGTGTGTCTTTGTATGGATTGATGCTTTTCGCAGCGTAGATTTCCTTCCCTTTTCCCCAGTCAAAGGTATAGTTTCCACTTCCGCCTTGAGGTCGGAGGCGTAGAATAAATTCTTGCTCAAACCCAGGGATGTTTAGCGTGGTGTCTTCCACAAATAATTCGCAGTTTATTCCCCAGTCGGAATAAGATTGTACCAAATGTAAACCACCGAGTAGGAATTTGTTATCATGCTCCTCTAACCCCGTTTCATAAATACCTGCAATTTTCAACTTTTTGAGTAAGGGCTTTGATTTCACAAAGAAGCTGCGAATGGTATCACCTGCAACGTAATGTAAATCAGAGGCTATTTTCCTGGAAACTAAAACTTCTGGTACTTTATCCTTTACGTTAATAGAAGGTAAGGTTCCGGCAACCAATGCGTTTTTAAAAAATGTCCAATCGTAATCCTTATCTACGCCTTTAAGTAAAACGCCTAATACGTTTTGTTCAGTAATGATGCTGTCTTTCTTTTGTGACGTTTTTATGGCGCGTTCGTTACGCTCGGATTGCAATAAAATGGGTTTGTAGGCAACAGGGTGAATACCAGCAATGCGTGTGTCTTTTGCTAATTCCAATAAAAAGGCTTGGTTTTTGCTAATAGGTTTTGCTTCAATTACGTCATTGTCACTGTCCGAAAGCAACATAAAGTGAGCACCAAAACCAATGACCTTGTTACGTATTTGATTTTGAAAACCCGTTACCACAGAAATTGTGATTAAATTTACAATGATTGCTAAGGCAATGGATACAATAGAGATACGGACAATGGCTTTGGAAACCTTTTTGCCTTTAATCTCGTTCTTTAATAAACGTTTTGAAATGAAATATTCAACAGACACTATGAATAAATTTTGGATACTAAATTACACAAAGCAATTGGGCTTGAAAAGCAATTGGATACTTTTGTTATTCGTTTCTATGTTCTCGCTTTCATGTACTGCACAACAAGCGGTTGTGGAACAGAAAAGAGTACCCGAAGAAAAGAGCGTCATTCGTCCAGCAGCTGATTTAGGCACCATGTATTTGCCTTTATTGAAGGAGAAAAAAGTAGCCGTTGTTGGTAATCAAACGTCAATTGTAACTTCAGGAAATGGAGAAACCACACATTTGGTTGATTTTTTATTGACTAAAGAAATTAATATCACGAAGGTTTTTTCTCCTGAACACGGATTTAGAGGGTTGGCCGACGCAGGAGCAAAAGTGAATTCTTCCATAGATGAGAAAACTAAATTGCCAATTGTATCCTTGTATGGGGAGAATAAAAAGCCTAAAAAAGAACAGTTAAAAGGCGTGGATATCATTCTTTTCGATTTACAAGATGTTGGCGTACGCTTTTACACCTACATTTCAACTTTAACCTATGTCATGGAAGCCGCGGCCGAAGAAGGAATTCCGGTGGTTGTACTCGATCGTCCGAATCCGAATATTAGGTTTACTGACGGACCCATTTTGAAAAAAGGATTCGAATCGTTTGTAGGTATGCATCCTGTTCCGGTTTTGTATGGCATGACCATTGGAGAATACGGAACAATGGTCAACGGGGAAGGCTGGCTCAAAGACGGAGTAAAATGTGATCTGACCGTTATCAAGATTCAAGGATATGGCAGAAACAAAAGTTACACCCTTCCAGTAGCGCCATCTCCAAACTTGCAAACCCCAAACTCGATTGATAAATACGCAAGCTTGTGTTTGTTTGAAGGGACGACTGTCAGCATTGGTAGAGGAACAGATTCGCCTTTTGAAATATACGGAAGTCCTGAATTTAAAACATCTAAATTTTCTTTTAAACCGGTGTCAAAACCAGGAGCTACCAAACCGTTGCAAATGGATAAGTTGTGTTATGGAACCGATTTAAGAAAGGAAGCAAGTCTTTTTCGAGGTTTTAATTTGGACTATCTTTTCGATGCCAAAGCGCAACTCGGAGCCGATCTGAAGTGGATCACTTCGGTGCGATTCTTTAACCTGTTGGCGGGATCTGATGAATTGTATACTCAGTTAAAAGAAGGTAAAACAAAGGAGGAGATTTATGCCTCTTGGAAGTCAGATTTGGAAGCTTTTAAAGTGATGCGTCATACCTATTTGCTGTACTAATTTCTTTTTTCTTTGGGCGTGCCTTTTCGTTAGTGAATAACGAAAAGTCGGGCTATCCGCTGTATCTTTCTTCCCAAACAGGAAAGAAAGGATGTCGCTACTATCCCTCACGCACCTTCGACTGAAGGATTGTGGTAAGCAGATGTTTATTTTGTACCCTTTAAGTTTAAGGAAATAAATTCCACCTTAGAAAATCACCAATCCTTAAAATTGAAATCGGTTCCTTGTCTTGAAATGCGATCTCCGCGTTAAGGATTGTCGCGAAAATCCTTTTGGTTCCAGTTTTGGAATAAAAGATTGCAGCAAAAGCCTGCCGACACGCTTTTTGGGCTTTGTTTTTGGCGTGGCGGAACGCCCAAATTTTTTACCTCATTTAGTGTTAGAAGCAAAAAAAAGTCGGAACTAGTGTCCCGACTTTCGTGTTTTTATTCTAAATCAATTTCGCGCTTTGCGTCTTTGATGTCTTCTGCGGATTTTCGCACGGCTTCTTTCAAGTCGGCCATGTAGTCTTCAACCTTTGCACGGATTTGGTCATTACTAGCACCTAGCATTCTTGCTGCTAAAATTCCCGCGTTGCGACCAGCATTTAGGGCAACAGTCGCTACAGGAATACCGTTTGGCATTTGTAAAATAGACAAAATACTGTCCCACCCATCCAAAGAATTAGACGATTTAATGGGAACTCCAATCACAGGAAGAGCGGTTAAAGAAGCCGTCATTCCTGGTAAATGTGCTGCGCCACCTGCTCCAGCAATTATGATACTGATGCCTCTTTTGTGTGCGTCTTTTGCGTATTCGAACATCAATTCTGGTGTTCTGTGCGCGGAAACGACATTCATTTCGTAAGCGATTTCGAACATATCTAAAATATCCGCTGCTTCGCGCATGATGTGTAGATCCGAAGAGCTACCCATGATAATTCCTACTTTTGCCATCCTTTAAATTTTTTGTGTGTTGTTATGGAGTTGATATTGGTTATGATATCGTGTTTTTCTAGATTGTCAATTCCCCAGTTTTCAATTTCATCGTCTGTCCAAAGTTCAGGGAAGAAAATGCGTTTTTGGTATTTGGGGAGCATGTATTTTTTCCAATCGCTGCCACCAGTTGCTTCTCCAGATCCTTTTCCGCTTTCGATATAGTGACGTGCGGTATTGAAATGATGCATGACCCACAATACGTTAACGGTGTGATCGTAATGGCGCATGGCATTGATGAGATCCAAGTTGTGTTGTTCGCTTTCTGGAAGGGAAAGGTACTTTGCCAAAATGTTTTGGGTGTTGTACTTTTTCATTGCATCCATCAGTTCCGTTTTGTAGCGATCTTGAAAGTTGCTTAGCAATTTAGAAGTGGTTTTTTCTTTTGCGTCATAGCCTGCTGCTCGCCAATATAAGTGGTCGAAAGCAAATTCCCAAGGTGTGTTTCTGTCAATTGTGGAACGGAAACGGAAGTCGATGAGGTTGAGTAAATCTGTAGAAGCGAATTCGATGCTACGGTATTGTGCGCTTTGAAATCCACTTGCTGGCGTAAGGGTGTCTCTGAACTTCATGTATTGTTCAATTTCCATTCCGTCTTTCATGATGCTAAACGAGTTGGAAAGTAAATCGAAGTATCGGCTGATTCTGCCCAAATGCATGGTGAACTTTTCTGCTTTTATTTCTTCTGCTGCAGTGATTTGGTCAATTTCCCATAAAATCATCTTGAAAATCAATTCGTTGATTTGGTGGTACATGATGAATACCATTTCGTCGGGCAGGTTGGTGCGTTGGATTTGCAGTCCAAGTAGGGCGTCTACTTGAATGTAATCCCAATAGGTAATGGGTTGCTGATGCAATAAACCAGATAAATAGATATCTGGATTTTGGCCCATTGCCGTGTATTTTTCATCTATTGCTTTTAAAAGTTCTTCTCTCGACAGCATACCTTTTTATTTGACGACTAAAAATTGGAAAAGCCCTCCCGAAGGAGAGCTTTGTGTTGTTTTTATAAAGTTCCTCTTTTTTCTTGTTCTCTTTCGATGGATTCAAACAAGGCTTTGAAGTTTCCTGCTCCAAATCCTCTTGCTCCCATTCGTTGAATGATTTCGAAGAATAAAGTAGGTCTGTCTTCTACCGGTTTTGTAAAGATTTGAAGTAAGTATCCTTCTTCATCGGCGTCGATCATGATTCCTAGTTTTTGCAATTCCTTGATGTCTTCTTTGAATTTAGACATGTGATCTTTTAGACGTTCTGGAATTCCATCGTAATATGCTTGCGGCGGTGTAGATAAGAATTCTACTCCTCTTGCTTTCATGTCTGCCACTGTTTTGATGATGTCATCAGTTGCCACAGCGATGTGCTGAACACCTTCGCCTTCGTAGAAATCTAAGTATTCTTCAATTTGTGAACGTTTTTTTCCTTCAGCTGGTTCGTTGATAGGGAACTTGATGCGTCCGTTTCCATTTGCCATAACTTTAGACATCAAAGCGGAATATTCCGTAGTAATTTGTTTGTCGTCAAAAGATAAGAAGTTAACGAATCCCATTACATCTTCGAACCATTTTACCCAAACGTTCATTTGGTTCCAATCTACGTTTCCAACCATGTGGTCAACGTATTTTAAACCTACTGGCGCTGGGTTGTAATCTGACTCCCATTTTTTGTAACCTGGCATAAATAAACCGTTGTAGTTCTTACGTTCCGTAAACATGAAAACGGTTTCACCGTATGCAAAGATTCCTGCTTGTACAACTTCACCATTTTCGTCTGTTGTTACAACAGGTTCCATGTAAGATTTTGCACCACGTTTGATAGTTTCCTCATAAGATTTACGAGCGTCATCTACCCACATTGCAACGATTTTCACTCCGTCTCCGTGTTTTTTCACGTGTTCACCAATTGGTGACGTAGAGTTTAACGCTGTTGTTAGAACAATTCTGATTTTATCTTGTTTGATAACGTAAGATGCGCGGTCTTTCATTCCAGTTTCTAATCCAGCGTATGCTTCAGATTGAAAACCAAATGCTGTTTTGTAATAGTGAGCTGCTTGTTTTGCGTTTCCTACATAAAATTCTACGTAATCTGTTCCTAAAATAGGTAAGAAGTCTTGTGCGCCTTCAAAGATTTTTTCTAATCCGAATTCTACTGATTTAAGTTCGTTTGACATGTTTTTATGTTTTATAATTTCCAAGATGTTTTGTATTCTACTAATTCTAAGTCAAGTGCTTGCTTGGTTAATTTTAAGGGTTTGAATGTGTCAACCATTACTGCAAGTTCTTGTGTTTCTGTTTTTCCAATGCTTCTTTCATATGCACCTGGATGAGGTCCGTGAGGAATTCCAGCAGGATGTAAAGTGATTTGGCCTTTTTCAACATGGTTTCTACTCATGAAATCTCCGTCTACATAGTATAAAACTTCGTCTGAATCAATGTTACTATGGTTGTAAGGTGCTGGAATAGAAAGAGGATGGTAATCGTACATTCGAGGGACGAATGAACAAATCACGAAGCCACTTGTTTCAAATGTTTGATGTACGGGAGGTGGTTGGTGTACTCGTCCTGTGATAGGTTCAAATTCATGAATTGAAAAAGCGTAAGGATAATTGTACCCGTCCCAGCCAACAACATCAAAAGGATGATTTGCGTAAACATATTGGTACAAGGTGTCTTGCTTTTTTATTTTTATAAGGAATTCTCCTTTTTCATCTATGGGTTCCAAATTATGTGGAGGACGAATGTCGCGTTCACAAAATGGAGCATGTTCCAAAAGTTGTCCAAACCAATTACGGTAACGTTTTGGCGTATAAACTGGAGAGAAGGATTGAACAATGAACAAACGGTTGTCGTCAGTATTAAAGTGTAATTGGTAAATCATACCTCGCGGAATGACTAAATAATCACCATAGGAAAAATCAATGTTTCCTAATTGTGTTTTCAATACACCTTCTCCTTTGTGAACAAAGATAACTTCGTCTGCATCCGCGTTTTTATAGAAATAATCCGTCATGGATTTTCTAGGGGAAGATAGTTCAATGTAGCAATCGCTGTTTACCAATACAGGAACTCGGCTTTCTAAGAAATCGTCACATGGCTTTACCTGAAAACCTTGTAGACTTCTCATGGTCATGTTCTTGTCAATGGCAATTTCTGGTGCAATATTTTTTTCTTCCAAGATGTCGGTTACCACTGTTGGGGGATGTATGTGATACATCAAACAAGACATACCGTCAAAACCTACTGTTCCAAATAATTGTTCTTGGTAAAGAGAACCATCTGGTTGGCGAAATTGAATGTGTCTTTTTGAAGGAAATTTTCCTAATTTATGATAAAATGGCATGCGTATAATAAATGGGTTATTAAACAAAATGAGTAATCTTCAAGAAATGAACTCATTCTGGATTACGTTTGATTAGAAATTTTAATAATTCTGTTAGCTCAACCCACATAAGATAGTCTTTTGCATTAATTGCTTAATAACAAATATATGAAAAAACGATTTATTAACCGACTTATGGTTGTTAAATCAGAAGGCTGCCGGATAAAAATCAACTTACTTAAATCATTTTTCCGTTTTCAATTGTTACTTTACCAGAATAAACACTTCCATTTTACTTTTTAGAGAACAATAAAAAGTAAATTTTCTTTTGATTTGTTTTCCCAATAAAGGGCCTGTGCTTTTTAAGTACATACCTTTTTTAGGTGTTTTTCAGGAAGAACCGCAAATATTTATGGAAAGTATTTCCGAACTCTTAATCGATTTACTAATATTGCATTGCTTTTTGATGAATAATTGAACAAATATAGAAACCATGCAAAAAACGTTAGTGATAGGGGCTGGAGGCCAAATTGGAACAGAATTGGTGGCTGAATTGCGCCGAAGAAAAGGAGTGGAAAACGTAATTGCGTCGGACATTAAAGAAGAACCTTCAGCGGCATTAGCAGATGGACCTTATGTTGCAATGGATGTCTTAGATCGCCAGCAAGTAAGGACGTATATCATTGACAATGGAATAAAGGAAGTGTATCTTTTGGCAGCTATGTTATCAGCAACAGCTGAAAAACACCCCGATTTTGCATGGAAGTTAAACATGGAAAGTCTTTTTACGATTTTAGATTTAGCAAAAGAAGGATATGTTGAGAAAATCTTTTGGCCTTCTTCAATCGCGGTTTTTGGACCAACGACACCTAGAGTGAATACTCCACAATATACAGTAATGGAGCCTTCTACTGTATATGGGATTTCAAAACAAACAGGTGAACGTTGGTGTGAATATTATTTCAATAAATTTAATGTAGACGTTAGAAGTATTCGCTACCCCGGATTAATTTCCTACACAGCATTACCAGGTGGTGGAACAACGGATTACGCGGTAGACATCTTTTATAGAGCTAAACAAAATGGGAGGTATACTTGCTTCTTGAAAGAAGATACGGCTTTACCTATGATGTTTATGGAGGATGCTATTCGTGCAACGATTGACTTAATGGACGCACCAAAAGAAAATATAACCATTCGTTCTTCTTATAACTTAGGTGGTATTAGTTTTACACCAAAATCATTGACAGAAGCGATTCAAAAAGAAATGCCAGATTTTGAGATTTCCTATGAACCTGATTTCCGACAAGCTATTGCTGATAGTTGGCCTGGATCAATCGAAGATAGTTATGCACGCACAGATTGGGGATGGAATGAAAAATATGATATTACAGCTTTAGTTGAGGTGATGTTAACGAACGTCGACCCGTCTAAATTGAGTGATTAGCGCAGTTGTATTTAGTGAAATGTTTATTTCATTGATTGTGAGCACTTGATTTTGTTTTTAACGGTTTTTTCTTCATGTTGTAGCTTTTTTTAATAGAAGTAAAGAACTAATTACTTATCTTGTGTTCATATTTGTGTTTTTTAGTTTTAGTTTATAGGTGTAATGTTTTAATTTTCACGGAAATGAATAAGTTTAAATACTTAATTCCACTCACGTGTTTGTTTGCTTTGTTTTGCAACTTTTCGTATGCTTTTGACCAGGATGGCAATTTCAATCGAAGAGATGAAAATGGTAAAAAACAGGGTAAGTGGGTCTACTTAGGAAAAGATAGGCCGTCGGAAGGTTACCCTCAAGAGGGAAAAATAGAAGAAGGCTCATATATTGATGATAGAAAAGAAGGTGTTTGGATCAAATACCATCCAGATGGAGTTACTCCAAAGTTGAAAGGAGTGTATGCGAATAATCGTCCAAATGGAGCTTATGAAAAAATCAATTTAAAAGGAATTGTTATTGAGAAGGGAGTCTTTTCCTCAGGGAAATATAGAGATTCTTTGATTCGATATCATGACAATGGTGAGGTTGCTTATCAAAGTTTTTATAATGAAAATGGAAATGAAGATGGAAAAATTCGATTCTTCTATCCAAATGGAAAAGTAGAGTTTGAATACAATGCTGATAATGGAAAACCACGCGGTAAAGCCATTCGTTATTATGAAAATGGAGACAAGAAAGAAGTGCTTTTTTATAATGATCAAGGACAAATGACAGGTTCTGAGCAGTTTGAAATGGTTAACCCTCAGATAAAAGTGGTTAAACCTGAGATAGGTCCTAAAGAAATTGCTCCCACAGTGAGTAATCCAAATACGAAGGGAATACGATTCTCGCCAAATGGATATAACAAAGTGTATAACGCGAATCACGAAATTTGGCAAGATGGTGAATTTAAAAACGGACGCTTGTGGGATGGTAAAGTCTACGAATATGATAGGGACGGTATCTTACTTAAGGTGAAAGTATACAGAAATGGAATGTATCATTCCGAAGGACAATTGAACTAAATAGAAGCATTCTATTGAGTAATGATATATAGTAAAACCCTCTTCGGAGGGTTTTTTTTATATTTGGAACTTAAGAAAAGATAACGGCATGATAGATGTAAATCAAATTTGGGAGAAAGCTATCGAAGCTCGGATTCAAAGAATAAAGAAAAGAACTTGGGGATTCGAAGAGCGTTTTGACGCCTTGCAGGCGGTTTTGAGTATGATCGTTTTGACGAGCCTAGAGGGGAGCGATACTCCGGATAAAATAGCGACTCTAGTACAACGGGCAAAGCAGCCTAGTACAAAAATAGAAACGCTACCACATACTGCCGCAGTTTGTGTTTATCCTAATATGGTAACCCATGCTCGCCAAGCTTTAGGGGAAGAGTCGCCCATTAGAATTGCTGCTGTAGCAACTGCATTCCCGTCTGGACAATCAAGTTTTGAGGTGAAGAAGTTAGATACTCAACTTGCACTGGATCAAGGTGCAGATGAGATAGATATGGTTATCTCCAGAGGGAGGTTTTTGGCAGGAGAAGAAAATTTTGTTTTTGATGAAATTGCAGCCATAAAAGAAATTTGTGGAGATAAAACGTTAAAAGTAATCCTTGAAACGGGAGAACTTCTAAATCTTAGTAATGTAAAAAAAGCAAGTGAAATAGCCATCAAAGCTGGAGCAGATTTCATTAAAACATCCACAGGGAAAATTTCAACTGTTGCTACTTTGCCTGTTTCATTAGTAATGTTACGTACCATTAAAGCTCATTTTGATAGAACAGGCGTGAAAATTGGGATGAAACCCGCAGGTGGAATTTCTAATGGCGATGTCGCCTTGCAATATTTAGCATTGGTTAATGAAGAGCTTGGCGAAGAATGGTTAACAAAAGACCTTTTCCGCTTTGGCGCTAGCAGCTTGGTGAATGATGTCGTGAGACAATTAGAAGAATTTAAGGTAATTCAGTTTTAAATGGAAACAATTTACGGAAATCCAATTGCGCTTTTTTCGAATGAAATGGAAAAAGAAAAGTTGAGAGTACTTTCAATTATAAACTTTTCGCAAGACAAAAAGTATAGTTTGCTGTGGGAGAGTTACTCCTATCTAAAAGAACACGATGCTGAATTGTTAGAAATATTAGTGAAAGAAAATGGGATTCCTTTTTCTGCCGCTCAAGAACAATTGAAAGAACTGGATCAGTTTTTATTACAAACTTTCACTTATTTGAATGAACAACAATACACTTTAGGCAAGACGAAGGCGGTTCGTATGGAAGATTATTCTATTACACAATTATTCGCTCTTTTTTTCTCAGCTTATGTGTTTAATGTAACCTTGATATTAGGGGCAGAGGAAGAACGTTTTGCGCATGCGTTTATGAACCGTTTCTTTACTCAGTTTCCGGAATGGGGGAATGACCTGATTTCCGGTGAGGCGAGTGCTTTAACTTCTCCTTTTGAATTTGAGTGGGAAGTTGTGATGGAGATGGGATATGTGGATGAAATAGTGGAATACTTACTTCATACTTGTGTGTTGCAATATCCTCTTTTCAAAGTTACTTCGCTTTCTGTTTTAGCTGACGATGAGATAAAACCTAGTTTTCAAGCCAAGTGGGGATTTCAAGTTCAACAATTAGTTGAAGGACCAGCTGAAGGAGTGAATACTGATTATGTTGAAGTTGTACCTGCTTTTACTTTTATTAGTGAAACAAGAGGAGAAGGGGTGCTAAATGATTGGACAGAAGATCAAGAGATGGAGCAGGCAATTGTTAAAGGGAATGACGCGTCTTGGTTTTCCCCTTTGTTTGTACAAAAGCACTTAAAACTATAAAGATGAATTGGATAGGAAATGAATATTTTGGAGCGCATATTCCCAATGATGTTTTGCTTTCGAAGTTAGAAGGAAGGCAGTTGAATAAACCGTCTAATTTTACGCTAAGGGAAAAGCAAGTACATTTATATAAGGTAGTGGAGGTGTGGAGTGCTTTTCTTGATTGTTCAATAGAACAAACGGAAGTTTTGTATGGTGTTGTTGCAAAAGCGACCTTGTGGTCTGAAAAAGCAAAAGCTGCTATTGAAGGTGAGGGTCCAGTTGTTGATTTACTTGTAGTTACTGATGTTTCGCATGAGGAAGTATTAGAACTTGTTCTTTTCAGTATGTTCTTTGAAACAGAATTACTGTTTTGTATGTCTTTAGAGAAACATTGGATCTCGACTTTGTTAGCTACTCAGATGTGTATTTCTGGGTTGCATTTCATAACGAATGATATGGATAGTGAAATTATAGGAGATATTTCAAAGGAATGGAAAGCCTTATCGCTGAATGAAAAAATTCAATTGTTTTTAGGTGATGGGGAAGGGGATAAAAAAGAGTCAACAGAGGTTGGTTATTGAACCTTTTTTCCAATGTAAATGCGTTTGAAAAAAACATTCCCTAGGTAGCAAGCAAAAACGAAAAGAATAAAGTTTGCTGCCGTATGATATGGGTAGCCTGCAATGAAGCGTGCTAATTCAATACTGAAAATCATAAAGATGCCCGTACAAAAACTAATTGTACGGGCATTGGTATGTAAAACGTCATAAATCAGTTGACGTCGTAGGATTACGTTTGTTGTGAACGTCGTTCCAATGTACAATCCCGAAGTAAACAGGGTGTAATCATTGATGCCCCAGAAATCAAATTCAACCATGTCATAACTGCGCAATGAACACAGTAAGATACAAACCCACCAAATTAGTGGTAGAGAGATGAATTTAAAGAGAAGCACGATCGATCAACAATTAAGTCAACGATTATCCAACTAAAGCTTCATATGCAGCAGCATCCATCAAAGAAGCAACTTCTGAAAGATCTGACATTTTCACTTTAATCATCCATCCTTCTCCGTAAGCATCTGAGTTTACAGTTTCTGGACTTGACTCTAAATTAGTGTTGAATTCAATGATTTCTCCTGAAACAGGCATAAACAAATCAGAAACTGTCTTAACAGCCTCTACAGATCCGAAAACTTCTTCAATACCTAAAGTTTCACCTTCTGTTTCAACTTCAACATAAACGATGTCTCCTAACTCACTTTGTGCAAAGTCAGTAATACCAATTACGGCAACATCACCCTCGATACGAATCCATTCGTGATCTTTTGTGTACTTCAATTCTGCTGGAATATTCATTTTATTAGTTTTTTAGCTTTGGCAAATGTAATTTTTTTAATTTATAAAGGCTTAAAAACTCCTCATAATAAAGGTTTTTTTTACGAATTCGCTAACTTTGTTTCACAATGGTAAATCAAGATCAATTTAAAGACCTTCAAGATCGCGTAAAAACGATTGAAGATTATTTGGAAATTCCTGTCAAAAGAATGCAACTTAAAGAAGAAGAGTTGCGCACACAAGATCCTGAGTTTTGGAATGACGCCAAAGCCGCAGAAGTGAAAATGAAAGAAATTCGTTCACTCAAATTTTGGGTGGGAAGTTTTGACAGCCTAAACGCATTACTTGGAGATTTAGAGGTAACCTTAGAATTCATTAAGGAAGGGATGGCGACCGAAGAAGAAGTGGATGCTGTTGCGGAACAGTTGAAAGAAGCTGTGGAAGGACTTGAGCTAAAGAAAATGCTTTCAAAAGAAGAAGATGCACTAAACGCTGTTCTTCAGATTACAGCTGGTGCTGGTGGGACAGAAGCATGTGACTGGGCTGAAATGTTATTCAGAATGTACAGCATGTGGGCTGAAAAAAACGGATATAAAACGGAAGTCCATAACTACCAAGATGGAGATGTAGCTGGGATAAAAACGGTAACCATGGAGATTGAAGGTGACCACGCTTTCGGATATTTGAAAGGAGAAAATGGTATTCACCGATTGGTTCGTGTTTCTCCTTACAATTCTCAAGGGAAAAGAATGACATCTTTCGCATCTGTTTATGTTTATCCTTCCGTGGATGATACCATTCATATTGACATAAATCCTTCTGATATTACTTGGGATACCTTTCGATCTGGTGGTGCAGGTGGACAAAACGTAAATAAGGTGGAAACAGGAGTGCGTTTGAAACACGCCCCTTCTGGAATTGTTATTGAAAACACCGAAACCCGATCCCAATTAGGAAATAGAGAGAAAGCCATGCAGTTGTTACGCTCTCAGTTGTATGAAATCGAATTGAGAAAAAGAATGGAGTCGAGAAATGAAATCGAAGCCAATAAAAAGAAAATTGAGTGGGGGTCACAAATCAGATCCTATGTTTTAGACGACAGACGCGTGAAAGATCACCGAACAGATTACACTGTTAACGATCCAGACAGGGTGTTGAATGGAGAACTTTTTCCATTTTTGAAAGCGTATTTAATGGAATTTGAAGGTTAATGGAAGAACTAATTATTTACCATAATGCAAGGTGCTCTAAAAGTAGAGAAGCCTTAACGTATCTTGAAGAACAGGAGCTTGGACTAGAAGTAATCAATTACTTACAAGAGCCTTTAAGCGAAAAAGAATTGAAATCTTTGTTAAAAGGATACGTTGGGCAGCTAAAAGAATTAATCCGAGTGAAAGATGCTGAGAAATTAGACGTAAATTTACCAACAATCTTTGATGAAAATGAAGTGTTGACGCTTTTGCTTTCAACACCTCAAATCATGGAAAGACCAATAGTTGGGAAAAATGGCAAGTTTATTGTTGCACGCCCCTTAGACAAAGTGAATTTGATTTTATAATTTTTAATAGTGAGTCGCTAGCGTAAAAATGAGAACAAAATACATTGATTTAATTGATCAAACGTTTGACTTCCCTCAAGATGAATTTAACTTGGTGGAAGATCGTTTGATGTTTCATGGAATTGATTTGATGAAATTGGCAACCGAATATGGAACGCCCCTAAAATTTAATTATTTACCACAAATCTCACATAATATACAAAGAGCTAAAGGATGGTTCCGTGAAGCAATGAACAACTTGGGGTACCAAGGGTCATATAACTATTCGTATTGTACAAAAAGTTCTCACTTCGCCTTTGTATTAGATGAGGTGATGAAAAATGACGTCCACATTGAAACATCAAGTCAGTATGATGTGGATATTGTAAATCATTTGTACGAAACAGGAAAATTAAAAGATGGACAATTCGTTATTTGTAACGGGTTTAAACCACCAAAATACATTGACAACATCGCTCGATTAATCGATAAAGATAAATTACGCGTGATTCCTGTTGTTGATAACACTCAAGAAGTACACGATTTATTAGCTAAAACAGAGAAAGATATTAATATCGGAATTCGAATTGCTTCCGAAGAAGAACCGAAATTTGAGTTCTACACCTCTCGTTTAGGGATCAGATACCGTGAAATAGTGCCTTTTTACAAAGCAATTCTTGAAGGAAATCCTAGAGTGAACGTAAAAATGTTGCATTTTTTTATCAATACTGGAATCAACGATAACTCCTATTATTGGAACGAATTGACAAAATGTTTACGTGTATATTGTGAGCTTAAAAAGGTGTGCCCAAGCTTAGATTCTTTGAATATTGGAGGAGGATTCCCAATCAAAAAATCGTTAGCGTTTGATTACGATTACGCCTATATGGTACGAGAAATACTTACACAAGTAAAGAAAGTTTGCGCTGATCATAATATCGCTGAACCCAATATATTTACAGAGTTTGGATCATTTACAGTTGGAGAAAGTGGAGGCGCAATTTTTAGCGTTCTACATCAAAAACAACAAAATGACAGGGAGAAATGGAACATGATCGATTCTTCATTTATGACTAATCTACCTGATACTTGGGCGATTAACCAACGGTTTATCATGTTGCCACTCAACAGATGGAACGAAGATTATGAACGTGTTTTATTAGGAGGGTTAACATGCGATTCGGATGATTATTATAATTCAGAACAACATGCAAATGCCATCTATCTTCCACGATTTGATCGAAATGACCCGCTCTATATCGGGTTCTTCAATACAGGTGCCTACCAAGAGACCATTGGAGGATTCGGAGGACTCAAACATTGTCTTATTCCAGAGCCTAGACACGTACTCATAAAAAGAGACGAAGAAGGGAAAATTACAACAGAAATATTTAGTGAAGAACAGACCGCAGCAGACTTCTTAAAAATCCTCGGATTTTAATTATCTGTTAAAAGGGCTTTCCAAATTGAAAGTATTGATTATTTTTGCAAACTTGTCATTAAGACGCGCATTTCAAAATGAAGCTTAAAACAATATATTTACGTACAGGCTCAACGCTAAATCCAATTATCTCCGAATGGGCGAATAATAATGGACTAGAGGCAGAGGAGGTTTCTCTTAGTGAGAACTATACAGATGGGATTAATGGTTTGATTATTCTAAACCAAAATGGAGATATCGAAAAAGAACTGATGGAGGCGCGTAACGCATTCGACGGAAAGTCTAAACCGGTACACCGAATCGATATCAATGGAACGCTAATGGTAGGAGTGTCAAACTTCGACTTATGGTTGGAAAGAAACGGAGTCGCTAACGTCCTCATTCTTGGGCACGACGGACTTGTGGAGAATCCTAACCTTAATCGTTTCTTTGAAACAATTAAGTTATAATACTTTTCCCATTTGAATTTTCAATATTTCAGAAAATTCAGCGTTAAGGAACTATGATCGCAGTGAATCGAATAGTATTAGTAATAGCCAGTATAGTGTTTTCACTTACTGGCTATTCTCAATTTCATACATTTGCTTCTCGTTCCGAACTCGGCTTTCTTGCCGGAGGATCCTATTACATTGGAGACCTCAATAGATACAAGCATTTCAAAGGAACTGGACCTTCTGCTGGATTAATATATCGGTATAACTTTAATACTCGGCTTGCCCTTCGCGCAACCTTTGCATACGGACGTGTAGAAGGAAATGACAGCTGGAGTAAAGATCCTGTAGCAAACAACAGAAACCTCAACTTCAGATCTAACATCTTCGAATTGGCAACTGGTGTCGAATTTCATTACGTTTCCTTTCAACTCGGATCAAAAAGACACATCGCAACCGGATATTTGTTCGGTGGTTTGGCACTCTTTCACATGAATCCTAAAGGGAATAACGACGGAGAATGGGTCGAATTACGCCCCTTACAAACCGAAGGCCGTGGAACACCACTTAACGATAAGAAAAATTATTCCAAATTTCAACTCGGAATCCCTCTTGGACTCGGATTTAAAGTCGCACTTGGAAAGCGAGCAACGTTCAATATTGAATACGGATTGCGCAAAACCTTTACTGATTACCTCGACGATGTCGGTTCAGGGACGTATGTAGATCCCGTAGAATTAGCCGCAATCAACGGATCGTTAGCCGCACAAATGTCCAACCGAAGTATTGATCAAGATCGATATGGTGTGCGTGGAAACGGCAAAACAAAAGACTGGTACTTCATGTTCGGCGCAGGTTTTACCTTCCGACTTGGTGACCCCGCAAAATGCATGTATAAATAGTGCAATCAAGGGTTGACAAACCATTATTTTCTTTCAAAAAATTATTTTTTTTCTTTGGGCGTTCCCCATTTGCGCTTTTTCCCGTTGGGCTAAAACCCAAATTAGGGCGGGCTTTTGCTGCTAGTCCTCGTCCCTTTCCCCCAAGTCGACTTGAGGGAAGGAACTCCGGGCTATACGCTACAATCCCTAACGCGGGATTTAATGTTCCAATGTTGCACACCGTTTTGAAACTAGATCTCGCGTTAGGGATAGCAATGGAAAGCTTTTTTGAGTATCAAAAAACTTGGAATGAATAGCCCGGCCCCGACCTCCCGATTTTTTAAGGGAGGGGAAACGCCCAAAAAAACATTCGGACATAAAAAAACCGGAAGATAAACTCCCGGTTCCCATTTGAAAACAATCTGTTTCCTATTTCTTATTGTCAATTTGAGCGACAAAATGTTTTAAATCTTGCTCTTCTTTTTGACTTAAAATCATCAATACATCCTCCGATTCAACAACAATACAATCGTGGATTCCGTTAATTAACACGGTTTTCCCTGACTTAGAATCAATCAGGTTGTTGCTGGCATTAAACAAGTGTATGTTGTTGCCTATTAGCGCGTTATTGTTTGCGTCTTTATCGATGTGTTCTGCCAAAGATCCCCATGTTCCTAGATCGCTCCAATCAAAATCGGAAACGACAACTTTTACGTTGGATGCTTTCTCCAAAACGGCGTAGTCAATGGAAATATCCTTGGTTTTAGCAAAGGCGTCGTTGACAAATGCCTGTTCATTGGGAGTGTTGTAAGCCGTATTGTCTTTGCAAAACAAGTCGTAAATATCCGTTTGGTGGTGCTTTAATGCTCCGATTACCGTTGCCGCTTTCCAGATAAAGATTCCCGAATTCCAAAAGAAATTTCCCGCTGCTAAAAAGCGTTCTGCCGTTCCGAAATCTGGTTTTTCGCGGAATTGCTGAACATGTGCAACTGATCCAGGAGTGCGCGTTACTTCATTGTCTATTTCGATGTATCCGTATCCTGTATGTGGTTTTGTAGGATGTATACCAATGGTTACAATGCTGTTGGTGTCGTGAGCATCTTTCAAGCCGATTTCCACAATTGCACGAAAACGGTCTTCGCGAAGAATCAAATGGTCTGACGGGCATACGATAAGATTTGCTTCGGGATTGATTGCTGCAATTTTTGCTGCTGCATACGCTATGCAAGGTGCAGTGTTTTTGCGTTCTGGTTCGGTTAATATTTGATTGTCTGTTAAAGCGGGTAATTGTTCTTTAACGATAGATGCATAATCAGTGTTGGTTAGGATGAAAATGTTGGCAGCATCGACCATCGGTAATAAGCGTTCGTAGGTCATTTGAATCAACGTTTTACCAGTTCCTAGAATATCTAGAAACTGCTTTGGTCTTTCAGGCGTTGAAAGTGGCCAAAAACGTGAGCCGATTCCTCCGGCCATAATGATTGCGTAATTGTTATTCATTCTTCAAAAATAAGCGTGACAATTGCTGTTCTGTGTACTAAAAATTGTCTGTTTGTGAGTAATTCCGTACAAAGATAGCGAGTTCGACGCAGTTCACCTTTAATAAAGGTACGGCCTGCAAGTACAAACTTAGTGTTTTTATTTACATGTTCAAGAAGTGTTTCGTTCTCATTTTGAAGATCATAATTGTTTAAAACTTTACTTAATTGAATATCAGTACAACTACTTGCTTTAACATTTATTAATGAATTGACCAAGGCCACTTCTATATCTTTCGGGAAAACGCCTTGATTTATGAGGGGTTTTAGTAAATTTCGGTAGTTATCTTGCCATGCTTTTCCATGCGGTTCATGACGCGGCCCAAGATCAAAGAAAGTTGCTGCATGAGCAAATTCGTGTACCGTTGTAATTAGAAAACTAAACGCATTTAAGTTCCCATTAATGGTGATTTGTGGTTTCGTCAATTCAGGGCTGTATCGGAAGTCTCCCAGTTTCGTTTTTCGGGGTTTCACAATTCTAAATTGCACAGGAAAGCGGTCCAAGAGTTCAATAATGTATGGAATTGACTTTTCGGGCAGGTATTTTTGCAAAATATCCTGTATTTTAGCTTTACTATTCAACGAAGAAGACTAATTTTGGAATGAATACTAAAATTAGATATATATTTTGGTAAACGTTCAAAAACGTTAAATTAATAAGTGTGATTATACATCTGTTTGAAGAAATAGGAAAATATTTCCAGATGCTTTGGATTACTTTTTCCAAGCCTGAGAAGTTTAGCGTCTTTTTTAGACGAATGATAGACGAAGTTTATACCATCGGAATGAGTTCTATTCCTATCGTTGCCATCATGTCTTTTTTTATGGGGTCGGTTGTTACCTTGCAAACGGGACACAACATGGACAGTCCATTACTTCCAGACTATACCTTAGGGTTTATTAGCCGTTCAAGTATTGTGTTGGAGTTCTCGCCAACTATTATGTCACTGATACTTGCAGGTAAAGTAGGTTCTCACATCGCTTCGGAGATTGGAACCATGCGTACAACTGAGCAAATTGATGCCCTAGAAATCATGGGAGTAAATTCCTTAACATATTTGGTGTTGCCTAAAGTAATTGGCGCCATGGTATTCTTCCCTGTATTGATTATTATTTCTATTGGATTGGGCTTGTTAGGTGGCTGGTTTGCCGTTTTTGCAACTGGAATAGCCTCAACAGATTCTTACGTATTTGGTATTCGTGCTTTTTTTAATCCGTATGATTTATTTTATGCACTGACCAAATCGGTATTCTTTGCCTTCATTATTGTGACCGTTTCTTCCTATTATGGATATTATACAAAAGGAGGTTCAATCGATGTTGGACGCTCGTCAACACAAGCAGTCGTGAGCAGTAGTATCGTGATTTTGATTGTCAATTTGTTACTCACTCAAATAATGCTTTTCTAATGATTGAAGTAAAACACGTTAACAAATCCTTTGGTTCTAATCAAGTACTAAAAGATGTATCTGCCGTATTTGAAGCAGGTAAAGTAAACTTAATTATTGGACAATCAGGACACGGAAAATCTGTACTTGCAAAGTGCATAGTAGGACTGCATACACCCGAATCTGGTGAAATCCTATACGATGGACGTGATTTTATTAAAATGTCACGCGAGGAAAAAACAAATATTCGGAAAGAAATCGGAATGCTTTTCCAAGGTTCAGCCTTATTTGATTCTATGACCGTCGAAGAGAACGTAATGTTCCCCTTGATGATGTTCTCCAATAAAAACAAAGCAGAACGATTAGAACGCGCCAATTGGTGTTTAGAGCGTGTGAACCTTGCAGGAAAAAATAAGTTGTATCCTTCAGAATGTTCCGGAGGAATGCAAAAACGTATCGCCATTGCCCGCGCCATCGCCATGGGACCTAAATATTTGTTCTGTGACGAACCCAATTCAGGCTTAGACCCAAAAACTGGAATCGTAATTGACAGTTTGATTCGTGAAATTACCTATGAGTTAAATATGACCACAGTGGTGATTACACATGATATGAACTCTGTGATCGAAATTGGAGATAAAGTCGTGTACATAAACGAAGGTAAGAAATGGTGGGAAGGAGACCGCAAATCTATTCTAACAACAGATAACCCAGAGATTTTGAGTTTCGTTTACGCATCTGATTTCATGAAAGAGATCCGTGAAAACATGCAAAAGAAATACCTATAATCGTTATTATTTGGCAGCCTTAGCGGTCTACGCGCTTTAGTAAACTCCTGAAAAAGGGTTCGCCAGCTGTCGGCAACGTGCTTCCTTTGGTCGCAGTTGCAAACCAGCGCTTACACCATTTTCAGATCCTTTAGCTATTACGCTCCGCCCTGGCTGACTGTTATTTCCGGCATTTTATTTGTGCATTTTGAATGCCAACATCAGTAGTAATCGAAAAAAATCGAACGAACTAAAATTTGAAGATCACTTATTATTCGATCATTGTTTTCATGTCTAGAACCTCAATCAAGCACACCTTTTAATAAGAGGATAACTTTCAGATGAAATATTTTTCAAACGGTATAAATATATTTGGATTATATTTATACGCTATAAAACACAGCATTTCTACTCATATTAACTAATTAGTATTACAAATGAAAACAGTAAAAATTATTGCTCTAGCTGTAATGAGCTTAATTTCAGTTAAGTCTTTTGCTCAAGGTAAAGTTGAAGACCTAAAAAACCCAACAATTAAAGCGTTTTTGACTTCTTTAGATGGAAAACAAACGACCGCTCAAAAATCATTAGAAAAATATTGTTCGAAAGAAGTAATCGATGATAAAATGATTCCTATGGGAGCGGATGTAGTTATTCGTGAAGAAGAAGATAACTGCGTTACTTTCCAAACTACTTGGATTATTGATCCAGCTGACAAAGAAGAAGGCACTTCAATTATGGTGTATGATATCTGTGAAGAAGGTGGTAAAATCACTCTTTTTTCCTTGAATTTTGACGATGACGTCGACGACGAAGAATAATCTTCCGGAAAGAATATTAAAAATCCAGTAAGTTTCCTTACTGGATTTTTTGTTTCTTTACATCACGTGTGAAGGTTACAAGTGCAATTACCTGCGGAAAATCAGCTTATATACATAAAATTCGTCTCGCAATATTTGGTATTACAAAAAAAATATTAAGATGTAAACCATCTCTATTCTGTAGTGGATCAACGTATTTTCAAAAGTGTCACCGAACCAGGAACCCCTCTCTCTGTAACTAAAAACTTTTATCTTTATGATGCTATGGGACGAAATATTACGATTCGTAACTATGATAACATCGGAAGAAGTTTGTGTGAGTTTTATGTTTATGGAAATACACGTGTGGTTTATTCTTCCGTAGAAACCAATAACAATCCTGTATTAGATATTCAAGCCTTAACATACTATTACCCTTATGGTAAAATATTAAGAGAGTACACCAACCAAGGTGTTGGCGGTGTAGAAAAGTTTAAAACCACCCAGCACGAGCGCGACACAGAAACCGACTGGGACTACAAAGGTGCAAGGTACTACGATAGTGATATTGGAAGATTTCTTTCTGTTGACCTATTGGCGGAACAGTTCGCAGGCTGGACACCATACCATTATGTACACAACAATCCCATAAATAGGGTTGATCCTACTGGGATGGCTACTGAACATATAGATGTTACTAAGAATGACGATGGCACATATAAAGTCGTAGGAGGTCAAGCTAATTCATATAAAAATATTATGTAGTAGATAGTAATGGTAAACGCACAGGAGAAGTCGTTGGCGAAATGCTTACGGAATATTCTTTCCACCACGAGGATGGTAGTGCTGTTATTGATGCAAAAATAGATCTCAATGACAAATCTGGACAAAACTTCTTTAATAATAAAATTAAAAATATTGGTTTAATGGATTATATCTCAAATGCCCAAGGTGGAGAACCTCTTGATTTTAAGATGAATGATATGCCTAAGGGACTGACATTGGAGCAAGAAAGCCAATATCATTATCGAGGAATGTCTTTTAATGGTAAAGTGGCATCAGCAAAAGACATTGGAAATTATTCTGCTTGTCATAATGCAGGTTATCCTTTTTTTAAACAAAGACAGCTCCAAAGGCAACTACAGAAAGCAACTAATCCTTATCCAACAGGATACAAAGATTAAGAAAATGAAAAAAGCAATAATTATATTAATATTTGGATTAATACTTTTTTTTACTATGGATAGTTGTAAATCTGATGGTGCAAGGTCATTTTATTGTATTACCAAAGATAAATGTATTACTATTTGGGAACTATGAAATGGAGAGCTACTGATAGTATATGGTACGTATAAAGGTATAAAAAAACCAGTCGATGATTATATTAAAGTAATAAACAACAGATACGATAACATACATTTATTAATATCTAGAGATGGGAAGTTACTTATTGATGTTGACAAGAATGCAACAGTTGTTAAACAGTCTTCTAATGACTTAATAGACCTTAATAAAAACAATAAGACTCTAAATGATAGTTTATATACTTATTTTGATGGTAAGTATACAAGGTATAAAAAAGAAGTCGATTATATTAGCCTAAATATTAAGGAAAACTATGCTACTGATAAAAATGGCAATAAGCTAAGATAATGGGTAATGTATCAGAAATGTTGTTTTAACTTTTTTAAAATATAAATAACAATAAAACGCCAAGCTGTAAGCTTGGCGTTTTGGTTATAAAATAGATTGTATTTTTGCTTTTAGCAATAAAAGCATGGTAACCTTCCCTTCTTTGTAACTTTCCCAGTTTTTCAGAAATTTAAACTTATTTTCTTTACAAATTCAATCAGCTAGTCGTTTTTCTTTACTCTTTTCTTTATTTTTTCGTTCTGATTTGTGTTTAAAGAACCAATTCACTTGAAATTTGATCATTGTGTTTTTGGCTACAAAGGTACTTGTAACGTTACTGTCAAATCTCTTTAAAGTCGTTTCGCTAACAGGCATGAAGCCTTGGTGGTAAATAAAGCTGTACTCTATTGTTCTGTTTCTTGGGGTAATACAACGCCATCCTACACCAACAAGTAACTGTGGGAATAACCCGGATTTTGTATTAGTGCCTGAAAAGTAGGCGTGTTCAGGTACTTCATTGTTTTCTTGCTCATTCATAGAAATAGATGTGCTTTTAGAAGTAGACCACAAGATATTTGAACCTAGTTCCAGATAAAAATGATTTTTTGATAAAGACGGCAACTCAAATTTCACAGATAAAGGAAAATGGATTTTGGCACCACGCTCTTTTGTATAGTTGTTGTAATATCCGTAGTTTGAACCTGAATAGTCGTAGAGTAAACCTCCTGTAAGATGAAATTTCGGAGCGAAATTCCACTGAACTAAACTCCCTAAGCCAAATCCAAATTGGATGGGGGAAGGTTTAAATCCCGTATAATCATTGATTCCAGAGTAATTCAAAAAAGAATTGTTGAGGTTTACGGTTAAGGAATATCTGACTTTCTCTTGTGCTAAACAAGAAGAATTTTCATGATTACAAACAAAAAGTAAAGTAGCGAGTAGGAGTTGGTTAATTCTCATGAGATAAAAGCTTAAGTGAGTAGTAACAATACTAACGTACAACTCTTTAAAAAATTGCAATGTAGCCAAAATGTATTTTCCCGTTTCTAAACTTAAGTTCTTCTTCGCTCGTTTTTCCTAAAGCGTAAGAAAGTGAAAACATACCTATCGAAGTGCCGAAGGTAAATCCAACACCAAAACCTAATGGATAGTCTTTGTAGTATTTTCGGGTATTATTTTCATACCAACTTTGGTCATAAAATGCATATAAATAGGTTGTTCGTTCAATCATGAAACGATATTCCACGCTAAATGTTGTGCGCGCAGTACCTAATAAAAATTGCTCATTAAAACCGCGTTGACTTTGTAATCCACCAAAGCGATAGGCTTCATTAGTATAGAAAGTTGGAGCTTCGTACAATTGGGTCACGTTAGCAAGTTTAACAATGTGACGACGCACAATTGGAATGTACCAATCTATGGATAAATCCCCACGATAGACTGTGCTTTTCGTCCATGTTGAATCCACATAATTGTATGCCTTACGAATACCTGTGGAGAAAGCCGCCACCACACCAAAGCCTTTTGTAGGTAAAGGAGTGTAATCGTAATTGTTGTAATTCACACCAATACCATATAAATTGGTCTTAGTTGTCCCTAAATTATTCACCGTTGGATTTCCGCCGTTCAATACATTGGAGCTAAAGTTTTCATAGAAAGCTTTAAAGTAAAAATTACCACTTACATTATAACTGATCCCTGCATTGGATTCCAATTCTAAAAAGGTGGTGTCTTTTTTATATAAATTAAAACTCCCTTCAAAACCTAAAGGTGTATTCAGAATATACGGATAACGTAAAGCTGTTCTTAGTTGTTGGCTTTTGGCTTGTAGACTAGACCAATTGATGGATAAGTATTCGCCACGTTTTAATATGTTGTTGAGTTTTAAATTCAAATCTCCTGTCAGCTGCATTTTTCCAGTGATGGAATTGGGTTGCAAACCAATGATCCCATTCATGGAACTGAGTTTTTTTGCAGTTAGATAGACGTATAAATCCACGCCGTTGTCTGTGAACAGCAATTCACTTGGACGTATTTCTTCGTATAAATTTAAAGCAGTCAATCTGCGCGTAACATTAAGAAAACGATCCTCAGAAAACGGATCTCCTTTTTTGAATTGTACCGTGTTGGCAATAAATTTTTTGGGTAAAGAAGAATCGCCTTTTAGCACCAAGTTGTTCCAATTTAGTAAAGGACCTTTGTCTACCTCCAGCCGTGCTGTAATTTCAGAAGAATCCATTTTTGTAATGTCCAATCGGATTTTCGCAAAGGCGTAACCGTTATTTGTATAGGCTGAAAGGATTTTCTTGTACAAGGATTCAATTTCTGAAGGTTGAAGGGGTTGGTTACTGAGCATTTGTTCGCTTAAACCGGCGTGTTTTCTTAATATTTTGGCTTCAGTCGGAGAAACCGTGATTTTCATCCCTGGCAATTTAGGACCTTTGTAATACACCATTTTTACGGTGCGTAGGGAGTCGAATTGGAGTACATCAATGCTTGCTAAAACGTAACCTTTTTTACGGTGACGAGACTGAATTCCCATCACACGTTGCTTAAAAACAATGGAATCAGAAATTTTTGTCAAGTATTTCTCTTCTTTTTTTTCTAAGCCTTCTATTTGGAGCTCAAACCCTTGTTTCCTTTGTGCAATGACAAAAGACTGGGAAAGGAGAAGGAAGAAGAGAAAAAAATACTTCATTTAATCAAGCGTAAAGTGTAAAAATAAGAACTTAATGAATGATTATTTATTGTTGATGAAATTAACTTGTCGAAGGTATAGTTATATTCCTTATTTTTATCGCACAACAAGTTAGATATAAAACTCAAAACAAACAACAATGAAAAGATTAGCAGCGCTAGCTCTTGTAGGAATTGGAATGTTAGTAGTACTTAACGCATGTGGTTCATCTAGAGGTGGTCACTGTGATGCCTATGGAAAGGTAGACGTTACAAACGTTGAAGCTACTTCAGAAATCATCTAATTTTAAGAGATTACAAAGGCCTTTAGGGCCTTTTTCTTTGTTTGTTTCTTTTTTCTTTCTTTTATTACTTTTTTGGGCGCTCCCCATCTGCTTTCCGTTGGTCAGCGATAGGGTCAGGCTATCCGCTATATTTCTGTTGCCTCCCCAATTACTTGGGAAGGCAACAGAGATGCCGCTTCTATCCTTAGCACAAGTGTATTTTTCAATAGATTTTAGATTTCGTTTTTGAAAACGGAATTCCAGCCCGTGCGGTACGCGACAGCTAAACGATTCGCAAAGGGAGTGAACGCTAGCTGGCAACTGCGACTAGCAGAAGCGCGTTGCAAGCAGCTGGTGAACTACTTTGTGGACGTTTACTAAAGCGTGTAGAACGAAAAAGGCTGCCAAATACGAATGATCTGGAAGCCTTTCTACATGTTATTATGTTTGATTTTAGTAAATCGTTTGCTGTTTTACATCGTATAACACCGTGTACGTCTGGTCTACAGCCGGGATGACAACCCAGTTTTCGGTAAATACTTTTGTATCACACGTTCCACAATCTTTCACCATAATGGTGTAAACAACCACTTTGTTGAGTTGGTCGATGGTTACTTTACGCTGAAATGAAGCAAAGCAATTTGACGTGATAGGGAAAGCCAACAAGCTATGTGTGTTAAAATTGACAGCTGTTTTTGTAACTCCTTTATCGGTACTTACCAAGAAGTCATTCCCAAAATACGTAGTGTCCGTAACGAGGTATAGCCCCGTTTCCATATCACTTGTAATGTATCCTTTTGTAGGGAAAACAGAGTATTCTTCACGGATTTCACCTTCGTTTAGATTAGGGCCAAGGTCGCACTTCTTTTTGCATGATTGCAATGAAAAAGCACATACTAAAGTGGTCAAGAATAGAAAGTTTGCCAATTTTCTCATAGCAGTATTTTTTGTGTAAAAATAGTCTTTTATTATTTGTTTATGCATTATTTTTTTCGGAGTTCGAATTTTTGTCCAAGGTACACACGTCGTACTTCTTCGTCGTTGGCAAGATCTTCTGCCGTTCCGGATTTCAGAATAGCGCCTTCGTATAGTAAATATGCTCTGTCTGTTATGGACAAGGTCTCTTGAACGTTGTGGTCGGTGATTAGAATACCTATGTTTTTCTGTTTCAATTCCGAAACTATGGTTTGGATGTCTTCAACCGCAATAGGGTCAACGCCTGCGAAGGGTTCGTCCAATAAAACAAATTTAGGATTGGTTGCCAAGGCACGTGCAATTTCCGTTCTTCTTTTCTCTCCTCCAGAAAGTCTGTTGCCAAGGTTTTTACGTACATGCTGCAAACGAAATTCGGACAATAATTGCTCTAAACGTTGTTGTCTTTCTTGTTTATTGAGCTTGGTCATTTCTAATATGGCCATAATATTATCTTCGACAGAAAGTTTTCTGAATACCGAAACCTCTTGTGGTAAATAACCAATGCCTAATTGTGAACGTTTGTACATGGGTAAATTGGTGATTTCTGTTTCATCCAGAAAAACCTTTCCTCCATCTGGATTTACTAATCCAACAATCATGTAAAACGACGTTGTTTTTCCTGCACCATTGGGTCCTAAAAGACCAACAATTTCACCTTGATTAACTTCTACAGTTACTCCTTTAACAACGTTTCGACCTTTGTAAGTCTTTTTGATTTCTTTGGTATATAATTTCATCAGAGATAAAATTCAAATCTTGCACGTACACCAAACGGCGATTGATTCGGGATTTGGTGCGTAGCGCGGTAAAAAACATCTATTCTCAATACTTTAAGAATATTTTCAATTCCAACGGAACACTCTACATAAGGTATGTTTCCGAATGATTTTGTAAAGTTAGGTAAAATCATCTCACGTTGGTGTCTATTTGAAAGTGTTCCCCAAGTTGCACGCACAGTAGTAACAAATCGGAGTTGTAATTTACGGACACCGGGTATGTAGTCCAGAAATAATCCGCCCCAATGGTTTTCCACGAATCCATCGACATATTTGTCGGATACGAACTCAAAGAAATTCATCATGTTAAAGGCATTTTTATATAAAAAATAGGATTGATTTCCTTCGTGTATTTTCAAGAATGGATAGGCCACTGTTCCTAATATGGCACCAACTCCAAATCCATAACGAATGTTTCCAAGTACGCCAATAGGTGTTTGGTGGTCGTACATAAAATCTAGTTTTTGGTAAGAATAATCTGAACCAAACAATCCTTTAATTCCAATTACTGATTGAAAAGACAATACTGGATATCGGCTTCGAACAATTTTTCTGTCAAATTTTCCGGATACAAATTCTTCTTTTTTCGACCATCGGAAACGGAAGGTTATTTCTGCATTTCTGATTTTATTAATGGTGTCGTAGCTGTTTGAATTGGGATCGAATTTGATGTAATTCGCTAAACCTAGCGCTTTGTATTCTTTCCATTGGAAACCAGCAAACAAAACGATGTCTTTGTGAAGGTCTTTTTCAAAATCAATTCCCATTTTTTTGACAAAGGTCAATTTATCTAATGGTCCGGTTCTGAAAAGGGTTCCAAATGTAGAGCCGACTGTTGTAGCTGTTGGACTTGCACCGATCTGTTCAATGTCGTAATTGTAAAATGCACTCAGCATTCCACGTTTTTTAGGGCTGACATTGTAGCGCACACGACCACCATATTTGAATTCTTTATCGCCAAAACCGTAATACAAACGGCCCATTAATTCCACCCTTGTACTGAATTTGTTACTTGTTCTTAATTGTATTCCTGTCCGGAAGTGTTCAACAGGGTTGTAACTGAATAGCTGATAGAGGTTTCCATATTCTAAAGGACCTTGTTTCCAATGCCCCGTAGTGAGCATGTAGACACTGCCTTTCATAAATTTGAAAAAAGGTAAATTGTTTAAGGTGTCAATCAGTTCTGGTATACCAGCTTCTTGTTTATTTAAGGTGTCTTGACGGTGTTTTATCCAAAAGGAGTCATCGCGTTTATCTGCTGAATCTGCTTTTTCAACTGTCGTGTTAGACCGGTAATAGCTTGTTGGCTGTTTGGCATTAATAACATAATCTTTTCGGTAAGTTCTTCGGTGCGCATGTACGCCAAATAGTTTACTTTTTTTTGCAATGTTTACATCAGCAAACAAGTGTTCGTAGGTTAGCATCCATACTTCGGCTTCAACTTGTTCAAATTGTTGCTCAAAACGAATGTCGTTTACGAAGTTGATGTTGGCAGCCTTTGATATTTTGCCTGTTACAGATTTTATAGCATAAGTGGAATCATGTACCAACAAAGTGCCTTCAAAGGTTAGGTCGCCTGTTCTTTTCGGACTGAATTTCATCTCGTAGCACCAACGGCCATCGACCGTAAGGGAATCCATGAGTACGAAGTTGTAGTAGTTCCTTGCGAAATTGGCTATAGGGCTTACAAATTGTTTGTTGAATACCCGAATGTAATTGTCGTAAACATTAATATCGGCGTACATTTCTCCCGTAAATTGATCGAAGTCAATCACGTCTATGCCTATTACTTTTGTGCCAAGCAAAATTTCACGTTTTAACTTTGGAGATCGGGAATAACAAATTTTGGATACGGATTCTGTGAGCATAGAAGGAAGTACCAATTTCCCGTTTGCTGTTGAGTCCAGATAGTCGTTGACTACTTTTATACGTTGTACAAATTTTCTGGCCCTAAAAGCTTCTGAGATATTGGAAATATCCATGCGCATTTTTGTATACGCTTCGTATTCAAAGGCGTCAAGTTTTTCTCTATTATTGATGGGTTTGTTGCGAACTATGAGTTTGTGTAATTTTGTGGAAAAAGGTTCTTCTTGTGGGCGAATCATTACCTCTTCTATGTCATTGATAGGAACGGATAAACTTATTGAATAGTTATTTACCTGGTCCAATTTCACCTTTCTTCGCTCGATTGTATAGCCTGCTAAGTTGAAAACAACGGTGTCGGTTGCATAATACGTTTCGAAAAAAAAGTTTCCCAAAGAATCGGTAATGACACCATATTTGGAGTCTTGAAATTGCACACGGACGAACTCTAAAGGCAAGCCAGAACTCGCTTCACTCACATTTCCCTGTATCGTTGTTTTCTGTGAAAAACCAATGAGAGGAAGTAGTAAAAGTAGTAAAAGGTTATATGTGTACATTAACTTCAAGCGCCTAAATGTATACAAAAGTAGCTTGTAGCCAAAATATTATTTGTTAATTGCAGCTCTCTTTCTGTCTACTCTTCGTGCAGAAAGGATTCCAATTTCATATAAAAGAGCGATTGGAATGGAAACAACAATTTGGCTAATCACATCCGGTGGGGTAATAACAGCAGAAATGATTAACACTCCTACAATGGCGTGTTTTCTATATTTTCTTAAAATATCTGCTGTAATGATGCCTAATTTCGCAAACACATAACTGAATACGGGTAATAAGAAAAACAAACCGGAATAAAAGATCGTAGATAAGATTAAACTCATGTAGGAGTCAATCGTAAAAATGTTTTGTATGCTTTTGGAAATTTGATAATTCCCGAAAAATTGAATGGTCATTGGGGCAATGACAAAGTAGCCAAACAAAATTCCTAATAAGAATAAGAAAGAAACGTAGAAGATCAATCCACGGGAAGTCGTGTATTCGTTCTCTTTTAATGCGGGTTTAATAAATAACCATAATTGATAAAAGATAAAAGGCGAAGAAACAACAATCCCACCTAAGATAGAAGTCATGAAAGCATAGCTAAACTGCCCGGCAACATTCATGGATTGCATTTCAACGTTTATCTTCTCAATGCAAACCCCGAACATTTCGCATAAAATACGGTAAGAAAAGAATTGCGTGTCAAGTAAAGCTAAAAAGATATGGTCCATAATCCACTCTTGATTTAAGAAGATTACGGTTCCACAGATGACAATCGCAATAGCACATTTTACAAGTCTCCAACGTAACTCTTCCAAATGTTGGAGGAAAGACATGTTTTTCTCATTACCCATAGTACACAAAAGTAATAAAATGTAACATCTATTGTATCGATTGATAGAAGTAAAATGACGGCTTTCAATGAGATTTTTAACGAAGTGCAACTATGTTGTTAAAATCGTATGAAAAGAAGCAGAATTATTTTATATTCGTGAAACAATGCGATTGATCAATATAATAAAATTAGACATTAAATTATGTTAGGTGTGAACTTGAAAGATGCCTTGAAGACTTACTTTGGATTTAGTCAATTTAAAGGAAAGCAAGAGGAGATAATCACAAATGTTTTATCAGGAAATAACACCTTTGTGATTATGCCAACCGGCGGGGGAAAATCGCTTTGCTATCAATTACCAGCACTTATTTCTGAAGGAACGGCCGTAATTGTCTCACCACTTATTGCCTTGATGAAAAATCAAGTAGATGCCATTCGGAATGTAAGTAATGAAGAAAGTATCGCTCATTTCTTAAACTCGTCTTTGTCTAAAACAGAAATCACACGTGTAAAAGCAGATATCTCATCAGGCAAAACAAAAATGCTCTACGTAGCACCAGAGTCCTTAACGAAACAAGAATATATCGATTTTCTTACTTCTGTAAACGTTTCTTTCTTCGCCATTGATGAAGCTCACTGTATCTCTGAATGGGGACACGATTTTAGACCTGAGTACCGACGCTTAAGAGAAATCTTCGAACGTATTTCTGACGTTGCCATCATTGCTCTTACCGCAACCGCAACGCCAAAAGTACAGTACGATATTCAGAAAAACCTGAATATGCTTGATGCCATGGTGTTCAAATCCTCGTTTAATAGAGATAATTTGTATTATGAGATTCGTCCCAAAAAAGACGTTGAAAAACAAATCATAAAATACATTAAAGCAAGACAAGGTAAAAGTGGAATCGTATATTGCCTTAGTCGAAAAAAAGTAGAAGAATTTGCAGAGGTATTACAGGTAAACGGAATTAATGCCTTGCCCTACCACGCAGGACTCGACGCCGTAACTAGAGCACGACACCAAGACATGTTCTTGATGGAAGAAGCTGACGTTATTGTAGCGACTATCGCTTTTGGAATGGGAATCGATAAGCCAGATGTTCGCTTTGTTATTCACCATGATATTCCAAAATCTATTGAAAGTTATTACCAAGAAACAGGACGTGCTGGACGTGATGGTGGAGAAGGGGAGTGCATCGCTTTTTATCAATATAAAGACATTGAGAAACTAGAGAAATTCTTGCAAGGAAAACCCGTTTCTGAACAAGAAATAGGAAAGCAACTGCTTGGAGAAATTGTTTCTTACGCCGAAACCTCTGTTTGTAGAAGAAAATTCATCCTCTATTATTTTGGAGAATCTTTTGATGAAAAAGATTGCCAATGTCTATGTGATAACTGTAAAAATCCACGTGAAAAAACCGAAGGGAAAGACGCTGTTTCTCTATTGCTGAAAAGTATATTGGATTTACAAGAAATGCAGAAAGCTAAGCATCTGTGTAACTTCATCGCTGGAAAAGTCACTTCCGAAATCAAAAATTATAAACATGACGCGCATCCTAACTTTGGAATAGGACAAGATAAAGACGAGCATTTCTGGAATGCCGTACTTCGTCAATCACTCGTGGCTGGATTTATTTATAAAGACATCGAATCCTATGGTTTAGTGAAGTTGACACCGCTAGGACATCAGTTTATTGAGCACCCGACTTCTTTTATGTTACTGAAAGAACACGATTATTCCGCAATCGAGGAAGATCCAGCAGGAGCATCAAAGGCTGTGTTTGACGAGAATTTATACAAGGCTTTGTTAGACCTAAGAAAGACAATTTCTAAACGAAACAACATTCCACCTTTCGTGATTTTCCAAGATCCTTCTTTAAAAGATATGTGTTTTCAGTATCCAATAAACATGGAGGAACTGACGAATATTCAAGGTGTTGGTAATGGAAAAGCAAGTCGATATGGGAAACCATTTATTGAATTGATTAGTGCTTACGTGGAGGAAAATGACATTGACAGACCTCAAGACATGATGGTGCGTTCTTTGATTAATAAATCCGGTTTAAAAGTGCAGTTGATTCAAAATATTGACCGCAAATTACCGCTTGAAGACATCGGTAAATCTCAGGGGAAAAGCCTTGATGAAGTAATCGACGAGATCGAAGGAATTGTTTCGTCAGGAACACGCGTTAACATTTCGTATTACATCGATGAGGTGTTGGATCAAGATCACCAGGAAGAAATTTATGAATACTTCCGTGAAGCAGAAACCGATGATTTGAAAACTGCCTATCATGAGTTTGATGGTGACTTTTCAGAAGAGGAATTGCGTTTAATGCGTATTAAATTTATGAGTGAAATGGCCAATTAAAGCCTCATAATAAACTTGAAAAGCCTGTAATAATTGTTGTTACAGGCTTTTTTTGTGCCTTTTTATTTTGTGGGAAATTCAAGCAAACGGATGAAAACAAATCTCGCGTTAGGGATTGCAATGGAAAGCTTTTTTTGTAGAAAAAACTTGTAATGAATAGCCCGACCCCTTGGGGGAACGCCCTGATTTTTTAGATAAAGGAGATGTTTTGGCAGCCTTAAACGCCCTTCGTTCTTTAGTAAACTCCGTAAAAAAGGTTCGCTTGCGGCTCACAACGTGCTTCCTTTGGTCGCAGTTGTTATCTCGCGTTCACACTTTCTTACGTTCGTTTAGCTATCGCACTCCGTTCGGGCTGTTGATGGATTACTTTTTCTTTTTTAGAATAAAATAATATCCTTTGTATTCCAAATTCGGAATTTCGAACTGTAAATCTTCTTTGTTGTAATAGACCATTGTACCTTTGAAAGGATCGTTTTGAGGCAAATAAAAATCGAAATCACGTTGATTTTCTTGGGAATAATTGCCTGTTAGAAGTAGGGTGTCAGCCAAAAAATCTGATGAATAAAGGAAATCAAAATGATACTTTCCCGTTTTGCTTTTCAAGTCGTCCGCTGTGAAAGTAATGGTTCCTTGCACTTCTGTTTCATGCGTGATTCCTGCGTAATCAAGGATTTTCAATTTTTTTATTTCATACGTACCGTTGATGCGTTTTATAGTCAATGCCGATTTGTCGCAACCTAAAAGTAAGGCTACGGAAAATATCAAAAAAAAGGATTTAATAATATTCATAGATACATGTTCGGTTTGGAATGGTTTTTTGAATGATGGCTTCGTATTTTGCGATGCTTTTCTGTTTTAAGTTTTCTTTTTCAATTCTGCGTTTTGCCTTGGCAATTGCTTTTTGTTCCAGTTTTTTACGTTCGCTGTCTTTCCAGTTTCCAATTTCAATAAATACTTCAGATTCTCTGTAGTCCACGCTTAATTGTAGCAAGGTGGGATAGGGGCTTTTGATTAAAACACTGTCTTTTGAAATGACAATTTGCTCTATCTTTTTCATGTCAAACCCAATTTCCCCACGAATCTTTGTGATGATGGTCAACCTTCGGTCTATACCACTGTTTTTAAGTGCGTTTTTCACATCTCCTTGTGCGAAGATACGATCCATTCCACCAGACATTCTGTCGGAAACATTTCTATAATGTTCGGTGCTGTCTATGACAAATTCTTCGGTGTAAGAAAGTGTTGCCAGTTGAGCAATAGCTTCAATTTTGCCGATGGATAGTGGTGTTTCTTCTAATTTCATGCTGTATTCAGAACGTTTACAGCTGCTCCATTGCGTGAAAATAAAATACACAATTGCAACAAAAGCGATAAAATATAACCAACCCGTTATGGCGCTTATGGAAAACCAACTTTTTCTTTTACGACTCATAATAGTTCTTTTTTTACAGTTACCTTAATGTTCGTAAATCCTAAGTTTTCATAGTAGCTTTTAACCCATTCGATGGCATTATTTTCTGCGTCTTTTAAAATGTCTGTGTTTTTTATCTCTCTTCTGATTTCTTGATCGCCTAGTTTAATAATATTCATTTTATCTTTTTGAGAAAACTCATGGCGTAAACCATTGACGTCATTCACTACGGTTTGTACTTGGTCAGTAGGAAGAACAAAAGACAGTATTTTCACTGCTGGCAAATTAACTTCAATAGCATTACCGTTGATCTTGATGTCATTTTCTTGCATTTCATCTAAATCAATTCCAGCTTTTACATTCGCTTTTACCGAAATCAATATTTTACGATCTCCAAATTTATACCATTCCCCTTTATCATCAATCTTAAGAATCTTGCTAATGCTGTAATCTACGGTTGCCAATTCGCCCATTTCTTTAATACTGAAATAATGGGTTGCTGCTTTGTCAAAATCAGATTCTTTATTGGACGAACAACTAAGAATGAGAAGTGCAATAAAGAAGAGGTAAATTATTTTTTTCACGGCTTTGTAAATGGAGCTATGGCCATGGCACGCATGCCATGAAGTAAAGCTTGTGGGTCAATATCAAATTTAGGATGGTGTACACCGAATTGTTCTCGTATTGCAGTGTTTGCTACGCCAAGACGAAAGAAACAAGCAGGAACTTCTTGTGCATAGAAGGAGAAGTCTTCGGAGGTCATACGTATTGGTAAATCTACCAATTTGTTCGTGTCGAAAAGTGAAGAGGCGCCTTTTTTTAGTGCTTTAGTCAACTCTGGATCATTGTTCAAGAAAGGATATCCTTTGCTGATTTCAACTTCAGCGCTTGCTCCATGTGCTTCTGCAATACGTTTTACTTCATGTACAATTTGGTCCAATGCTTTTTTTCGCCAAGGTTCATTCATGGTTCTAAATGTTCCTTTTAAAATAGCCTTTGATGGAATGATGTTGGTTGCGCCTAACGCTTCAAAATGACCAATAGTTAACACACAAGGTACAGTTGGGTCGCAAGATCGACTGACAATACTTTGCAAATTTGTAACGACTTGAGCACCAATAAATATAGGGTCTATGCAATGATGGGGAGTAGCACCATGCCCGCCTTTTCCGTTTATGGTGATGTATATTTCATCACAGCTAGCCATGTATAGACCCTCTTTAAATCCCAGATATCCGGTTTCTAGATCTGGAAATACATGTAAGGCGTAAATAGCATCTACTTTTGGATTCGTGAGAACACCTTCCTTAATTAAGATGGATGCTCCACCAGGATTTTTTTCTTCACCTGGTTGAAAAATCAATTTTATTGGCTGAGGAAGTTCGTCTTTTATTTCGTTTAATATTTCTGCGACTCCCAATAGAATAGCAGTGTGGACATCATGACCACAAGCATGCATAACACCATGATTCAAGGAGGTGTATGGCGCATTTGTTTCTTCAATAATCGGCAGGGCGTCTAAATCAGCACGCAAGGCAATACATGGGCTTCCTTCGTTATGGTCTATTGAGCGAATGATGGCAATGACACCTGTTTCTCCCACGCCTTTTACGTGGTCAATCTGTAGTTCCGTGAGTTGCTCGGAAACGTATTTCATGGTTTGAAACTCTTTGTAAGAAAGTTCCGGATGTTGATGAAGATGTTCTCTATGTGCTTTTACTTTTTCAAACAGCTCGCTGGATTTCTTTTCAATAAATTGGATGATTCCTTCGGTCAATGCCATAAAGTATACGATAATTTGGATTATGAATATCTATACTAATGTACTGCTTTTTATGAAAGTATACAATGGTTTATGGTTAAGATTATTGCACCAAAAGGTTACATCCTCTAATGTCACTGTGATCGAAACGTCCGAGGATTTCAAATTGTTGATTGTGTGTTTTTCCTAAATCTTGGGTCGCAATGAAGCTACAGGAATATAAATTGGCTAGATCAATTACGTTTATTCCACCTGTTTTTCCAGGTTGAGTATAAGAAAGTGGATCGTTTATTTCACGAATGCCAACTTTTAACCAATTGGGAGTGTCGAATAAAGTGTTCTTTAAACTATATCCCTGAGAGAGTAATTCAGTCATACCATATTCAGAAGCGATGTGGTTAACATTTAGCCCTTTTTTCAAGCAATCGTGCAGTTCTACTTTTGTCATTTCCTTTCGACGACCTTTCATTCCACCTGTTTCGATAATAAGCGCATGAGATAAGTCTACTCCAAGATCTGCAAGGTCTAAAAGAGCATAAGAAACCCCAAATAGAACAACTTTTTTCTGAGCAGATATTGCTTGTTGATAGCGTTCTAATATTTCATTTGGTTGGTCCAATAGAAATCCACTCAATGGATGATTACTACTTTCAATTAATGCATTGACCATGTAAACTAGACTTGAGCTGCCTTGTTCAACGTAATTGGGTAAAAGCGCAAGAATAACTTGATCTTTTGGCGGTCCAATTAATTGTTCGTATCCAGCAAAAAAGGAACGTTCATAAACTTCTGTATAGGCAACGAAATGATGGCTTCTTGTCATTCCAGTTGTTCCACTACTTAAAAATAAGATTTCCTCATTGGATTCTCCTGTATAGACTTTTTGTGTTTTAAAAAGATCTATTGGCAGGAAAGGAATTTCCCAATAATGAGAAGGTTCTTTCTTGTCAAGTAAGGAAATATATTTAGCGTAAACGGGATTATTCGCCTTTTGAAAAGCAAAAACTTCTAATGCAACGGCGTTAAAATCTTCCTCCGATTGTATAGCAAATATCTTTTCTTCGAGCGTTAGATTACGCACCATCTTAATGATTGATTGCTGATAATTCTTTTGGGTCGTGCTTATGCTTAAACATGATTGCAAAAAGAATTGCAATCACAAGCGCATATCCTGCGAAGGAAAGCCAGATGTTTGTCCAGTCCCGTATGCCGTCATGAGTGAAATATTTATCAATAACATAACCACTTACAGAACTGCCTAAAATTGCACCAAATCCGTTTGAAACCATCATGAACATGCCTTGCGCACTAGCTCTAATTTTTGCATCAACATTTGTTTCAACGAATAAAGATCCACTTACGTTAAAGAAGTCAAAAGCCATTCCGTATACAATACAAGAAAGTATAATCATCCATAAGCCATCTGCCGGATTAGAGTAGGCCAGTAATCCAAAACGAAGAACCCAAGCAAACATGGAGATGAGCATTACATTTTTTATACCAAATCGCTTCAAGAAGAAAGGTATGGCGAGGATAAACAAGGTCTCAGATACTTGTGAAATTGACATGATGATTGTCGAGTAACGGACAACTAATAAGTCTTTGTATTCGGGAACACTTTCAAAGCTCGACAAGAAGTTGTCACCATACATATTGGTCAACTGCAAAGCAGCACCTAATAACATAGAAAAGGTAAAGAATAACGCCATTTTGTAGTCAGCGAATAATCGAAAAGCGTCTTTTAATAAATTCTGTTTTACTTTAACTTCATTTGTCGCATGCTTATGATGTGGAGGACATTTAGGTAAGGTAAGTGCATAAATGGCAAGGATTATACCTGCAGTTGCTGAGATATAAAACTGGCCCACGGTAGCTTTGCTACCTGTTAAATTTGTTAACCACATTGCAGCAATGAACCCAACTGTTCCCCAAACCCGAATAGTAGGATACGTGGTCACTAAATCAATATTTTGACTTTTTAATATGTGATAAGATATTGAATTGTTCAAAGCGAGTGTTGGCATATAACACAACATTGCAATCAAAATCACCCAAAAGAAGGTTCCTGGTTCTGTGATTTGAGGAATCAATCCAATTGCAATAGCATTACCAAGATGTAATAAACTATAAAGTTTTTCGGCATTGATGTATTTGTCTGCAATGAAACCTACTAAAGTCGGCATGAATAAAGAGGAGATTCCCATGGTTGAGAAAATCGCTCCAAATTCAGTAAAACTCCAATTCAAGGTTGTACCACAATAATTTCCAATTGTGATTAACCATGCTCCCCAAACGAAATATTGTAAGAAGCTCATCGCAATTAAGCGATTCTTTATTAAACTTTGCATCCGTTATTTATTCTTGTCTTCGATTGATTTCATCTCTAATCTGAGAGGCAACTTCATAGTCTTCAACACGAATTGCTTCCTCCATTTTAGCTTCAAGTTCTTTTAAAGTATATGAGTGTAGGGGATTGGAATTGTCAGGAGTAGGTTCGTCTGTTTGTACTTCCATTGGAATCAGGTCGTCATTGAGTTCGATACCTGCCATATCTAAAATATTTTCGAATACATAGATGGGTGCTTTTGCACGCATCGCAATCGCAATCGCATCCGACGTACGAGCATCAATTTCAAAAGTCATATCTTGATAATCAATAACAATTTTGGAGAAGAAAACACCTTCTAGAAGATTGGTTATGATTACTTCTTTGATATTCGCATTTACTAAGGATGCAAAAGATTGAAACAAATCGTGGGTTAACGGACGCGAAGGGGTCATTTTTTCTAATTCAATAGCAATGACTTGTGCTTCGAAGTTTCCAATGATTATTGGTAAGCGACGAGTTCCTTCACTTTCGCTAAGTACCAACGCATAAGCCTTAGATTGTGTTTGGCTATACGATAAGTTTGTTATTTCTAGCTTGATTTTTTTCATTTCAAATCTACGAACGTTCTCAAGAATAGTGACTAACGCTAAGCATTATACTTTCTTGAATAAAGCTATAAAATTAAGCATTTTTTTTAACCCTTGTTTTATTAAGGATTATTATTTGATAGAAGGAGCTTTTTTTAAATCAAAAAAAGGTAGTAACATCCGTTACTACCTTTTCAAAATATCTAAAGAATACTATCCTTTGAATTTTTTCACCGCCTCAATAAGACGTGGAACTACTTCAAAAGCGTCACCAACAACACCATAGTCAGCAGCTTTAAAGAAAGGAGCTTCAGGATCCGTGTTGATAACAACAATTGTTTTTGAACCGTTTACTCCAGCCAAGTGTTGAATCGCTCCAGAAATACCTACTGCAATGTATAGGTTTGGACGAATTGCAACTCCTGTTTGACCAACATGTTCGTGATGAGGTCTCCATCCGATGTCAGCAACCGGGCGTGAACAAGCTGTTGCAGCCCCTAACGCTTTTGCTAAATCATCTGTCATTTTGAAGTTCTCAGGAGCTTTTAATCCTCGACCTCCAGATACTACTAATTCAGCCTCCGGCAATGGAATGTCACCTTCTGGTTGTTTAGTAGCTAATACTTTTACTCTTGCTTCACCAGCATTTCCTGCAAAGTTTTCAACTGGACAAGCTGAACCATTTTCTTCTGGTTGAATAGAATTCGCCAATAAAGAAATAATTTTGATGTCTGAGTTTACTTTTACAGAAGCAAATGCTTTCCCTGAGAATACATTTACTTTTACAGATCCATCTGCATCAGGTAAAGCAATCGCTCCGGAAACTAATCCCGCTTTTAAACGAACTGATAAACGTGGCGCTACTGCCTTTGCAACGTGATCGTGTGAGAAAATAATGGTTTTCGCACCAGTAGAAGCTGCCGCATTAGCAATCAATTTTGTTAATTGACTTTCGTCAGCGTCTGCTAAAGAAGTGTCAACTAAAACTTTTGACGCTCCGTATTCTCCTAACTTCGCTAATTCATCGCTAGAGATAGAACCATTTGTAATAACAGTTACATCCCCTAATTTTTTTCCGTAGGTAACCGTTTCAAAAGCATTTTTTCCGATGCCATGGTTACCATTAATATATACTAAAATTGACATTTTTCGAGATTTTGAAGATTAAATAACTTTTGCTTCGTTATGTAACAATGCTACTAATTCATCCATGTTGTTTGGATCAATCATTTTTACAGCAGATTTAGCCGGTGGAGTAGCATAAGCTACATACGTAGTCAAATCTTCAGAAGCTACTGCTGGAACAACTTGTAAAGGTTTTGTTCTTGCAGCCATAATTCCTCTCATATTTGGAATGCGTTGTTCCGCCATACCTTTCGCACATGAAACAACAGCAGGGAGTTGAACTTCTACCGTCTGAATCCCACCTAAGAATTCTTTGTCCATTGTTGCTGTGGTTCCATTAACATCGAGTTTAGTTGCTAAAGACACAAATGGTAAATCCATGGCTTCAGCAATCATGCCACCTACTTGAGATCCATTATATTGTATTGTCTCTTTTCCTGTAAGTATTAAATCAAAACCATTTGCTTTAGCGTATTCTGAAATTTGAAATGCAGTGAAATAAGCATCTTTAGAATCTGCATCAATACGAACAGCCTCATCAGCACCAATAGCCAATGCTTTGCGAATGATTGCTTCGTCTGCAGCGTTACCAACTGTTACGATGGTTACCGTACCACCTAAAGTTTCTTTTAATTCTAAACCTCTTACTAATGCATACCATTCATCATAAGGATTTACAATGTATTGCACACCATTCTCATCAAATTTTGTATTACCTTCTGTGAAAGCAATTTTAGATGTAGTATCAGGTGATTTTGAGATACAAACAAGTATTTTCATTTTAAGTGTATTTACATATGTTGTTTACAAACTTAAAAAAATTAAATTTCAATTCCGATTATTTTAAGTACCTATTTTAAAATATTAACTAAGCATGCATAATAATGTGCCGGCTTATTCCAATTAGCAATTGATTGATTTTCTTGATGTATACTTCTTTTTTAACAAGGTGCCTGTATCGTGAAAAATGAAATATAAACACTCGTTTTTACTTTCTTTTTTCTGTATAAAATACCAGTTATTGTTTGTTAAAGGCCTTTATTCTATCAACCAAACCTACGTCTTGTGATGAAAAGATTTAGAATCACTATAAATTTCTCGTTCAATTTTGTTAGTTTTGAACTTCCATAATCGGAATTTTGAAGAGTTAAACTATGAGAACAGTTCAATTTAGAGAGGCATTACGTGAGGCAATGTCTGAAGAAATGCGCAGAGATAATAGCGTGTTTTTGATGGGCGAAGAAGTTGCCGAGTACAATGGTGCTTATAAAGTTTCGCAAGGAATGTTAGATGAATTCGGTGCTAAACGAGTAATCGACACGCCAATTGCGGAGTTAGGTTTTGCAGGAATAGGAGTAGGTGCTTCTATGAATGGTCTACGTCCTATCGTTGAATTTATGACGTGGAACTTTGCCATTCTTGCTGCAGACCAAATCATTAATAGTGCAGCTAAAATGTTGCAAATGTCAGGAGGTCAATACGGGTGTCCTATCGTTTTTCGCGGAGGAAACGGTACCGCTGGACAGTTGGGAGCAACACACTCGCAATCTTTTGAATCGTTTTATGCACATGTTCCAGGATTAAAAGTAATTACACCATCTACACCATATGACGCTAAAGGTTTGCTAAAAGCAGCTATTAGAGATAATGACCCTGTGGTTTTCTTAGAGTCTGAGAAAATGTACGGAGATAAAGGAGAAATTCCTGATGGAGAATATATTATTCCAATTGGTGTAGCGGACATTAAACGTAAAGGTACTGATGTGACTGTTGTAACTTTTGGTAAGATTATTAAAGTAGCACACGAAGCAGCGGAGGAACTAGCAAAAGAAGGGATTTCGGTTGAGATTCTAGATTTACGTACCGTTCGTCCAATTGATTATGCAGCAGTTGTAGAATCAGTTAAGAAAACGAATCGTTGTGTGGTTTTAGAAGAGTCTTGGCCTTTAGCATCTATTTCTTCGGAAATTGCTTATCACTTGCAACGTTATGCATTTGATTATTTGGATGCACCAGTTCAACGTGTAACACAAACAGATACTCCATTCGCATTTTCACCAACATTGATTGATGAAGCATTGCCAAATGTGGATCGTTTAGTGAAAGCGATTCGCGGGGTGATGTATAGATAATTCAAACCCTTTGTTTGATACAATTTTAAGGAGCTGATTATTCGGCTCCTTTTTTTATGACATTATTTTCCTTTGTCCTGAGTTTTTTGGTTTGGTAAAGAGATCAAATCCAGCCCGTGCGAAACGTGACAGCTAAACAAAATGGAAAAGTAGTGAAGGCACATTTGGCGTTGCGACCAGTGGAAGCACACGGGAAAGTGCAGATGAACACTTTTACATGCGTTTACTATAACGTGTAGAACGAAATGGCTGCCGAATAAAAAGAAATTTTGGCCGCTACGCCCTTATCTTATTGCATTGAAAAGGCCGTCAGGCTATCCGCTATATCTTTTTTTTCAAAAAAGGATGTCGCTTCTATCCTTAGCGGGGCAATCTTTTTTTATTACTTAAATAGGCTATAAAATTGTTGTTGGATATTCCTTTTGTTGGGGTTTAAGGCATGATTTTGTGTGCTTTTCTGCCGGACATTAGGTAAAGAAAACGATTGTTTTGAGGCTTGTTAACTGTTGTATTCAAAGTTAATCAGGTGATTTTTCTGCAAATTAAATGAGGTGGCTTTGTATTGATCTTGGTGCTCTATTTTTTTTTGTTTGCCTAAAATCCAGTTTCCCCTTTTAGTTTTTCGGGTTTTAAGCAGTTTTTTTTGAATGTACTACTTTTGATTTTTGAGAATTGCGATTTATTTGTGTATTTTTCAATGTTTCAATCAATTAGCGATATTTCTTTTTTTTAAAACTTGCATTTTACTTTTTTCACAAATGACTGTGAAAAAGTTCGTTTTTTTTAATGTAAGTAGTTGGTTTGTAATTTTAATTCTCTATCTTTGCATCCCTTAAAGTGTTTTTTAGGGATATTATTTATTTAAAATTAAGAGTATTTTATGCCAACTATCCAACAATTAGTTCGCAAAGGAAGAACTGCGGTGGAGAAGAAGTCAAAGTCTGCTGCACTTGATTCATGTCCACAGCGTAAAGGGGTATGTGTAAGGGTTTACACCACTACTCCTAAGAAGCCGAACTCTGCAATGCGTAAGGTTGCAAGGGTGCGTTTAACAAATGGAAAAGAAGTTAACGCTTACATCGGTGGTGAAGGTCACAATTTACAGGAGCACTCTTTAGTGTTAGTACGTGGAGGTCGTGTTAAAGACTTACCGGGGGTACGTTACCACATTGTTCGTGGAGCTGAAGATACTGCTGGTGTTGAAGGAAGAACACAACGTCGTTCTAAGTATGGAACGAAGAGACCAAAACAAAAATAATTTTAAAGCTCTTGTAAAAAGATGAGAAGAAGAAAAGCAAAAAAGGCGGTTGTTCTACCTGATCCACGTTTTAACGATGTACAGGTTACAAAATTTGTGAACAACTTAATGTACGATGGAAAGAAAAGTTTAGCGTTTAAGATTTTCTATGACGCTATGGAAATCGTTGAGAAAAAAGTTGAAGAAACAACAGGGTTAGAAGTATTCAAAAAAGCGTTAGAAAACGTAACACCTTCAGTAGAGGTGCGTTCTCGTCGTATTGGTGGTGCTACTTTCCAAATTCCTACTCCGGTACGTGAATCTCGTAAAAATTCATTAGCAATGAAATGGTTAATCGGTTACTCACGCAAACGCAACGAGAAAACGATGGCTGGAAAATTAGCTGCTGAAATCGTAGCTGCATCAAAAGAAGAAGGTGCTGCTTACAAGAAAAAAGAAGACACATTAAGAATGGCTGAGGCGAACAAAGCATTCTCTCACTTCAGATTTTAATCAAGATGGCTAGAGATTTAAAATTCACTCGTAACATTGGTATTGCTGCGCACATTGATGCCGGTAAAACTACAACAACAGAACGTATTCTTTACTTTTCAGGTGTTAACCACAAATTAGGTGAAACACACGAAGGTGGAGCTACAACTGACTGGATGGCTCAAGAGCAAGAAAGAGGTATTACAATTACTTCTGCAGCAGTTACAGTTCCTTGGAAATACAACGGAGACACTTACCAAATTAACGTTATTGATACTCCTGGACACGTTGACTTTACAGTTGAGGTGAACCGTTCATTACGTGTATTAGATGGTTTGGTTTTCTTGTTTTCTGCTGTTGATGGTGTTGAGCCACAATCTGAAACAAACTGGCGATTGGCAAATAACTACAACGTTCCACGTTTAGGATTTGTTAATAAAATGGACCGTCAAGGAGCTGACTTCTTGAATGTTTGTCGTCAAGTAAAAGAAATGTTAGGAAGTAATGCATTGCCATTGCAATTGCCAATCGGAGGAGAAGATGATTTTAGAGGAGTGGTTGATTTAATCAACTTCCGTGGAATCGTTTGGAACGAGGCAGACAAAGGAATGACGTTTACTGAAGTTGAAATTCCTGAGGATTTAGTTGAAGAAGCTACAGAAATGCGCGAACATTTGTTAGAGCAAGTTGCTGAGTTTGACGATAGACTTATGGAAAAATACTTCGAAGATGCAAATTCAATCACAGAAGTAGAAGTTTTAACAGCATTGCGTCAAGCAGTTATTGCTGGTAAAGTTGTTCCAATGATGTGTGGTTCTTCTTTCAAAAACAAAGGAGTTCAAGCAATGTTGGATATGGTAATGGCTTTATTACCTTCTCCAATGGATCAAGAAGCAATTAAAGGAACAGATCCTAAAACAGGTGCTGAAATCGAGCGTAAGCCATCTTATGATGAGCCATTTGCAGGTTTAGCATTTAAAATTGCAACGGATCCTTTCGTAGGACGTTTGTGTTTCGTTCGTGCTTATTCAGGTGTGTTACCAGCAGGTTCATACATTTATAACCCACGTACAAACAACAAAGAGCGTATCTCTCGTATTTTCCAAATGCATGCGAACAAACAAAATCAAATTGATGAGTTAGGAGCAGGAGATATCGGTGCGGTTGTAGGATTTAAAGATATTCGTACTGGAGACACATTGTGTGCTGAAGGACACGGAATCGTTCTTGAATCTATGGACTTCCCAGATCCAGTAATTGGATTAGCAATTGAGCCTAAAACTCAAGCAGATGCGGATAGATTATCTGTTGGTTTAGCTAAATTGTCAGAAGAAGATCCAACTTTCCGTGTTAAAACGGATGAGGAAACAGGACAAACAATCATCGAAGGAATGGGTGAGCTTCACCTTGATATTATCGTTGACCGTTTACGTCGTGAGTTTAAAGTTGAAGTTAATCAAGGTGCTCCACAAGTATCTTACCGTGAGAATATCACAACGCCAGTTGACCACAGAGAAGTTTACAAAAAACAATCAGGTGGACGTGGTAAATTTGCTGATATCCTAGTTAAGATTACTCCACAAGAGGATCAAGAAAAAGTTGGTTTAACATTTATCAATAGCATCAAAGGTGGTAACATCCCTAAAGAATTCATCCCTTCTGTAGAAAAAGGTTTCAAAGAATCGATGAAAAACGGAGTTATGGCTGGATTCCCTATGGATGCATTAGTAGTAGAATTGATCGACGGATCTTTCCACGCAGTGGATTCAGATTCATTGTCTTTCGAAATCTGTGCTAAAATGGCGTACAAAACTGCATTGAAAAAAGCAGGACCTGTATTGTTAGAGCCAATCATGAAGTTAGAAGTAGTTTGCCCTGAAGAAAACATGGGAGATATCGTAGGTGACTTGAACCGCCGTCGTGGAATGGTTAAAGGTATGGACGATAGAAATGGATCTAAAGTAGTTAAAGCTGACGTTCCATTATCTGAAATGTTTGGATACGTAACACAATTACGTACATTGTCTTCTGGACGTGCATCTTCTTCAATGGAGTTCTCTCACTACACTGAGGCACCGCGTAACGTTGCTGAAGAAGTAGTCGCTAAATCTAACGGAAAATAGAACGCTTAATTAAAACGATAATGAGCCAAAAAATTAGAATCAAATTAAAATCATACGATCACAACTTAGTAGACAAGTCTGCTGAGAAAATCGTGAAAACAGTAAAGGCTACTGGTGCTGTAGTTAGCGGACCAATTCCTTTGCCAACACACAAACGTATTTACACTGTATTACGTTCTCCACACGTTAACAAAAAAGCGCGTGAGCAGTTCGAATTGTGTTCATACAAACGTCTTTTGGATATCTATTCTTCATCGTCCAAAACAGTAGATGCTTTAATGCGTCTAGAGTTGCCTAGTGGAGTTGATGTAGAAATCAAAGTTTAATTATATAAATAAGTAGTAATGCCAGGAATTATTGGTAGAAAAGTCGGAATGACTAGCATTTACAGTGCCGAGGGCAAAGCAATGCCATGCACAGTTATTGAAGCTGGTCCTTGTGTAGTAACGCAAGTTAAAACACAAGACAGAGATGGTTACGATGCCATTCAATTAGGATTTGGTGCTCGCAAAGAGAAAAACACACCAAATGCATTGAAAGGTCACTTTAAAAAAGCAAACACGGAGCCTAAAGCGAAGTTAGCTGAATTTAAAGGTTTCGAAAATCTCTCTTTAGGAGATACAGTATTAGTTGATATGTTTGACGAAGGAGAATTCGTTGATATCATCGGTACTTCTAAAGGAAAAGGTTTCCAAGGGGTTGTAAAACGCCACGGATTCGGTGGAGTTGGACAATCAACTCACGGTCAGCACAACAGATTAAGAGCTCCAGGTTCTATTGGTGCCGCTTCTTATCCTGCAAAAGTATTCAAAGGAATGCGCATGGCAGGTCAGATGGGTAACAAAACAGTTACTATGGAAAACTTACAAGTGTTGAAAGTACTTGCTGACAAAAATTTAATCGTAGTGAAAGGTTCAATTCCTGGAGCAAAAGGTTCAACCGTAACAATTATTAAGTAATGGAAGTTAAAGTATTTGATGTAAACGGAAAGGCTACTTCTAAAACGGTTAGTTTATCTGATGCTGTTTTTGGAATCGAGCCAAACAATCACGCGATTTATTTGGATGTTAAACAACATTTAGCAAATCGTCGTCAAGGTACGCACAAGGCAAAAGAAAGAGCAGAAATCGCAGGTTCTACTAAAAAGTTGAAAAAACAAAAGGGAACAGGTGGCGCTCGTGCTGGTAGTGCTAAATCTGGTACAAGAGTTGGTGGAGGACGTATTTTCGGACCAAGACCAAGAAATTACCACTTCAAATTGAATGTTAAGCTTAAAAGATTGGCTCGTAAGAGTGCATTCGCTTACAAAGCTCAACAAGATGCAATCGTTGTTTTGGAAGATTTGAACTTTGAAAAAGCAAACACTAAATCATTTATCAACTTGGTGAATGCTTTAGAAGTATCTAACATGAAAACATTGTTAATCTTAGGAGCTGAGAACTCAAACGTATATTTGTCTTCTCGTAACCTTGGAAATGTTAAAGTTGTTACTGCTGATTCATTCAATACTTACGATGTTTTGAATGCGAAAAAAGTAGTTTTGACTACAAGTTCAATTGAAGTAATCGAAAATATTCTAAATAATTAATATTAGAATGAAGACAATTATTAAGAAGCCAATCATTACAGAAAAGGCAACAGGAGCAAGTGAGAAATTTAATCGTTTCGCTTTTGTTGTTGATCGTGAGGCTAACAAACTTGAGATTAAAGGAGCTGTCGAGAAATTGTACGGTGTTCAGGTAACTGAAGTACGCACAATGAATTATGGCGGTGGAAAATCCTCTGTTAAATATACTAACAAAGGTATCGTTGAGCAACGCAGCAAACAATGGAAAAAAGCCATCGTTACTGTAGCAGCTGGAGAAACGATTGATTTATTTAATAATTTTTAAGTATTAAATTAAGATGAGTCTTAAAAAATTTAAGCCTACAACTCCAGGGCAGAGACATAAAATCATCAGTGATTACTCTGAGATTACCACTAACAAGCCAGAAAAAAGCTTAGTTAAAGGGATTTCTAAATCAGGTGGTCGTAACAATGACGGTAGAATGACAATCCGCTACGTAGGTGGTGGACACAAACAAAAATACCGTTTGATTGATTTTAAAAGAAACAAACATGGTGTTCCAGCGACAGTTAAATCTATCGAGTACGATCCAAATCGTACGGCACACATCGCTTTGTTGTACTACGTTGATGGTGAGAAAGCATATATCTTAGCACCAGAAGGACTAAAAGTGGGAGACACTGTAGTTGCTGGAGCAGGAGCTGCACCAAACGTAGGAAATGCACTTTTCTTAAGTGATATTCCATTAGGAACTGTTATCCACAACATCGAATTGAAGCCAGGAAGAGGTGGAGCGATTGCTCGTGGTGCAGGTACTTTTGCGCAATTAAATGCACGTGATGGTCGTTATGCAATTGTTAAATTACCTTCAGGGGAAACTCGAATGATTTTGACAACTTGTATCGCAACTATCGGTTCTGTTTCGAATGCTGAACATAACTTAACAGTTTCTGGTAAAGCGGGTAGAAGCCGTTGGTTAGGACGTCGTCCTAGAGTACGTGGTGTTGTAATGAACCCGGTTGACCACCCTATGGGAGGTGGTGAAGGACGTAGTTCAGGAGGACACCCTCGTTCTAGAAACGGTATGCCTTCTAAAGGGTACAAAACTCGTTCTAAGAAGAAATATTCCAATAAGTTCATCATCGAAAGAAGAAAAAAATAATTAGCGTATGAGTCGTTCGTTAAAAAAGCCACCTTTTGTTCATTATAAACTAATGAAAAGAGTGGATGATGCACATGCATCTACGAAAAAGGATGTGATCAAAACTTGGTCTAGAGCGAGTACAATTACTCCAGACTTCGTTGGATTGACATTCGCAGTTCACAATGGAAATAAATTTATTCCCGTTTTCGTTACAGAGAACATGGTAGGTCACAAATTAGGTGAATTTGCCCCAACTCGTAACTTCCGTGGACACGGTGGGAATAAAAAGGATAAGAAAAGATAGTATATAATTCAGCAAAATTATGGGTGCTAGAAAAAAATTAAGAGCAGAACAATTAAAGGCTGAGAAGTCTCAAACGGCAATTGCTCGTTTGAACGACTCTCCGATTGCTCCTAGAAAGATGAGGCTGGTTGCTGATCTAGTTCGTGGTGTTGAGGTGAATAAAGCCCTCAATATCTTGCAACACAATCCTAAGGCAGCGTCTACTAGTTTGTACAAATTATTGCGTTCTGCAATTGCAAACTGGGAACAGAAAAATTCTGACAAAAGCATTGAAAACGAAACTTTAGTCGTTCGTACGATCGAAGTTGGTGGTGGTGCTATGTTGAAAAGAATTCAAGCTGCTCCTCAAGGACGTGCACATAGAATTAGAAAAAGATCTAACCACGTTACCATTATCGTTGATGGTGTTAAATAAGTAAGAGAATGGGACAAAAAACAAATCCAATTGGAAATAGATTAGGTTTCATCCATGGATGGGAATCTAACTGGTACGGTGGAGATAACTACAAAGATAAATTAGTAGAGGACGACAAAATCCGTAAATATCTTCATGCTCGTTTGTCTAGAGCTTCTATCGCTAAGATTATTATCGAGCGTACATTGAAGCTTGTTACTGTTACTATTAACACAGCTCGTCCAGGAGTTATCATCGGTAAAGGTGGACAAGAGGTTGATAAACTGAAAGAAGAGTTAAAAAAATTGACTAAAAAGGAGATTCAAATCAATATCTTCGAGGTTAAACGTCCAGAATTGGATGCTCGTTTGGTAGCTGATGGAATCGCTCGTCAATTGGAAGCACGTATCTCTTTCAGAAGAGCAATTAAAATGGCTATTGCTAATACGATGCGCATGGGAGCTGAAGGAATCAAAGTTAAGATTTCTGGACGTTTGAATGGAGCAGAGATGGCAAGATCAGAGATGTATAAAGATGGACGTACTCCGTTACATACGTTCAGAGCAGACATCGATTATGCTTTATCAGAAGCTCACACTACTTATGGTAGATTGGGGATCAAAGTGTGGATCTGCAAGGGTGAAGTTTATGGTAAACGCGATTTGTCGCCGAATGTAGGTATGAGCCAAGGTTCTAATAAAGGATCTGGATCAGGAAGAAAGCCCGCAGGTGCTAAAAGAAGAAAAAAGTAATTAGGACAGTAAAATTTTAAAAAATGTTACAGCCAAAAAGAACCAAATTTAGAAAAGCACAAAAGGGAAGAAGCACGGGTATAGCTCATCGCGGTAGTACAGTTGCATTCGGATCATTTGCGCTTAAATCTTTGGAGCCAGGATGGATTACTTCACGCCAAATTGAGGCTTCTCGTATCGCAGTTACGCGTTACATGAAACGTGAAGGAAAAGTATGGATCCGTATTTTCCCTGACAAACCAGTTACTTCTAAGCCAGCTGAAGTACGTATGGGTAAAGGTAAAGGAGCACCTAGTCACTGGGTAGCTGTTATCAAACCAGGACGTATCTTGTTCGAGGCAGATGGAGTACCTTATGAAACTGCTAAAGAAGCAATGCGCTTGGCAGCTCAAAAATTACCGGTTAAATGTAAATTCATAGTTCGTAATGACTATGTTATACCAGGAAAATAGTAGATTATGAAGCAGCAAGAAATCATCAAATTATCTGTTGAGGAACTAGCTAGTCGTATTCAAGAATTGAAAGGTTCTTTGGAGAAACTTGAGTTAACACATCAAGTTTCTCCTTTGGAGAACCCTTTGCAAATTCGTGCAATGAGAAAGACTATCGCTAGATTGTGTACAGAGTTAACTAAACGTGCTCAAGCTTAATAGCTTGATATAAAATTAGCTTACTAATGGAAAAGCGCAATTTAAGAAAAGAACGAATCGGTGTTGTTACGAGTGATAAAATGGATAAATCAATCGTAGTTTCTGTAGAAAGAAAAGTAAAACATCCGAAATATGGTAAATTCATCAAAAAAACTACTAAATTTGTAGCCCATGATGAAAAAAATGACTGTAACGAAGGCGATACAGTTAGAATCATGGAAACACGTCCTTTGTCAAAAACAAAGAACTGGAGATTAGTAGAAATAGTTGAAAGAGCTAAATAATATTATTTTTTAGTAATGATACAAAGTGAATCAAGACTTACAGTAGCGGATAACTCCGGAGCGAAAGAAGTATTGTGCATCCGCGTTTTAGGAGGTACAAGACGTCGTTACGCTTCAATTGGAGATAAAATCGTAGTTGCTGTTAAGAGTGCAATGCCCTCTGGAGCTGTAAAAAAGGGTACAGTTGCCAAGGCGGTTATCGTAAGAACAAAAAAAGAAATCCGTAGAGCGGATGGTTCTTACATCAGATTCGATGATAACGCTTGCGTTATATTGAATGCTGCGGGAGACATGAGAGGAACCCGTATTTTCGGCCCAGTTGCTCGCGAATTGCGTGAAAAGGACTATATGAAAATTGTGTCACTAGCTCCTGAGGTGCTATAATCGAAATTATTATGCAACAGAAGTTACATATCAAAGTAGGTGATACCGTTAAAGTAATTAGTGGTAATTCACGCGATGCAGAAGGAAAAATCCTTTCAATCGACAGAAAAAACAGCCGTGCAATCGTTGAAGGCGTAAATATGGTGAAAAAACACACCAAGCCGAGTGCGCAAAACCCTCAAGGTGGAATTGTAGAAAAAGAAGCTGGTCTTCACATTTCTAACCTTATGCTTGTTGTTAATGGAACAGCTACGAAAGTAGGACGTAAAGTTAACAAGGAAGGAAAATTAGTTCGTTATTCTAAAAAATCAGGAGAAGAGATTAAATAATGAGTTATTCACCAAGACTTAAGGAAAAGTACAATACAGAAATTATTTCTGAATTGACTGAAAAGTTCGGATACAGTAGCAAAATGCGTGTACCGAAACTTACAAAAATCGTTTTAAGCCAGGGATTGGGTGACGCCGTTGCAGATAAGAAAATTATCGATGCAGCAGTTGAAGATTTATCTCGTATCGCTGGTCAGAAAGCAGTTTCGACGATTTCCAAAAAAGACATCTCTAACTTTAAATTGAGAAAAGGGATGCCAATCGGAACTAAAGTTACGTTAAGAGGAGACAACATGTACGATTTCTTAGATCGTTTCATTGCTGTAGCTTTACCACGTACTCGTGATTTCCGTGGAGTTAATGCTAAAGGTTTTGACGGACGTGGAAACTTTAACTGTGGAGTTAAAGAACACATCATCTTCCCTGAAATTGACATTGACAAAGTAAACCGTATCTTAGGAATGGATATTACTTTCGTTACAACTGCTCAAACAGATGAAGAAGGTCAAGCTTTGTTAAACGCGTTTGGTTTCCCATTCATTAAAAAGTAAGAAATGGCTAAAGAATCAATGAAAGCTCGCGAGCGTAAAAGAGAAAAACTTTACAATCGTTACGCTAAAAAAAGAGAAGAATTAACAACTGTATTAAAATCTACAGATAGTTCAGAAGAGGTTGTCGATTTGAAATGGGATGCTATGATGGCATTGCAAAAATTACCGAAAAACTCTGCGAAAAACCGTATGCATAATCGTTGTGGTTTAACTGGACGTCCTAGAGGATATATGCGTCAATTTGGAATTTCACGTGTTACTTTCCGTGAGATGGCATTGGCTGGAAAAATCCCGGGTGTTAAAAAAGCTAGCTGGTAATATAATTTTATTATATTTGCAGCACTAGTTTTGTATTATTAACTGGTTAAAGGTTCGGTGTGCCCTAAAGGCACACCGAAAACCGTAACCTAATTTTTTATATATGTACACAGATCCAATTGCGGATTTCTTAACGCGTATTCGTAACGCGAGCTCCGCAGGTTTGAAAACTGTAGATATTCCTGCATCAAACACAAAAAAAGCGATGACGCAAATTTTGTTTGAGCAAGGATACATCACAAATTACAAGTTTGAAGAAGACAACAAACAAGGTTTTATTAAAATTGCCTTGAAATTCAATCCTTCAACAAAAGTTCCAGCAATCACTAAGTTGCAAAGAGTTTCTCGTCCAGGTTTACGTAAGTATTCTGGTGCAAACGAAATGCCACGTGTTTTGAACGGACTTGGAATTGCTATTGTATCAACTTCAAAAGGTGTGATTACAGACAAAGAAGCAAGAAAATTGAATGTTGGTGGAGAAATCCTTTGCTTCGTATATTAATCTTATAACTAAGAAAAAATGTCAAGGATAGGTAAATCCCCAGTAAGTATCCCGAGTGGAGTAGAAGTAAAAGTGGACGGTAATATCATTACTGTTAAAGGTTCGAAAGGTGAATTGACACAAGTGTTAGATTCAGCTATTTCTATGTCTATTGAAGACGGAACAATCACTTTCACCCGCGAATCAGATTCACCAGATCACCGTTCTAAGCATGGTTTAACGCGTGCATTAGTTGCGAATATGATCGCTGGTGTTTCGGAAGGGTTTAAGAAAGAATTAGAAGTTGTTGGAGTTGGTTTTAGAGCAACTGCAACAGGACAATCGTTAGAGATGGCTTTAGGTTTCTCTCATGCGATTATCTTCGAAATTCCGAAAGAAGTTAAGGTATCAGCGGAAACTCAAAAAGGTAAAGCTCCAATAGTAACACTTGAGTCTCATGATTGTCAACTTTTAGGACAGGTTGCTGCCAAAATTCGCTCTTTCCGTAAACCTGAACCGTACAAAGGAAAAGGTATCAAATTCGTAGGAGAAGAGATTAGAAGAAAAGCTGGTAAATCTGCAGGTAAAAAATAATTGAACAGTTATGGCATTTAGTAAACTAAATAGAAGAGCAAAAATCAAAAGAAGAATCAGAAAAAAAGTTTCTGGAACTTCATTGGTACCAAGATTGTCTGTTTTCCGTAGTAATAAGCAAATTTATGCTCAGCTTATTGATGATAGTACAGGGAAAACATTAGCAGCAGCATCATCATTTAACAATAAAGCAGTAGAAGGAAAGAACAAATCTGACCAAGCTGGTGTTGTTGGTAAAGAAGTTGCTGAGAAAGCGATTAAAGCTGGGATTACAACTGTTGTGTTTGATCGCAATGGTTATTTATATCACGGTAGAGTTAAACAATTAGCTGACTCCGCAAGAGAAGGTGGTTTAAAATTTTAAGAAATGGCAGCACAAGTAGTTAATAGAGTAAAAACTTCAGATATCGAACTTAAAGATAAGTTAGTTGCTGTAAACCGCGTTACGAAAGTAACTAAAGGTGGTCGTACATTCTCTTTCTCTGCAATCGTAGTGGTTGGAGACGAAAATGGGATTGTTGGTCATGGTTTAGGAAAAGCAAAAGAAGTAACTGAGGCAATCACTAAAGGAATTGATGATGCTAAAAAGAACTTAATCAAAGTTCCAATTCTTAAAGGAACTGTTCCACACTCTCAAAAAGGTAAATATAGCGGAGCTAGAGTTTTGTTGAAACCTGCAGGTGAAGGTACAGGGGTTATCGCCGGTGGTGCGATGCGTGCTGTATTGGAAAGTGTTGGTGTACGTAACGTATTGGCAAAGTCTCAAGGTTCATCCAACCCACATAACGTAGTAAAAGCAACTATTGATGCATTAGCAAATTTGCGAGATGCAAATACAGTAGCTCGTCAACGTGGTATTACTTTAGATAAAGTGTTTAACGGTTAATAGATTTCAAGCATGGCTACAATTAAAATTAAGCAAGTAAGAAGCGCTATTAAACGTCCAGCTGATCAAAAGGCTACGATAACAGCGTTAGGATTTAAGAAGTTGAATCAAGTAATTGAGAAAGAAGCAACTCCTCAAATCATGGGAATGGTAAAAAAAGTTCAACATCTAGTTGAAGTTGTTGAGTAACTTTAAAAATACGAATCGAAATGAATTTAAGTAATTTAACACCAGCAAAAGGATCCGTTAAATCGGAAAAAAGAATTGCTCGTGGTCAAGGTTCTGGTTTCGGAGGTACTTCTACACGTGGACACAAAGGGGCTAAATCCCGTTCTGGATATTCTAAGAAAATAGGTTTCGAAGGAGGACAGATGCCACTACAAAGGAGAGTTCCTAAATTTGGTTTCAAAAATATTAACCGCGTTGAGTACAAAGCGATTAATTTGGATATCATACAGTCGTTAATTGACCGCAAAAATGTATCTGAAATTACTCCTGAAATCCTTCGTGAGAACGGACTTATCGGGAATAATGACTTAGTAAAAATCTTAGGAAGAGGTGAGTTAAGTGCTAAGATTAATGTAACAGCACACAAGTTTTCAACAACTGCTAAAGAAGCAATTGAAGGAAAAGGTGGGAATGTTTCAGAAATCTAATTAACTTTGCCAACATTTTATTAAAATGAAGCGTTTTATATCGAATCTTAAAAACATCTGGAAAGTCGAAGAACTACGTAATCGTATTCTATTGACTCTTGGTTTAGTGGCGGTTTACCGCTTAGCCTCTTTTATCATCATTCCTGGTGTTAACTATACAAAGTTAGCTGAAGCAGCTAGTAAGGGTTCTGATAACGTTATTGAAGACCTCCTCTCTTTATTTTCAGGAGGAGGTTTTACAAATGCGTCTATCATGGCTCTTGGTATTATGCCTTACATCAGTGCCTCAATTATTATGCAACTTCTTGGAATGGCTGTACCAGCTGTACAAAAAATGCAAAATGAAGGAGAATCTGGTCGTAAACGTATGAATAACTATACGCGTATACTTACGATTGTTATTTGTGCTTTACAGGCACCGTCGTATATCGCTTTATACGTACGTAGCAAAGGTGCAATGCCAGTTGATGAATCGACACTTTGGTGGATACAGACGATCTCAGTTATGATTGCAAGCTCTATGTTTGCTGTTTGGCTTGGAGAACGTATTACAGATCGCGGTATAGGTAACGGTATTTCATTATTAATTACGGTTGGTATTTTAGCTCGTTTACCAGAAGCTTTCATGGCGGAAATCGGTACAAATCAAGGGAATTTAATTAAAATTTTCTTAGAAATTGTAGCTTTCTTCCTTGTTGTTATGGTAACTGTTTTAATTGTGCAAGGGGTAAGACGTGTTCCACTGAACACGGCGAAACGTGTAGTGGGAGCAAGAGCAGTTGAAGAAAACGGAGCTCGTAATTACCTTCCGATTAAAGTGAATGCCGCAGGAGTTATGCCTATTATTTTTGCACAAGCAATCGTTACGATTCCAATGATGATCGTTGGAAATTCAAATGGTGGTAAGTTGCAACAATTACTAGGTGATCCATACGGCTGGTCTTATAATATCTTGTTGGCAGTATTGATCATTGTATTCACATACTTCTATACTGCTATTATGATTAATCCGAAGAAAATTGCAGACGACTTGAAAAGAAGTGGTGGATTTATTCCAGGTGTTAGACCAGGAGAAGAAACTGCTGAATACATCGATACTTTAGTGTCGCGTATTACTTTACCAGGGTCTGTGTTCTTAGCAGCTATCGCTATTCTTCCAGCAATCGCTAAGATTGCAGGTGTGAACAGTCAGTTCGCTATGTTCTTTGGAGGAACTTCCGTCTTAATCATGGTTGGAGTTGTTCTAGATACCTTGCAACAAATTGAATCTTATTTATTAAATCGCCATATGGATGGTTTAATGGAAGGTTCACGCATTAAAGGTAGAAGATCTGCCAGCGAATTATCAGGTTTTTAATTTATGGCTAAACAGCAATCAATCGAACAAGATGGTGTAATTATTGAGGCATTATCTAACGCTATGTTCCGCGTAGAATTAGAAAATGGACACGTGATTACAGCACACATTTCAGGTAAAATGAGAATGTTCTACATTAAAATTTTACCGGGAGATAGAGTAAAGGTTGAAATGTCCCCTTATGATTTAACTAAAGGGCGTATTTCATTCAGATACAAATAAGAAGCTCAAAATATTAAAAAGAATAACATGAAAGTTAGAGCATCAGTTAAAAAACGTACTGCAGATTGCAAAATCGTTAAAAGAAAAGGAAGAGTTTATGTGATTAACAAAAAGAATCCTAAACTTAAACAAAGACAAGGGTAATATTTGAAATTATGGCACGTATTGCAGGTATAGATTTACCAAAAAACAAGAGAGGTGTAATCGGTTTGACTTACATCTTCGGAATCGGAAGAAGCACTTCTGCTAAGATTTTGAGCGCAAGCGGAATCGATGAAAACATCAAAGTTCAAGATTGGAACGATGATCAAATCGGTTTGATTCGTGATGCAATCAATACTATTAAGACTGAAGGTGCTTTACGCTCTGAGATTCAATTGAACATCAAACGTTTGATGGACATTGGATGTAACAGAGGGATCCGCCACCGTGCAGGTCTTCCGTTAAGAGGTCAAAGAACGAAGAACAACTCTCGTACTCGTAAAGGTAAGAGAAAAACAGTTGCTAACAAGAAGAAATAATTTTCTGATTGTACTCTGTTTGTTTGTATTTTTTAAATTTACAATAGCTAAATAATGGCAAAAGCAAATCAAAAAAAGAAGAAGAATGTCAAAGTAGACGCGATGGGTGAAGCGCATATTCAAGCTACCTTCAACAACGTGATTATTTCTTTGACTAACGGTGCTGGTCAAGTTATTTCTTGGTCTTCTGCTGGTAAGATGGGCTTCCGTGGTTCTAAAAAGAACACTCCATACGCAGCTTTAGTTGCTGCTGAGGATGCATCGAAAGAAGCACATGACTTCGGATTACGTCGTGTAAAAGTTTATGTTAAAGGACCAGGAGCTGGACGTGAGTCAGCAATCCGTTCTATCCATAATTCTGGAATCGAAGTAACTGAAATCATTGATGTTACTCCATTACCTCACAACGGATGTCGTCCTCCGAAAAAACGACGCGTTTAATCTTAGTATTTTAACTTAGTGGGATGAAAGTCATCGAAGGAGCTAGCCTTAATTCATGATTCCCACTTCAAATTCAATATAATGGCAAGATATACAGGTCCAAGAACCAAAGTAGCTCGTCGTTTCCGCGAAGCAATTTTCGGAGCAGATAAAGCACTAGACAAAAGACCATACGGTCCAGGACAACACGGTCCAGCAAAAAGACGTGGCGGTAAACAATCCGAGTACGCTATTCAGTTAGCTGAAAAACAAAAAGCGAAGTATACTTATGGTATCTTAGAGCGTCAATTCTCTAACATGTTCCAAAAAGCATCTTCAATGAAAGGTATTACAGGTGAAAACCTTATGCAATTGTGTGAGTTACGCCTTGATAATACAGTTTATCGTCTTGGAGTAGCGCCTACACGTAGAGCGGCACGTCAGTTGGTAACGCACAAACACATCACTGTAAATGGAGAAATCGTTAATATTCCTTCATACACTTTGAAAGCAGGAGATGTTGTTAGTGTACGTGAAAAATCAAAATCTTTGGAGGCAATTACAAGTTCTTTGTCGACAAATTCTAAAAATTACGATTGGTTGGATTGGGATTCAGCTACGAAATTAGGTAAAGTTCTATCTGTACCGTCTCGTGAAATGATTCCTGAAAATATTAAGGAACTACTAATCGTCGAGTTGTATTCTAAATAATAAATAAAGCATTAATATGGCAATTCTAGACTTCCAAAAACCAGATAAGGTTATCATGATCCAGTCTGATGACTACCATGGACAATTCGAGTTCCGACCTTTGGAGCCTGGATATGGTATCACTGTTGGTAATTCATTGCGCCGCATTTTGCTTTCTTCGTTGGAGGGCTTCGCAATTTCTTCTGTAAGAATTGATGGGGCTGACCACGAATTTACAACAATAAAGGGAGTAGTAGAAGATGTAACTGAAATCATCCTTAACTTGAAACAAGTACGTTTCAAGCAGCAAATTGAAGGTACAGATAATGAAACAGTAATTATTTCATTGTCAGGACAAGAAAAATTGACTGCCGGGGATTTAGGGAAATTTACTTCTGCTTTCCAAGTATTGAATCCAGATTTAGTGATCTGTAATATGGATCCATCTGTGAAAATCGAAATGGAATTGACGATCATAAAAGGTCGTGGATATGTTCCTGCAGAAGAAAACAAAATAAGCGGAGCTCCATTTGGAACAATTTTCGTTGACTCGATCTTTACACCTATCAAAAATGTAAAATACGAAATCGAAAACTTTCGTGTAGAACAAAAAACGGATTATGAAAAATTAGTCTTTGATATTATCACTGACGGTTCTATTCATCCGAAAGATGCGTTGAAAGAAGCAGCGAAAATCCTGATTCATCACTTTATGTTGTTCTCTGATGAGCGTATTACGCTTGACAGCGAAGTAAAAGCTGAGACGGAAGAGTTTGATGAAACCTCTTTACACATGCGACAGTTGTTGAAAACTAAGTTAGTGGATATGGATTTGTCAGTACGTGCTTTGAACTGCTTAAAAGCGGCAGACGTAGAAACATTAGGTGATTTAGTATCTTATAACAAGAACGACTTATTGAAGTTCAGAAACTTTGGTAAAAAATCATTAACAGAATTAGAAGATTTAGTTGATTCTAAAGGTCTAAATTTTGGTATGAATGTTTCGAAATACAAATTAGATAAAGATTAGTAATCGAATAATATTTTCAAATGAGACACGGTAAAAAAGTAAATCATTTAGGTAGAACTGCATCTCACCGTAATGCAATGCTAGCTAACATGGCTTCATCGTTGATTACACACAAAAGAATCACGACAACAGTAGCAAAAGCGAAAGCTTTACGCGTATATGTTGAGCCACTTATAACAAAGTCAAAAGATGACTCAACTCACAACAGAAGAACTGTATTTAGCTATTTGCAAGATAAAGAAGTTGTTGCTGAGTTATTTCGTGAAGTTTCGCCTAAAGTTGCGGACAGACCAGGAGGATACACACGTATCATCAGAACGGGTTACCGTTTAGGAGATAACGCTGAAATGTGTATTATCGAGTTGGTTGATTTCAACGAAATCTATACAAACGGTAAAGAAAAGAAAACAACTCGTCGTTCTAGAAGATCTACAGGTGCTAAAGCTACTGAAGGAACTGAAGAAACAACAGTTGAAAATGTAGAATCTACTGACGAAACAGCAGCTGATGCTTCTGACGTAGTAGAGAAAACAGAAGAATAATCGATCGTTTATTCATATAAAAGGGTAATGTTTTTAACATTACCCTTTTTTTATGCTTTTTTCGATTACTTCATTTACTAAAACGATTAACTTTGCAAAAAAATAAATAATGGAAAACAACAATCCAGCTGTTCTAATGCTAAAAGATGGAACTCACTTTATAGGGAAGGCCATCGGGAAAATTGGAACCACTACAGGTGAAATCGCATTCAATACCGGAATGACAGGGTATCAAGAATTGTTTACAGATCCTTCTTATTATGGACAAATCCTTATTATGACAACATCGCATATAGGGAATTATGGTGTACATAATGATGAAATAGAATCTGAATCTATTAAGATTGCTGGATTAGTAACTAAAAAGTTTTCTCAAGATTTTTCCAGAACTTCTGCCGATTCGTCTCTAAATGACTATATGGTGGATAGTAACTGTGTTGGAATTTCTGATATAGATACACGTGCTCTTGTGAGACACATCAGACAAAAAGGAGCTATGAACGCCATTATTTCTTCTGAAGTAACTGATCTAGATCAATTGAAAGCATTATTGAATGACGTGCCTTCTATGAATGGACTTGAATTGTCCTCTTTCGTGGCAACTAAAGAAGCTTACGAAGTGAAAAATGAGGACGCGGCTTTCAAAGTAGCATTAATCGACTTTGGTGTAAAGAAAAATATTATCCGTTGTTTGGTAGACAGAGGGTGCCACGTGAAAGTATTCCCAATGGAATCTTCATTGGAAGATCTTTTAGCTTTCCAACCAAATGGTTTTATGTTGTCAAATGGACCAGGTGATCCTTCAGCTATGCCGAGCCAAATCAATTTGGTGAAGGAAGTTGTTAAAACAGGTCTTCCAATCTTTGGAATTTGTTTAGGACATCAATTGTTAGGATTGTCTCTAGGATTGCAAACCGAAAAAATGTATAACGGACACAGAGGTATTAATCACCCGATTAAAAATCTTTTAACGGGTAAAGGAGAAATTACTTCTCAAAACCACGGTTTCGTTATATCTAGAAATTCTTTAGAAAACAATCCAAACGTACAACTAACACACGTTCACTTGAATGACAATACGGTCGCTGGAATCGCATTGGTGAATAAACCCGTTTTTTCGGTACAATATCACCCAGAATCTGCAGCTGGACCACACGATTCACGTTATTTATTCGATCAATTTATTGATAACCTTAAATCTTTCAAAAAATGACTTACATTGTTAGAGTAATGGGAAGACAAATCTTGGACTCAAGAGGAAACCCAACCGTTGAAGTAGATGTTATTACGGAAAGTGGAATATTAGGACGTGCTGCGGTGCCGTCTGGCGCTTCTACTGGAATTCACGAAGCAGTTGAGTTGCGAGATGGAGATCCTTCCGTATACTTAGGGAAAGGGGTGTTAAACGCCGTTCACAATGTAAATACCGTTATTAATGAAGCGTTGGTTGGATTAGATGTAACCCAACAAAAGGCAATTGATAAATTGTTACGCGATCTTGACGGAACTGAAAATAAATCTAAATTGGGCGCAAATGCAATATTAGGTACTTCTTTGGCAGTAGCCAGAGCAGCGGCTGACGAAAGCGGTTTGCCTCTTTATCAATACATCGGTGGTGTGGGTGCAGTAACGCTGCCAGTGCCTATGATGAACATCTTGAACGGTGGTTCGCATGCGGACAATAAAATCGATATTCAAGAATTTATGGTAATGCCTTTTGGGGCAAAAACTTTTGCAGAAGGTCTGCGTTGGGGAACAGAAATTTTCCACCAATTGAAAAGCGTTTTGAAATCAAAAGGAATGTCTACAAATGTAGGTGATGAAGGTGGTTTTGCACCCAACTTAGGATCAAATGAAGAAGCCATTCAAGTGGTTTTAGAAGCCATCGAAAAAGCCGGGTTTACAGCAGGTAAAGATGTGTTCGTAGCACTTGATGCAGCTTCATCTGAGTTCTTTAAAGATGGGAAATACCATTTTGAATCTACAGGAGAGGTAATGACTTCTGAGCAAATGGTCGATTTTTGGGTCGATTGGTGTGCTAAATACCCAATCATTTCCATAGAAGATGGTTTAGCGGAAGACGATTGGGCAGGTTGGAAAAACTTGACAGAAAAAATCGGAGATCGCGTACAGTTAGTAGGAGATGATTTGTTCGTGACCAATTCTAAACGTTTGGCGCAAGGAATCGAAACCAATACAGCAAATTCCATTCTTGTGAAAGTGAACCAAATTGGTACGTTAACAGAAACAATTGAGGCGGTACAAATGGCCACTCGTAATGGTTATACAAGCGTAATGTCACACCGATCTGGTGAGACAGAAGATGCTACAATCGCTGATTTGGCAGTGGCTCTTAATTGTGGACAAATCAAAACAGGATCGGCTTCAAGATCTGATCGCATGGCGAAGTACAATCAATTGTTACGCATCGAAGAGGAGCTTGGAGAGTCGGCATATTACCCAGGAATGAATTTCAAGTTTATCAAAAAATAAACAAGGATATAGGATTAAAGAAGGAGCGTTAAGCTCCTTTTTTTTGTCTAAAATGATAATTTCTGACGTTGTTTCCTTTCAAAGACAGATCTTCAGCCCGGGCGAAACGGTATCGCTAAACAAAATGAAAAAGGTGTGAACGCGTAGGAGTAACTGCGACCAGCGGAAGCACGTTACCACAAGCTGGTGAACCTTTTTTCATGCGTTTACGAGTACGAGCAGACCGAAATGGCTGCCTTATTTTCTTTTTTTTCTTGGGCGTTACCCTCTCGGGTCGGGCTATTCGTTCCAAGTTTTTTGATGCTCAAAAAAGCTTTCCACTATTATCCCTAACGCAAAATCCCGTTGAGAATTGAAGATTAAAGGAAATGTTTGGGCATAAAAAAGGCCGGAAATCACTGTAGAAATCCGACCTTAAATCTGTTTGTATGTCGCTTAATGATTGTGACCTTCGTGCGATGCAGGACTTAAATTCAAAATTTCTAAATCGAATACTAAATCCGCAAATGGAGGAATTGCTCCTGGACGACCTTGCGCGCCGTAAGCGTTGTAGTAAGGAATGATAATTTTGATTTTACCGCCTACACCGATCAATTTAAGACCTTCTTCAAATCCTGGAATCATACGGTTAACCAAATATTTGAATTCCATTGGTGTCTTTCTATCATACGAAGAATCGAATTGTTTTCCGTCTTTTCTGAACGTGCCGCGATAATGAATCGTCAATTCGTCTTCCATATTTACACGTTGTTTATCGCCTTCATTTTCGATGATATATAACAATCCTGTTGGAGTTGTTTGTACATTCGGATATTTAGCATGTACCTTTTCAAACATTTCTTTTGCGTAATCTTCTTGCGATAAAGCAGAAAGGCGCACCATTTCAGCTGCTTCTTTCTTGTATTCTTCCGCAATGTGTTTGTAGTGTTCGTTGAACACCTTCGTTGCGTTGAATTTCTTCGCGTCTTTACCTACACGTTGTATTTTAATGCTTTTGATGATGTCTTCTTGTGCTACGGCATCAACGACGTCTTGCCCTTTTATTACATGACCAAATACGGTGTGTTTACCGTCCAACCAAGGTGTCGCTTTGTGTGTGATGAAAAACTGACTGCCGTTTGTCGCGGGACCTGCGTTTGCCATCGATAAGATACCTGCTGTTGCGTGAGTTAAATCTTGGCGTGTTTCATCATAGAATTTATATCCTGGACCACCAGAACCGTTTCCATCTGGATCTCCACCTTGAATCATAAAGTCAGGAATAACGCGGTGAAATTTCAGTCCATCGTAATAAGGTTTTGAAAATTTAATGCTGTCTTGAAATACGAATTTTCCTTCTGCTAAACCAACGAAGTTTGCTACAGTCATTGGAGTTTTAATGTCTTCTAATTTCAAGACGATTACTCCTTTATCTGTAGTGATATTGGCATACATTCCGTTTTCTAGTTTTGTTTTCTTTTGTGCGTAGGCAGCCGATGTTCCAAGGATACCAAAGGCGCAGACAGTAAATAATAATTTGTTCATTTTTCTGTGTTAAAATTGATTGCGTTTATCTAGTCCCCAAAGCATTTTGTTACGAATGGTTTCGTAAAAGCTGTTTGAAGGAAGTTTGATCATTTTTATAGTGAAATCTGCTTTTGTGATTTCCACTTTCTCTCCATTTTTTATGTTAACCGAGTGTCCGTCTAAGCTTAATAAATATTGTCTGCTACGACCTTCAACGGTAAGGCTAACCTTTTTGTTGTCAGGGATTACCAATGGACGTACATTCAGGTTGTGCGGTGCAATGGGAGTGATTGCAAATAATTCGCTTTCAGGATCAATAATTGGACCGCCACAAGCCAAGTTGTACGCGGTGGATCCAGTAGGAGTGGAAATGATTAGACCATCTGCCCAATAGGAATTTAAGTATTCATTTTCTAGTTCAGCATGAACGGTAATCATAGCCGAAGAGTCTTTTCTTGAAACAGTAACTTCATTTAATGCAAAGTTGAATGCTCCAAAATGATTTTTTTCTGTTGAAACATGCAATAAACTTCTTGGTTGAAAGGAATATTCTTTGGTGTTAATTTCATCAAAAGCTTTTTCAACGCTGTCTTTAGAAATGTTTGCTAGAAACCCTAATCTACCGGTATTGATCCCGATCATTGGAACGTTAGAATTTCGGACATAACTTACACAATCGATGAAAGTTCCATCTCCTCCCACAGAAACAGCTAGATCTATACCTGAAGAAAAATCGGTGTGTGATTCAAATGTTTCAATGTTTTGTGCGCACGCTTCTTTTTTTATCAATTGCTCTTTTAGTCCTTTTTCAATGACCGGTGTCCACCCAACTTTATACATATTTTCAAGGAACCCTTTGAAATAATGTACATTGGCCTTCGTGATTTTACGAGCATAAACCGCAACTTTCATAACATTAGAAATTCATAAAATTCATCATTGAATCGAAGCGATCTTTTAGATCACTGTCAAACTGGCTACGGTGATAGTAAGCTTTCACATTGTATTCGTAGCGCTCAAAAGTACGTAAAATTCTATCGAGTTCTATCTCGCTAATCTTTAAAGTGACTTCAATTTTTGTTGAATTTGGTATTTCTGTAATATAGGTATTTAGGATTTTAGCATTATCGCTTTCTACAATTTGTGCAATTTGAGAAAGAGAATAGTCATTTTGATTTAACTCCAAGACAATTATTCCACCTTTTTCTTTTATACCTAGTAGTTTACCGATAAATTGAATTAAAAAATGCGTATGTGTACATCCTAAATAGTTTTCGTCGGCGTCTAAAATGGGGATTACCGTTAACTTATGTTCTGAAATACGGGAAAACACGGTGTAAATGTGTTCGTTTTCGAAAACAAAAGGTCGTGGCAGATGGTTGAATAATACATCCAAAGTTTGTTCATTATCTAGGCGGTCAAGAATATCGTTTTCAGAAACCATCCCGACATAATTACCATGCTTTATTACGGGTAAGTGACTTACCTTAAATTCTTCCATCCAGGACAAAGCTTTTTCACCCGTATCGCTGTGCATTAACGGTGGAATTTCTTCTGTTATTAGGTTGTGTGCAATCATAGACAGTCCAAAGTAAAAAACTTTCGTGGTTTTTTAATAGTTTTGAACAAAAATAATACCAGATGGCAAAATTAAGTGTGAATATTAATAAGATTGCAACTTTACGAAATGCACGAGGGGGTGATATGCCTAATGTAGTGCAAGTCGCTATCGATTGTGAGCGCTTTGGTGCGGACGGAATTACGGTACATCCACGTCCTGATGAAAGACATATCACCACAAAAGATACCTACGATTTAAAAAAGATTGTAAAAACAGAATATAATATCGAAGGGTATCCAGACGAACGCTTTATGAAGTTAATGGAGGAATTGCGACCAGAGCAAGCAACTTTGGTCCCAGATCCACCCCATGTTTTGACCTCAAATGCGGGTTGGGATACGAAAGAGAATCTAGAACTTTTGCAAAGATTGGTGAAAGAATTGAAATCTTTAGGGATCCGTTCTAGCATTTTCGTTGATACGAATTTGGAAAACATTGAGTACGCCGCTAAAACAGGTGTAGATCGTATTGAATTGTATACGGGACCATATGCTGAAGATTATGCAAAAGATCGTGATGCAGCAGTTAAACCTTATGTTTTAGCAGCAGAATTAGCACATTCACTTGGTTTAGGAATAAATGCAGGACATGATTTGAGTTTAGAAAATTTGAAGTTTTTTAAACAATCGTTACCTATGTTAGCAGAAGTGTCGATTGGCCATGCGTTGATTGGTGACGCACTTTACTTAGGTCTAGAAAATACAGTTCAGCGTTATAAGAGTCTTTTAAAAGATTTGTAAATAAAAAAGGAGAAGTAAAACTTCTCCTTTTTTATTCGTCATAATGACCTGTATTTTTATTTTTTTCTCTTTTATCACTTGCAATATGGATATCCAATTGCGGATAAGGAATATTGATTTTGTATTCTCTAAATAAACGATCTACTTCTAATCTGATCTCTGATCTCGTATTATTGATGTACCAACTTTGATCTGCCCAGAATATCAATTGAAAAAACATGTGATTTTCTTTAAACTCAGAAAGACGGATAGTTACATCTTCTTTAAGGTTTACTTTCGGATGGGCTAGAACAGCTTGTTTTAACAAACGGGTAACCAATTCGGTATCTGAGCCATAAGCGACTGGTATGTCTACGATAAAACGGGATAGGGTAGAACCGTGAGACCAGTTTTCAACCGAATTTTGTGTTAACATCGTATTGGGAATAATCAATGTGTTTCCGTTTCTGGTTTCTATTTGAGATGTACGTACACTGATTTTTACAATTTTTGCAACAATCATTTCTTTCCCGTTTTGTGATGGTAGCTCAACAATGTCACCCACCATCAAATTACGTTCTACCAAGAGGACAATTCCTGCAATAAAATCTCTAAATACATCTTGAAGACCAAGACCAAAACCAACTAAAATACCTAGAGATCCTGTAAGTAATGCTGATATATCTTTAAAGAAAATCTTAAAACATATCAATAAGGTTACCGTGTAGATAATGTATTTGGTGATTTGAACATAGATGAATTCAACTCCAGGGTCATAATCTTTAGATCTACGTAAGCGTTGTGAAATGGTGATTTCAAGAATACGGATAGATAATTTAGCTACGAAAGTGACGATGAATACCCAAATCAAATGAGAAATACTCAATGAGAAAAAGGAAGTAGAAATGATTTTGTGTTCTACAAATTCACCTAAAGTCACTTCAGGGTTTTGTAATTGTAAGGTTAAGAAAATAAAATAAAAGGCAAAAACGTATATCAATTGACTGAATAAGCGCAACCAAGTAACACGTCTACCTTCAACGCGAATGTTGTTGTTGACTAAATATTTTTTTAGACTACGATGAATGATTTTACGTAGTACAATCGAAACCAATATGGTGGTTGCAATCAGAATGAGGTTCCAAGCCGTTATTTGAAATGGGCCTATGTTGAATAAAGGTGTTGACATAGTATTAGAGTATTATTCGACCGAGCTTATTAGAAAGTTTTATTTTTACTTTATCCAAAGCAATTTTTTCCAAAAGTACGTTGGTTAATTCATCCTCTGAAAGCGATGTTTCTTGTTGGCTGATTTTTGATTCTAATGTTTTTATACGATTTAGAATTTTCCGAAGTTTAAAAGCATAAACACAACGTAAAACAGCTTCATGTAATTGATCTACATCGGCACGAACGTCGATTTTATGTTTGGTGAACCAAGCAATGCTTACTTCTAATTCGTTGGCTTCAATATCAACAACAGCTCTTACTACATCTTGATCTGGTTGCGATTTTAAATACGAAGATTTTATCAGTTCATTGTTGTTCAGACGATCTTTATAGATTTCAAATATTTTTTTGAAAATAGGAAATTCAAATTCGAGATCATCGGTTTCGAGTTCACTGCAAATGTATTGGATGACAGATATTTCAGCAGTTTCTTCTTTCCCACTTTCATTGATAATGTTAACCTCTGTTGCCATTACGCCATAAAGAACAAGTAAGCGAATTAAATCTAATTCTTCTAGCTCGAAATGGGAGGGCTGTGGAGCGTAACTTGGTGTGGCAACATTTGGAGTTTCTTGATGAATTGGAAGGTTTCTAATCTCTGGTTCATTGTACTCCTTGGCGAGCGCTGATTTACGAAGTTTCAATAACTCATTATCAAGAATACTTTCCTGAATATTGAATTTCTGCGAAATCGATTGCGTTAATATGGTGCGTGTAATCTGATCTGGAATCAAACTCACCGAATGAACAATGTCACGGATTAAATCCGCTCGAACCAATGGATCATTGTTGTCGTCTTTTAAAAGGATCTCAGCCTTGAAAGATATAAAATCTTGCATGGCTCCTTTGATGTATTCTTCTAGTTCAGAAGACGAAACACTTTTAGAATATGAATCGGGATCTTCTCCGGCAGGGAAAAGCACCACTTTTACATTAAGTCCTTCTTGTAGAATTAAATCTATTCCTCTAAATGAAGCTTTAATTCCTGCTGCATCACCATCGAATAGAATCGTTATGTTGTTGGTGTATCGCTTGATGAGCCGGATTTGTTCCTTCGTTAATGAAGTACCCGATGAGGAAACAACGTTGGTAACCCCTGCTTGATATAAACTGATTACATCGGTGTATCCTTCACAAAGGAAGCAGTTGTCGTATTTAATGATGTCACCTTTTGAGAAGTGTAAACCATAAAGGATCTCACTCTTATTGTAAATCACACTCTCTGGTGAGTTGAAATACTTAGCAATTTTTTTGTCTGTGAATAATGTTCTACCACCAAATCCGAGTACACGACCGGTAACAGAATGGATAGGGAACATTACACGACCACGGAAAAAATCAAATTGGCGATCGTCTTTGCTCTTCACTAAACCCACTTCTTCCAAGTAGTCCAAGTTATAACCTTTTCTCTTGGCTTCTTCAGTGATATCATTTCCAGAATTTAAGCAGTATCCCAATTGGAATTTCTCAACAATGTCCTTTCTAAATCCTCTTTCTAAGAAGTAAGAAAGACCAATAGAAATACCTTCTGGTGTTTCGTGAATGTTTTTTTTGAAATGTTCTTTTGCAAACTCATTGATGATGAACAAGCTTTCGCGTTTTGAAGTAGCTTCCGCTTGTTCAGGAGTAATCTCCTTGGGTTCTGGAATGAGAATGTTGTATTTGGATGCTAACCAGCGTAGGGCTTCAGGGTAAGAAAAATGTTCTTTTTCCATCAAAAAAGTAACTACGGAGCCACCTTTCCCTGACGAAAAGCATTTAAAGATTTGTTTTCCTGGTGAAACAATGAAAGACGGCGTGCGTTCATCCACAAAAGGGGAAAGACCTTTTAGGTTAGAACCTGCTCTTTTTAGGTTTACAAATTCCCCAATAACCTCTTCAATTCGCGAGGTTTGCATGATTTCATCTACTATATGTGGAGGAATTGACGCCATTAATTATTTTTTTGTTCCGTCTCCGTAATCAATTGTTTTTGTCAATTCACCTGTTTCGCTGTCGTAGAATTTCCACTCTCCGATTTGTACATCTTCACGGTACTCACCACGGTATTTTAACGTTCCATTTGGAGAGTATAAAATACTGTAACCATTTTTGATTCCATTTTTATATTCAGTTACACTCAATGTCTTACCATCTACTGTGTAATATTTCCAAACGCCATCTCTATTTTTGTCTTTGTCAAAGGCTCCTTCCATTTTTATTTGATCGTTGCCTCCGTAGAACTCTTTAAAGTAAGTGTCTGTTTCTTGCACATAATCGTCTTTAAGAATGGATTCATTTTGAGGAGTCTCTGCTTTATCTTGTTTACATGAAACTAAAGATAAACTAAGAAGACATAAGATAAAGCCAATTTTTTTCATGATAAATTATTTCGTTCGTTGTGTTGTATATTCTACTAATCCGATAAGTGATGCTTTTGCAGGAGAGTCAGGAATGTCCGATAACAAAGCAATGGCTTCATCTTTTAATTCCATCATTCTTTTTTGTGCATAAGCTATGCCACCATGTTCTAAAACCAATTCAATGGCTCTCTTCACCGCTTTATTGTTTTCATGCTTACGCTTTACAATATGATAAAGCTCTTTTTGTACCTCTTCTGGAGCATTTTGCAATGCATAAATGAGGGGAAGGGTCATTTTTTGCTCACGGATATCGTTTCCTGTTGGTTTTCCAACATCATCTGTTCCATAGTCAAAAATATCATCCTTGATTTGGAAAGCAAGGCCAACCAAATTCCCAAACTGACGCATGCGATCTTGATGCTCTGTTGCACCGATTGATGCCGCTGCTGCCTCGCAACAAGTGGCAATCAACGAAGCCGTTTTTTGGCGAATGATTTCAAAATACACCTCCTCCGTAATGTCTAGCATACGTGCTTTTTCAATCTGCAACAATTCTCCTTCACTCATTTCTTTTATGGCGCGAGCCACAATTTCTAATAAATGAGTGTTCCCTTTTTCTAAGGAAAGCAATAAAACTTTTGACAAAAGAAAATCACCAACAAGAACAGCAATCTTGTTTTTCCACAAAGCATTGACAGAGAAAAAACCTCGTCTTTCATTCGCATTGTCAACTACATCATCATGAACTAGTGTCGCAGTATGCAACAATTCCACTAAAGACGCCGCATCGTAAGTGGCATCATCTACCTTTCCTAACATCTTTGCAGATAGAAAGATAAACAGTGGACGCATCTGTTTCCCTTTGCGTTGAACGATAAAACGAGTGACATGATTAAGCATTGCAACATTGCTCTTCATGCTTTCTGGGAATCGGATTTCGAATTCCTTCATTTCGGCCTGAACAGGCACCATTATTTGCTCAACAGTCATCATTGTTGACAAATATAATAAAGTAGTTTCAACTAATTAAAATTACAACTTTTTAGGAATGAAATATTCTGGTTTTCTATTCTTATCATTTTGCGTAAATTTGCAAGATATTATAGCATATTAGCAACACATTTTTTAGCAATGGCAACCGATAACTTTGTAGATTACGTAAAAATACACTGTACCTCTGGTAACGGAGGTGGAGGATCAACTCACTTTAGAAGAGAGAAATATATTCCTAAAGGAGGGCCTGACGGTGGTGACGGTGGACGTGGTGGACACGTAATCCTTAGAGGTAACAGCCAATTGTGGACTTTGTTGCACTTGAAATTTAAAAAACACATCAAAGCCGGACACGGCGTTCATGGATCTGGAAACCTGAAAACAGGAGCCCAAGGAGATGATATATACATTGATGTTCCTTTAGGAACAGTAGCAAAAGACGCTGAAACAGGCGAAGTGCTTTTTGAAATCAATGCAGATGGTGAAGAGTTCATTCTTCAGCAAGGTGGTAGAGGAGGATTAGGAAATAATAACTTTAAATCATCTACTAACCAAACGCCTCGCTTTGCACAACCTGGAGAACCCGGACTTGAAGGGTGGAAAGTTTTAGAACTTAAGGTTCTTGCTGACGTAGGTTTGGTAGGTTTCCCAAATGCAGGAAAAAGTACCTTGTTGTCTGTTCTTTCAGCTGCAAAACCAGAAATTGGAGCGTACCCATTTACGACTTTGAGACCGAACTTAGGAATTGTGTCATACAGAGATCACCGATCTTTCATCATGGCAGATATACCTGGTATCATTGAAGGGGCACACCAAGGTAAAGGTTTAGGATTGCGTTTCTTGAGACACATTGAACGTAACTCTCTTTTGTTATTTATGGTGCCAGCAGATGCTGACGATATCCAAGCGGAATACAATATCTTATTGAATGAATTGAAATTGTTTAATCCTGAATTGTTAGATAAAGAACGTTTGTTAGCGATTACAAAGTCCGATATGTTAGACGACGAATTGAAAACAGCTTTGGAAAAAGATTTACCTGCTATTCCACATTTGTTTATCTCTTCCGTTGCCCAACAAGGATTAGCCGAATTAAAAGATTTGATTTGGAAACACCTTTCTAACGAATAAAAATGTTAGAAGCAATTAACGCCTTCGACCAAATGTTGGTTTTGGGAATAAATGGGTGGAACAGCCCTTTTATGGATGAATTCATGTGGATTGTTTCCTCGAAAACGGCATGGATTCCTCTTTATCTCTTGCTCTTAGGTATGGCGTATAAGTGTTTCGGGCTGCCAAAAGCGTTGCTGTTTACAGCCGTTATTTTGATGACAATTGGTACAACTGACTTTATTTGCTCGGGTATTTTTAAACCGTATTTCGAACGAATGCGCCCTTCCCACGAGCCCAATTTAGAAGGCTTGTTACATTATTATCAATATGCAGATGGCGGATTTTACAAGGGGGGGAGGTTTGGATTTATTTCGTCGCACGCAGGTAATTTCTTTGCTTTAGCTGTTTTATGTGGGCTAGGATTCAAGAAATACTATCCGAAGATGATCTATGTTTTATTGGGAATTGCATTGTTAGTTTCCTTTAGTCGCATGTATTTAACGGCGCATTACCTTACTGATTTAGTGGTGGGAGGCGCAGTTGGAGGTCTGGTAGCCTATGCTTTTTTAACCGGTTTTCAGAAGTGGGTTTTGAAAGAAAAAAAGGCGAATTAACCCGACTATTTTTATTTAAATAGAATGATTTTGGGCGTTTCCCTACCCAAATGCTTGGATAGGGTCAGGCTTTTCGCTATTAGTCCTCGTCCTTCCCCAAAATATTTGGTGAGGGACTGTGGGCTAGCCGCTACAATCCTTAACGCGTTTTGATCGCAGAGAAAGCCTCTATTCAGAGGCTTTTTTATTATATTTTTTTGTGAAATAGGTTTGAAAATGGACCGTTTATCTTTGTTGAATTGCTTTTCCGCAAGACAGATTACTGCGTTAGGGATTGCAATGGAAAGCTTTGCCGACAAGTATTGGCGGTAAACTTGAAATGAATAGCCCGCCTTCGCTCCAAAATACTTTGGAGCGAAGGAACGCCCAAATAAAATAGAAAAACCCCAACATAAATGTCAGGGTTTGTATTAATAATGATTCTCTTTTACGATAGATTTTTACGCAACTGGAATTACATCTTTGATTTTTTGTGCAAGATTTTGGCGTTTTTTCCAAAGGGAATCGAGCTTCATGTGTTTGTATTTTCTTTTCTCTTTGAAGGCGTGTAAATTTCGGAACCACATGTACGCGGTTAGGCCGAAAAGCCCAATGAGAACGTAATAAATGAGTGCCATCCACCATTGGTAACCTGGAATTCCACGGCATAAATAGTGCAAACCAATAACGATTGGAATGTTGATTAATCCCATGGATATTTTTCCTAAAAGCAGCTTTACCGAACCATGAAATACGCGGCGTTTGAATGATTTTTCCACGAAACGTTTAACCAAAAAGTACCAAGGACCGCAGTGAATCATCCCTAAAATCATGAACGGCCACAGGGTTGCCATGAACAATATCTCCTTTGCGAAAGAGGGTTTTGTTTGGTATGGATAGAAATATTTTTCATCGACTTTTAGTTTCTTTTGTAAGTTGAAATAGCTTTCCAAATCACCTTTCAATTCCATCAACGGTTCGTTTTCAGGAGTTACATTTTCGTTAAACCAATTGCCTAAATTCTGACTGTATTTCCAACGTTGTTCTAGAGGAATGGAGGTGTCAGAACATCTTGCGTTCATTCCTTTTCGTGTGATTTTCATTACATTTTCATGAAAAGGAGCCATTTTGGGATCTTCGATGTGCGTCAACTGAGCTTTTAAATCTCTTTCAACCAATTGCGTTACTTCAGCAATTACCTTGTTAGGGTTGGTTTGGTAGCGTTCCTTGTAATCGTTCAATTTGATCTTTGGTGCTGCAGAAACCAATACATCACTGCGCATTTCATTAGGGTCGGAATAGTTTACACCAACTGCTGCAATGTACATGTCTTTTTCCCAATTTGTTTCTTCTAATGCGATAAAGCCCATGCGTGCGGCACCTTTTTTTATTGGTTTTAAACGACGTATGAACACATCGTCAGTGAATCCTTCACCAAATATCAATAAGTTGCGTCCGTTTTTTAGTACGCGCGCACAGTCTTTAAATACTTTTTCGTTCAAATCTTTTGTTGATCCACCGTCGTGTTGGCGATAGATAGGAAACATGTGCGCTGCCCAAAGAATGGGTTTTGTCACAGGAGTAAATACATCCGAACGGGTCATGAAAAAAACAATCGGGTGACGAAATGATGCTACCACTAACGGATCCATAAATGAGGCCGCGTGGTTGCTGACATAAACCGTTCTTCCAAAACATTCTTTTGGAGAATTGATCATTTTATTTCGAGGATAATATATGCGTAGTGTATAGGGTAAAGTTAATTTCAAACTCGCATAGAAAAACCGCATCATAATGTTTATCGTTTAGTTAGATTGGCAAATTTAATCGCAAATCATTCACAATCCTAAATTTTCAATTATTCATTTGCATTGGAAGGTGAAGATTCCTCCCTTTCCTCTGCTTTTTGGTGTTGAATAGACTTGTCTTTTTTCTTCAAATAGATTCCTAAACGCAATTCATGTGAGGTGGTGGCCATACGTGCTAATCCTACAACTGGAGCTTCGAATGCATACGCAATATAGGCTTGTTTGAAAAGGTTTGCTCCAATCTGCGCCATAAACGCGTTAGATGTTCTACCATATAATCCAAACCAAAAGGCTCTATTGTATTGTAATTGTACACCAAAGTCTAAGCTACTTCGAACATGTTCACTAAAACGAAATGCAACTTGTGGTATCAAAGAAATTTTTCCTAAATTAAATGCATACGAAGCGTTAGTGTAAAAATGAGGATTAAATGCACCTCTTTCAGATAGATCAGCAAATTTTGTTTTGTTTCGGATCATTTGATCTACGCCAAAGCCAAACGTGAAATTTTGATTGTATATTCCAAGCCCAGCGCTAGTTTGAAAAACACTTTGATTGGCGTTGTGACCATCGTTATAAATCTCGTCTGTTTTGTCTTTTACACGAGCCTCATTAAAGTTGAGAAATACATTTCCGTATCCAGCAGATAAGGAGGCAGAAAATGACCAAGTACTACTTATCGGTAAATGGATGGCGTAGGCGAATTTAACCGAAGTGGTATTCAGTAGTCCTATTCTATCGTGGTATATGTTTCCTCCAATTACATGTTTGTAGGTTCCCATTCTACGATCTGGACTTTGGAATAATTGTGAGCTCGATGGAGAAAAGTGACCTTTGTCTTTTCCGAGAGTTACGAACCCATTCGCGAATAAAGTGGCTGGTCCTTGACCATATCCTATCCATTGAAAACGCGATATTAAATCTAATTGTGCGACATCGTTTGTTCCAGCCAGGGCAAAGTTCTTTAAGTGAGGAGCTTGTAAACTCGAAGAGAATAAAGGGGTTTGTTGAGCTTTCAATCCATGAAACGCAAATAGGAAGCAGATAAAAAAGAATGTTTTCATGGCTAATAGATTACAGTTATGGATCCTTTAATTATTTCGTTGTTGCTATCGTTTAGCTGAATGTGGTAGAAGTATACACCCGGTGGTACGAGATCTCCATTTGTTTGTGTAGCCCTCCATAAAGCATGTTCACCTTCTGCCTGAAAGACGACGCTTCCCCAACGGTCGAAGATATGTAATGATAAATTTGTATATTGAATTTCCAACCCGTTTAAATCAAAGTAATCGTTTTTACCATCATAGTTAGGTGTGATCAGATTTGGCAATTCATTTGCTAGATCTTCTGCACAAGAAATGACATTTACTAAAACGGATTGTTTTGTATTAGGACAATGCTTGTATTCCATTATTAAACTGATTTCATTTGCCCCTGTTTTAAAACCTGAAATAAGGGCTTCATTTCCTTCTGTGTTAAAAAGTAGATGAGGTGAACCAGACCATTTAGATGAAGTTATGTCCTTATGATTGGGAATCGGTTGTTTAATCGTCAACTCTTGATCAAAACAGTAATTTTCTTCTAAAGTGTACATTTGATAATTTCCAGAACGGAACACTAAAATAGAATCTGTAATCGAAGTACAACCAGGCTGATTAGCTGTGAAATATAGCGTATTCCAACCAAAAGATAGTTGTGTGGCAATGGTGTTCGGTAAAGATGGATTTACAAATGTTGCGCTGGTGTTTGAAGACCATAGCCCTGTTAATGCATTAGTAACTGCATTAACATTGAAGTAATTTTGCGTGCATGCAAATGCAGAGTCTTGAGCAATGGATAGTTGAGGAGTTGTTCCATATTGGATACGCAATGTATCATGGAAAGTACCGCAAATAGGATGTGTAACAGACCAGACAAATACATTAGAACCTATTGATAGGTTAGAAACTGTTGTGGAAGGGTTTGTCCCGCTTGATAAGGAAGCACTACCTTGAATAACAGTCCAATTTCCCACTCCAGATTGAGGAGTAATAGCTTCTATATTCGCTGCGTTTGTTCCACAAAGAGATAAATCAGAGGTGCTAATTTTTGCGATTTCATTTTCGTTAAGAATATGTATTATGAATCTACATTCGGCTGATTGACCATTGTTATTTTGAACTTGATAATGCATTTCTGTTTCTCCTATTGGGAAAGACATACCAGAAGTTAAACCATGAGTACTTAATAATGTTATCGTTTCCCCACAAGAACTATTGGTTATTGGAGCAGTGTAGTTTACCAAAGGGTCGCACTGTGAAATATTTGCGGGGCATTGAATTGTAGGTGTATTGGTTTGTATAACGTGCAATTCAAAAGTACAGTTGTTGCTGTTTCCCGCGTAATCATATGTGGTTAATGTAATTGGATGTGTCCCCACTGGAAGTATTGTTCCGGGCAGAGGTGTTTGAGTAAAACGATTTGTATTTATTCCACAATTATCATTTACTGTACTTTGCCCTGTGTAGTTGGATAAGTTAATTTCGCATTGTGTATTTGCGTTTACATTAGTTGATGGAGGACAGGATATTGTTGGTGGTATTTGATCAGTAGGTGCAAGTGTGAAAACACATGCTTTTTCATTTCCGTTTAAATCTGTTACCGTTACGGTTATGTCTATTTGTTCACTACAAGGTAAACCTGGTGCATAATTTGAAGTTTGAGTAAATAACAATTGTGAGTTAGGTGTACAGTTATCCGTATAAGTTAGTTGTAAACTAAGATCAGGTGTTTGAAAAGTACATGCGTCAATATTTACGATGGAGATAGGCTGTTGACAATTCATTAGAGGGGCGATCGTATCCACTAAGACAGTTGAAATTACGCATGTATTCCTGTTTCCTGTTTCGTCTTCAGCTTCAACCGTGATTTGAGTTGTGTTTCCAAACGGAGAATTTACGGGAGGTGATTGTTGTAGAAATATGAAATCAGGTTGTGTACAATTATCTGTGAAAGATACTTCATTCAGCATATTGGGAACTGTTTGTGTACAAGACGTGTTTGCATAAATCGTTTTTACAGGAGGGCAATTGACGATTGTTGGCGGAGCGAGGTCTTTCAATTCAATGGAAAATTGACATATACCTGGGTTTCCAGCTGCATCAGTCGCTGACATTGTTAAGTTAATAACACTGTTTGATGTGATAGTGCCTGGTGGAATAGATTGATGGACAATAATGTCACTTATAGGAGTACAGTTTTCAGATATTGTGACTTGTGATCTGAAGTCGGGTAATACTGCTTCGCAATTTTCATTTCTACCAATTGTTTGATTGTTAGGACAGGTCAATATAGGACCGACTTGGTCTTTTGCAACTGCTCTTATTATACAACTAGTTGTGAAGCCTGATAGAGTTGTTAATGTAAGGGTTACATCAAAAACAGGTGGGACTGTAGCCCCTGCAGGAAAGGATTGTGTTATGGAATAAGGTGTTGAACAGGGGTTTAAAATTGAGATTTCGTTTGTTAAATCTGGAAGGATGGGTGTGCAGAGAGCACTATAATTATATTCAACTCCTACTGGACATGAGATTACTGGAGCTTGATTATCATTTCCCATTACAACAATGTTGTCAATAGCTAAAGGTTCTATTTCATTTGAAGCGTCTTGTGCAATATATGAAAATTGCAATTGAAAGTTGGTGTTGGATAAATATGAAGGAAGAGCAAGGTATTGTGATGACCACCCGGTTGTATTTGGCAGAGGTATTAATTCATACCAAGGCGTATTTAAAAAACGATATTTTATATAAGCAGATTGATTATTTTGTGCTATTCTTTTATAATCGAACCTGAGAATTAAATTGTTTGAGCAACCTGCTTGAACATCAAAAAACACAGATATTTCTTCCTGATTCGTAGCTGTATGTACTCCATTGAAAATGGAGGAATATACACCGCAATCTGACAAAGGGACCCTTGGAGCGATATATGCCGCTTTTGTACCAGGATTAGAAGGGCCATTCCCAGCGCAGGATTCTATAACAAACTGATTGAGATGTTGCGAGGTTTGTAAACCAACAGTTTGTTCGAAGTCCTCTGAAAAAATGACTGATTGAGAAAAAGTATAGAGTCCAAAAATGAAAGGGCAAATAAGTAGTAGATATTTCATTCGCAATGTCGTTGAGTTTTCATGATGAAAGGTAAAACTAATTTTTTTTTTGGATTCTTTTAATGAATTTATATGTTCTTGACTATTTACCGTTGACAACTTCACTTTTCAAGCTTTTCATCTATCATTTAATCTTTTATTTTTGTTTAAAATCGGTAGTTATGAAAATTGGAATTATTTGCGGAGGATTTACTTCTGAGTATGAAATATCCTTAAAAAGTGGAGGGACGATTGCTCAAAATTTGCCAAGCCCTTATGAAGCGATCCAAATTATTTTGGATAAAAATTCGTGTCAAGCCATTTATCAGGATCAACCGTATTCTTTTGATTTAAAAAGTGCATCATTTCAAATGAATGAACAAGTGGTTATTGTAGATGCCTTTATTATTTATACGCATGGTGATCCTGGAGAGAATGGGAAATTACAAGCTATGTTTGATGTGTTTGGGCACAAGTATGTTAACTCAAGTGCTTTGGCGTCTGAGCTTTCGTTTGATAAATGGTTTTGCAATCAGTTTTTAAAAGGATTTGATATTCATGTTGCTCAATCTCAACTTGTTTTACAAGGAGATGCATATGATGCGAATGAATTGGTTGAGAGATTAGGTTTGCCTTTATTTGTAAAACCTTGTGATTCAGGGTCTTCTTTCGGGATTTCAAGGGTTAATAAATTAATGGATTTAGTTCCTGCAATTGACAAAGCCTTTTTAGAGGGGGAGAGTGTTGTCATTGAGTCTTTTCTTGATGGAACAGAGGTTACTTGCGGAGTGTATAGAGACGATAAAGGTTTACATGCTTTACCTCTTGCTGAAATTGTATCAGGTAATGAATTCTTTGATTATGAGGCTAAGTACCTTGGTAAATCGCAAGAAATTGTACCTGCACGTATTTCTGAAGAGCATACTCTCGCGGTTCAGAAAGTTGCTCAAAAAGTGTATCAATTACTTCGGTTAAAGTCTTTGGCAAGAATTGACTTTATGTTAGTAAATGGTACGCCTTATGTTATTGAAGTTAATACTACACCAGGATTTACAAGTGAATCACTAGTACCACGGATGCTGAAATACAAAGAGATTCCGATTTCAGATTTTTGGGCTGGGATTTTAAATTATCATCTGCGTTAATAATTTGCCATTGCATCAAATACATCTTCCATTGCGTTGATGAGCTCTTTAGTTGTACTCAGGTGGTTGTTAGAAACGATAGCGAATGCTAATCGCTTTCCCGATTTTGTTTCTATATATCCTGCATAAGAACGCACTCTTCTCATAGAGCCACTTTTAGCTCGCATAACTCCTTGTGCGGGCTTGTTTTTTGCAACAGATTTTAAGGTGCCTTCCAGGCCTGCTCTTGGTAAACTGTTGTAAAATATGCTTGCGTTTTCTGATTTGTCCATGTATTTAAGTAAATCAGTAAGCATGGTTACACTGATACAATTGGTACGCGATAAACCACTTCCATCATTTAAGATTAAATTTTTGGAGTTTATTTTTTTCTTCCAAAAATCTTCTAAGGCTGTACAAGCACTATTGTGAGACCATTGGTTTTGTTTTTCAAAAGCCGCTATACGCATTAATCCTTCAGCAAATAAGTTGACGCTTTCGAAGTTTGTTACTTTCATTATTTGTTCTAGATTCTTTCCTTCATAAATAAACAAAGTGTCACTTATCGAAATCCCTTTCACTATGCGGGTTGTGCTTGCTTGATGGCATGAAATTCCATTTTTAGCTAAAAATGATTTTATTTCATCTGAAAGTGTTTGCTCTGGATCAGGCATACTCCCTCTAATTGTAAAAGAAGATCTATTTTCTGGTAACTCGCCCGTTCCATATCTGGTCATGGAATAAGGAGCTCCAAATAGAGATGAGTTGTCTCCTCCCACTTTTCCAGAGATAATACGATTGTCAAAAATAATTTGTTGAGCGGGGGAAGTGTATAATAGTTCGCTAACAGTGCCTGCTTTTCCTGTTTTAAATGTGTAGGAAACAATATTGTCGTAAACATTAGAGCCTGAAAAATGAGCTCCGTAGGCATTCCCTATGTCTCCCCATTGCCAGTCTGCGGGTGAACCTTCGTATCCAAATACGCTTCCGTCTACATAAATGTTTCCATCGATAGTTTGTATACCTTTAATTTGTAATTGTTGTAACCATACATTTAAAAAGGAGTCTTGTTTGTCTGTGAAATATCGGCTACCAAGGCTGACATCTCCGAATGATTTTATGATTAAATCTCCTTTCAATGTATTGTTTATAATTTGACCGTTGTGACCAAGTATGGTTTTGGAACGATAAGCAGGTCCCAATTGTTCTAGAGCATAAGCGGTAGAAAATAATTTTGTGGTAGAAGCAGTGGGCATTATTTTGTCCGCATTTATTTCATAGACTGTCTCATTTGTTCCTAGGTCAACTATTTTTAATGCAATTTGAGCTTGATCCAGAAAACTGGTTTTTTCAAACTTTTTAGCCGCACTATAAATCGTTTGAGCGTAAATTGAACTTGAAGATAGAAGTGTTAATAAGCTGAAAAAAAAGAGTCTATTCATGAAAAAAAACTTGCAGATGCTTAATGATATTTCGAAATTAACGTAGAATTTGTAATTATCCTGTAATTTTGATGTTTTAAAATTAACAAAATCAATGCCAACACCAAAGTCAATCCGTATCCTAAGAATTATTAATCGATTTAATATTGGTGGTCCGACTTATAATGCTACTTTTTTGACACGTTTTTTACCTGAGGAATATGATACATTGGTAATTGGGGGATTGCCCGAAGATGGTGAAGCTGACTCCCTTCATATTTGTGAAAAATATGAGGTAAAACCTTTGTTGATTTCGGAACTTCAACGCAATCCTGGTTTAGTAGCTGATTGGAAGGCTTTTTGGAGAATTAGAAAAGAAATTAAAAAATTTCAACCAGATATTGTTCATACACATGCTGCAAAGGCTGGGACTTTAGGGCGATTAGCAGCAGCTTCTTGTGGGGTGAAAATTAGAGTACATACGTTTCATGGACATGTTTTTCATTCTTATTTTGGTAAAAATAAAACTTCAATTTTTAAATTTATTGAACGGTTTATGGCAAGGGTATCCACTAGGATTATTGCTATTTCCCCAGAGCAACGTCATGAATTAACAGATGTTTATCAAATTGCTTCTGAGCAAAAAGTGGCTATGATTCCTTTAGGATTTGATTTAAATGTTTTTCAAGAAAATGCAATAAAGAATAGACATAGGACGAGGAGTGAATATCAAATTTCAGATGACGAGGTGGCTATTGCAATTATTGGAAGGTTAACAGCTATTAAGAATCATACCTTTTTGATTGATGTTTTGAAGGAATTGCAACACATGACTGAAAAAAAAGTCGTTCTTTTTGTAGTCGGAGATGGAGAATTAAGAGATCAAATACAAAATTATTGCGCACATATTAAATGGGAAAATCATTTTAGAGTAGAATTTACTTCTTGGATAAAAGAGGTTTCTGTATTTGTTCCGGGAATGGATATTGTTGCATTGTGTTCTTTGAATGAAGGCACCCCGGTAAGTTTAATTGAGGCACAAGCAGCAAACGTTGCTGTTATTTCTAACGACATAGGTGGAGTTAAAGATGTCGTGGGTCATCGAAAAAGTGGTTGGATTGTAACAAAATTAGATACATTTGAGTATAAAAGTGCATTGTTCAACCTTATACACGATGATGAGTTAAGAAATCAATTGCGAGAAAATGGATGGGACTTCGTAAAAGAAAAGTTTCATTATACGCGATTAGTGAAGGATATGGACAATTTGTATAAACAGTTGTTAGAAAATGAAAAGTAATTTTTTTGGATATATATTATTGAGTCTTGTTTTGTTGCTTTCGAGTTGTGGAATAAACTCTTCTATCATGTTGAAGACTCCAAAAGGAGATAGAGCGCATCTTTATGATTCAATACCAATGCAGCCAAAAAGTGCTTATGTTGTTTCTGTAGATGATAAAATTGCATTTCAACTCTACACAAATCAAGGTGAAGTTCTTCTTTCAGGGAACGCTGATGTCAGTATGAAACAAATGAGTAGAAGTAGTGAAATAACTTATTTGGTTAACAAAGAAGGGATGGTTGAATTGCCGAAGCTAGGGAAGGTCAAGGTAGAAGGGCTCTCAGTAGAAGAAGCAGAAGACTTGTTGGAAAATCTTTATGGACTTGAATATTTAAACCCTTTTGTTCAATTGCAAATAAAAAATCAAAGGGTTTTGGTTTTTCCTGGTAGTGGAGGTGAAGCTAAGGTTATTCCGTTAGAGAATAATAACACAACTTTGATGGAAGCATTAGCTCTTGCTGGAGGATTGTCTGAAAGAGGGAAATCAAAATCAATAAAATTAATGAGGAAAGAAGGGGAGGATCGGAAGGTTTATGCAATAGATTTATCTACAATTGAAGGATTACCTTATGGTGACATGGTTGTACAAGCTAATGATTACATTTATGTAGAACCTTCTCCAAAAATCATGAGAGAAGTAGCTAAGGAAATGGCTCCTATTATTAGTATCATTTCAAGTACTTTGGTTATTATTACTGTAATTACCAGTTTAAAATAGAAAAATGTCGACCAATATTAACAGTTTCTTTATTAATAAAACATATGACCCTGCGTTATTTGCAACGGTTTTAAGACGTTTTTGGTGGTGGATTCCCATTTTTGTAGGTGTATTATTCTTCGCTTCAAAAATGTACTTGCGTTATACAAAACCTTTATATGAAGCAGAGGTCGTTTTACAACTTGAAACGGAAGATAACGCTAAGAATGTTATTGAAATTGAAAATGTTAATACAAAAGGGGATGTTTACTATTCGACAATAGAATTACTTAAATCAGAATTGCTATTTGAAAATGCAATGAAGGATTTAAAAATGGAAGTAAGCCTATTTGCAAAAGGAAAAATTTTAACGGAAGAAAAATATTTAAATAGTTCCTTCTCTGTGATTCCCTATTTGCTATTAGACACTAATTTTATCAATATCCCTGTTTTTATTCGTTTTATTGGTGATCAATTGACCTTGCAATATGAATTTCAAGGACAGCATGTTCTAAAAGGGAAGATAGGCGATAAAATTGAAGGACCTCATTTTGTTGTGGCGGTAAAGGTGAATCATCAAAAAGCTTTTATGAATGAACAAGAGAATAGTGATTTGTATTTCCTGTTTAATAGCCCTGCTTCCCTAACAAAACGAATGTTAAAAGATTTAATGGTTTTGCCAATTGACGAAAAAGCAAGAACGGTTTCCATTCGATTCAGAAATAACAACCCACAAATTGCAAGGGATGTAGTAATGGGATTGACACAAACTTTTTTGGAGTTTAATGAAAGAAAGATGAAAAAAGGATCGGCAAATATCCTTCATTTCATTGATCAGCAATTAGACTCGCTTTCGATGGAGTTGAAGAAGTCGAAGGATAGTTTAATGGATTATCAAAAAACAGAACGTTTACCTGATCCAGAACAGCGAATGGGTACAATGCAATCTGAATTAGAACGTTTTCAAGAAGAACTATATACTTTAGAGGAGGAAATCTCAACACTTAAAAGCATCAATACAAAGGTGCAGAATCAACCTAATCGTATAGAAGTATACAGAATTTTGCCTGAATTGATGGGGAAATCTTTTGAGACAGCATTAGCTTTTCACGTAGAGTCTCTTTATAAACTCTTAGAAGAAAAAGAAGATTTACTCTTTAAATTAACTGCTGAAAGTAGTGAGGTAAAGCGCATAGAAAGAAGGATTTCTGATAAATCTAATCAAATTGTACGAAGTATAGAGGCTGTAAATTCAAGATTAACAGCTCGAAGAATGCTGCTTAATCAAAAGGTGGAGGAGCTTACTTCAGACTTTTCCTCATTACCTGAAAAAAGAATGGAGTTTAATAGACTGAAAAACATTCAAGATCTGAATGAAAAGTATTATCAATTATTGACGGAGAAAAAAGTTCAGTATGCCATTTCGGATGCAGGATTTGCTTCTAGTAATCGCATTCTTCAAAAACCAACCTTTGAAAATAATCTAGTTGAGCCAAATCGAAACATGATTTATGTTTCTTTCTTGCTTTTAGGCGTGTTTTTAGGGCTATTTATGTTATTGTATAAATACATTACTTATAATGAAATTAACCTTTTAGACGATTTAGAAAGGTTGCTTCCGGAGAAAGCATCTGTGCTTGGTGGAATTCCTCAATCTAGAAATAGCATGGAGTTTTCTCAAATTGTGGTAACAGATTCACCTAAATCAGTTATCGCAGAGTCTATGCGTAAAATCAGGGTTAATCTGAGTTATATTCATCCGAATTATAAAACGATTGCTATATCATCCTCTGTTTCCGGAGAAGGTAAAACATTTGTAGCACTGAATTTAGGCGCTATTATTTCTATGACAGGTAAAAAAGTAATCCTACTTGACCTAGATATGCGAAAGCCTAAAATACATTTGGCTTTTAATGTCGATAATTCTATTGGAATGAGTAGTTTGATTATTAAAAAGGCTACATTGGAAGAAGCAATAATAAAAAATGTGGAGAATAATATGGATATCATTACAGCAGGACCAATTCCACCAAATCCTTCTGAATTATTGTTAAGTGAAAATTTTAAAAGTATCATTGATGAATTGAAAGAAATGTATGATGTTCTAATCATAGATAATCCACCTGTTGGACTTGTTTCTGATGGAGTTCAATTGCTGTCTGAAGCTGATATTCCTATTTATATTTTTAAATCACAATATTCCAAACGTATATTTGCATTTAGGATTCGAGAATTGTTTGAATTAAAACAGTTGAAAACGCTCAACGTTATCCTAAATGGGTTGCCAAATGTGAAAAGTAGCATGTATGGTTATGGTTACGGCTATGGCTATGGATACACAGAAGAAGAAAAACCAAAAAAGAACCTGAAAAAGAAATTTAAGATAAAAGCGTTTTCAAAAAATAAAAAGAATTAGAATGAAAATTATTGATGGAGAAATTCCGGGATTAAAAATCATTTATCCAACAGTTTTCAAAGATGAAAGAGGTCTTTTTTTTGAAAGTTTCAACCAAAAGGTGTTTAATGAGGCCATAGGAAAAGAAGTTACTTTTGTTCAAGATAATGAAAGTGTTTCGAAGAAAAATGTTATTCGTGGATTGCATTTACAACAAAAGCCATCAGCTCAAGGTAAATTGGTTAGAGTAGCTAAAGGGAGTGTGCTAGATGTTGCTGTTGATGTACGTGTTGGGTCTCCATTTTATGGCATGTTCCAAATGATAGAGTTAAGTGAAGAAAATGGAGTGCAATTTTGGATCCCAGAAGGTTTTGCGCATGGTTTTATCGCTTTAGAAGAAGGAACAAAATTTCTTTATAAATGTACTTCACTTTATGATAAATCAGCTGAAGTGTGCATCAAATGGAATGATGAACATATAGGTGTTAAATGGGGACGTGATGAGGTAATTGTGTCAGAAAAAGATCAAGAAGGAGTTGCTTTCGTAAACTATCAATCTAATTTTGTTTATGAGTAACTATTTACTTATTTGCTTACTTGTTTTTGGATTTGCAATACTAACTAGTCTTTTTGTAAATGTTTTACTACTTCGTTTTTCAACCACTTTAGGAATACGGAATAAAAATGACGTAATCATTAGATGGAGTAATCAATCGAAACCATCACTTGGAGGTGTAAGCTTTTTTATTGTTTTTCTAATTGCTAGTATCTTTTTTACCATTCTTGATCGGGAAGGATATATTTTTCATAATCGGAAATTTATCTTCTTTTTTATAGCTGGAGGGATGGCCTTTGTTATGGGGCTTGCGGATGATGCATACAATACCAAACCCTTAGCGAAGTTGCTTATACAGATATTTTGTGGTGTTTTTTTGTGTTTCGGAGGAAGTGTATTCAACTTGTTTAACAATGATTTTTTAAATTATGGTGTAACCATATTTTGGGTTGTTTTACTCATGAACTCCTTGAATATGCTAGATAACATGGATGGAATTACTGGGACTGTTTGTCTATTTGTTCTTTTGTCCTGCCAAATAAGTATGTTGCAGCATAGTGATTTTTCGCAAAGTATTTGGCAAATATTAAATATTGCGGTAATCGGGAGTATTATTGGATTTCTTTATCACAATATTCATCCATCAAAACTTTTTATGGGAGATGCAGGTTCGCAATTCATTGGTTTCTTTGTAGCATTTATGTCTATAGAGTTTTTAGCTAATACAAATTCTATTTCGGCAAGTTTGGGGTTCAATTGGCAAGGGTTAATCTTGGTGTTGATTGTATTTACAGTTCCATTTGCTGATACCGTTTCTGTAATTATTAATCGACTTTCTAAAGGAATTCCACCTTATGTTGGAGGGAAAGATCATACGACACACCATCTTGTTTATAAAGGTAAAACAGATCGCCAAGTTTGGATTTTGTTTACGAGCTTAGCTATATTTAGTACTCTAATTGCATGCGTACTTATTCAATACAAAGATCAACTTTCTTTTGTTTATTGGATAATAGGGTTGATGTATCCTATTCTAGTATTTATAGGTTTATTTTATGTTACAAGGAAATACAAAGAACCGCTCAAGAAAGTAGAATAATCACTAATTTTGAAGAATGATAAAAGATCTATTTATCTTTCTTTTTACTGTGGTTTTGTTATTGCAAAGCTGTGATTCTAATACCTCCATAGGTATAGGAGGGACGAAAAGTCAATTCTATAATAAAACAGGGCATCTACCTAATGTACCTGTACGTATTGAGTTTTGTGACGAACAGGTAAACTTTCTCGAAGATGATTTGAAAGAAAGGTTAGATGCTGAAATCATTTTTGCGCAAAATGACATAAGTGCTTCCACTTTATTATTAAAAAGGACAAAGCGTTTCTTCCCCTTAATGGATAGTGTTCTTCGGGCTAATGATATGCCCTTAGATCTTAAATACATTGCAGCTTGTGAAAGTGGATTGAATCCAAATGAATTTAGAAGTGGGAGTGCAGGTATTTGGCAGTTGAAGGAGACCATGGCTTTAGAAATGGGGTTGCAAGTCAATGAGTTCATTGACGAACGATTTGATGTAGTAAAGAGCACGCAAGCAGTATGTGATTTTTTCAGGAAAGCATATAGTAGTTTTATAGATTGGCCAACGCGAATCATTGCCCTGAATCGAGGGGTAAGTAATGTGCAAATTGCACTTAGAAATCAACAAACCGACACTTATTTTGATACGCAATTTAGCGCTGAAACTAGTCGTTATGTTTTTCGTGTTATTTCTTTGATGTTACTTGTCGAGTCACCTGATGATTATGGATTTAAACTAACGGATTACGATTATTACTACCCGTACAAGTCTCGTAAAGTTACTGTTGATGGGAAAGTAGGTAATTTAAAACATTGGGCAAAGGAACAAGGGATCAATTATAAAATCGTGCGAATACTGAATCCGTGGATACTAAAAGAAGTTTTGCCAAGTGGTAAAAACTTTGAGTTAAGAATCCCGAATGATTTATCGAATCTTAAACCTTATGGAAAAAATGAAGATGGAAGAAGTTGAATACATTGAAATCTTTGGAGCCAGAGAACATAATCTAAAAAACATTGATCTTAAAATTCCAAGGAATAAATTGGTCGTGTTTACAGGGTTGAGTGGAAGCGGTAAGTCTTCGTTAGCATTCGATACAATTTTCGCGGAAGGTCAACGCCGCTATCTAGAAACATTTTCAGCTTATGCTAGACAATTCCTAGGTGGACTAGAACGCCCAGATGTAGATAAAATAAACGGACTTTCCCCAGTTATTTCTATTGAACAAAAAACGACTAATCGTTCGCCAAGATCTACCGTTGGAACCGTAACTGAATTGTACGATTTTATTCGACTGTTATTCGCAAGGGTTGGAACCGCTGTCTCTCACATGACTGGCGAAGCAATGGTGAAATATTCAGATGAGCAAATAGTTGATTTGATTTCATCAACCTATTTAAATAAAAAGGTGTTTATTTTAGCGCCATTGGTGAAAGGACGAAAAGGACATTACCGGGAATTGTTTGAGCAAATATTGCGACAAGGATATACAAAGGTAAGGGTTGATGGTGAAATACGCGATATCGAGAAGGGGATGCGATTAGATCGATACAAAGTACATGATATTGATGTGGTAATCGATCGGTTAGCTGTTGACGATAAAAGTAAAAGAAGGATTTACGATGCCATCGTATTGGCTATGAAATTGGGGAAAAAGGAGATGATGGTCATGGACTTTGAAACTCAGGAAAGTAAACATTTTTCTAGAATGTTAATGTGTCCCACCTCAGGAATTTCTTATCCTGAACCTGAACCTAGTTTGTTTTCATTCAATACACCTTATGGGGCTTGTCCTAATTGTAATGGTTTGGGAGAAGTGATGGAGGCTGATATTGACAAAATTATTCCAGATCGTTCAAAATCCATAAAGCAAGGAGGAATAGCACCTTTAGGTGATTATAAAAATTCATGGCTTTATGATAAAATAGATGTCTATTTACAACAGATTGATCTTAGTTTAAAAACTCCTATTGCAGATATCCCCGAAGAACACCTTAATGTTTTGTTGTACGGAAATGAAGGTATGGAGGTAAAGGGGAAAAACACAAGTACTTTTGAAGGTATAATTTCTTTCATCTCAAGACATTCTAGCGAAAGCTCTGCTGCTATCCAAAGATGGGCACAAAGTTTTATGAATAAGGTTTGCTGTGATTCTTGTCAAGGCATGCGTTTGAAACAAGAAGCTCTTTATTTTAAAATTGATGGCAAAAGCATTGGAGAATTAGCCCAAATGGATCTTTCTGATCTGAAGCCTTTCTTTGAAGAGGTAGAACTTTCTTTTTCTCCAGATCAACAACGTATTGCGTCCGAAATTCTAAAAGAAATTCGAAGCCGTTTGTCTTTCATACTTGATGTAGGATTGGATTATCTAACGCTTCACCGCTCTTCAAGAACACTATCAGGAGGTGAAGCTCAACGTATTCGGTTAGCTACTCAAATTGGAACTGAGTTGATGAATGTGTTATATATTTTAGATGAACCTTCGATAGGCTTACATCAACGTGACAATACAAGATTGATAAACTCGCTGAAAAAACTCAGAGATACAGGTAACTCTGTGTTAGTGGTGGAGCATGATAGGGAAATGATTGAAGCTGCGGATTTTGTTGTAGATATTGGACCTAAAGCTGGACGTTTCGGAGGGCAAATTATTAATGCTTGTACGGTAGATGAAATGCTGGAAACGGATTCTATGACCACTCAATACTTGAAAGGCGTAAAACAAATTGCTATTCCTGAAGAAAGAAGAAAAGGGAATGGAAATTTCCTAACCTTAAAAGGTGCAACTGGGAATAACTTGAAAAATGTAAACCTTTCAATTCCTTTAGGAACATTTACTTGTATTACAGGCGTGTCAGGAAGCGGAAAGTCGTCCTTAATTAATGGTACTTTATATCCCATTCTTTTAGCCGAAATATATAATGGGGTGCGTAAGCCCCTACCTTATTCATCCATTTCAGGACTCGAGTTTTTAGACAAAGTCATTGAAATTGACCAAAGTCCAATTGGTAGAACGCCAAGATCAAACCCAGCAACTTATACAAAAGTGTTTGATGAGATTCGCTCCTTATTTGCTGCTTTGCCAGAATCTCAAATTAGAGGATATAAACCCGGACGTTTTTCTTTCAATGTTTCTGGTGGACGATGCGAGACTTGTAAAGGAGGAGGTATGAAACTTATTGAAATGAACTTTTTACCAGATGTCTATGTCGAATGTGAATCATGTGCTGGTAAAAGGTACAACAGAGAAACACTAGAAGTAAGGTTTAAAGGTAAATCTATTGGGGATATACTGGAAATGACAATCGAAGAAGGGGTGCCTTTCTTTGAATCTGTACCTAAAATACATCGTGTATTGACAACTTTAGACTCTGTTGGTTTAGGATATATTACTCTTGGACAATCATCAACAACGCTTTCGGGTGGAGAGGCGCAACGTATAAAGTTAGCAGCGGAATTAGCAAAGAAAAGTACAGGGAAAACTATTTATATATTGGATGAGCCTAGTACAGGATTACATTTTGAGGATATTCAAAATTTATTGAATGTTCTGCAACGGTTAGTGGATGAAGGAAATTCTGTTTTGGTGATTGAGCACAACCTCGATTTAATTAAAGTGGCAGATTACATTATTGATGTAGGACCAGAAGGTGGACGTGCAGGTGGACAAATTGTAGCTAAAGGAACACCAGAAGAAATTGTCAAAAAAGCAATCAAAAAATCGCACACAGCTGCCTATCTAGCAGCCGAATTAAAAATGCATTTTCAATTGTTGAAAGCAAATAAATGAAGATAAGGGATGAGAAGTTTCCCTTATCTTGTTTTTTTAATTCTAAATCTTGTTAAAAAAAGAAGTTTCTTCTTTTAGAATGCTGTAATTTGCAATGAATTAAATTATTGGTGCAGTGGATACTCAAGATTACTGTACGAATGAATGTAAACAAAGCATGAAAAAGTTATTTATCGCCCTTCTCCTTTTGGTTGTTTTATTGGTGGGGATTTTAGTCGTAAAAACCTTCACCTATCCCTTTGCAAAGCCGATAGAAGTCTTAACTAAAACGCAAGAATTACCTATAGATGTAGACGCAGTTAAGCGTTTTGCGGGTGGAATTCAAATCCCAACTGTTTCAACAGGTGAATTAGGAGACTTCGATTATTCAACCTTTGAGACCTTCAAAATGTATTTGAAAGAACACTATCCATTGGTGTTTGAAAAAGCGGAATATTACGAAGTCAATACCTATGGAATGGTTTTTCGATTAAAAGGAAGTGAACCGTCGTTATTGCCTATATTATTCCTCTCTCACCAAGATGTTGTGCCTCCAGGAGATGCATCTGTAAAAAATGCAAGTCCAAATACCATTTTTCAACCCAGCGACACTCCCATTCCTCCAATTGATAAAGTTTCAAAAGAATGGGATTACCCAGCATTTTCTGGAGCGGTAGCCAATGGACGAATCTACGGAAGAGGTACTTTAGACATGAAAGGAATGTTATTTGCCTTGATGGAAAGCTTCACAAAGATGATCGAAAAAGAAATTGTTCCTAAAAGAGATATTTATTTGGCTTTTGGTTTTGACGAAGAAGTTGGAGGAAGAAAAGGTGCCGTGAATATTGCACAAGATTTTAAGAATAAAGGACTGGTTTTCGATGCTGTTTATGATGAGGGGGGTGTTGTACTTGAAAAAGGTAGTGTAGAAGGAATTGATTCAGAAGTAGCCTTGATTGGTTGTGCAGAAAAAGGATTTCTGTCCGCGAAGATAACCGTAAAAGGATTAGGAGGACACTCTTCGATGCCTCCATTAGAAAGTGCTATCGGAAAAGCTGCAATCATTATGCAACGCCTAGAAAAAGAACAAATCAAACCAATTATGACTCCGGTAATGGAGGCCTTTTTTAAAAATGTTGGTGGAAGTATGCCTTTTGTAAATCGCATGGCGATTGCTAATCAGTGGTTGCTACAACCTTTGTTGTTAAAACAATTGGAGAAAAGTAATACGACGAATGCATTGATTCGTACCACTACGGCATTGACAATGATGAAAGGGAGTGACGGAACAAACGTCCTTTCTCCAGAAGTGAGTTTTGTGGTGAACTTCCGTTTGTTGCCCGGAAATTCAGTGAAAGATGTTAAGGATCACTTAGCAAAAGCAACAAAAGGATTTGATGTGAAAATTGATGAAATTGATTTTACACGAGGCGCTTCTGACGTTTCACCAATGGACAGTAAAGCGTATCAAATGATTGTTAAAGGAATTGAAGAAGTATATCCAAATGCAATTGTAACCCCTTATTTGACTGTTGGTGGAACAGATGCTTACAAATATCAAATTGTGAGTAAGAACATTTATCGCTTCATTCCATTCAAAATAAACAATAACGAACAACAAGGTATTCACAGTACAAACGAATACATCAGTATTGCAAATTACATGCGCATGATGAGGTATTTTGATTACATCATGTTGAATTACGATAAATAAGGAATTTTTATTCCATAAAAAAAGGAAGGACAGCTGTTCCTCCTTTTTGTTTTTATAACTTTATTGCATTATTTTTTCGAGAAGCGAATACTTTGATTTCCACTTTTTGAAGAAACCGATAGGATGTAAATCCCCGTGTTTAAAGATGAAATATCCACTTTTGTATTTCCTGCCGTTAACTTTGCGTCCATAACTTTTTTACCAAGTAAATCATAGATTGCCGCACTCGAAGATTCCGTAACAGCATTAATAAACAACGTGTTCTCAGCTGGATTTGGGTGAATAGATAACGCATTTTGTTTTACCGTTTTTGTACTCAATCCTCCAACATGAATTGTGAAATCTACCGCTTGACCAAAACCCGGAAAAGCCCCCATTCCAAAAGCGTCCATTTCAATAGCACATGGATTAATAATGGCGATTGACTCATCATCTGTGTATGTTTTTGTAATGCGAATACGTGTTGAACCTATAGTTGCCGCAGCAGGAACAGTCAATTGATAAACCACAGAAACATTATCGTCACCGTCTGAGCCTGTCAATGTTCCTAATTCATATACTTCACCTGCATCGTCCAAAACACCATTTTTATTCCAGTCAATAAAGGCAACAATATTATTGTCAAAATCACCAGCCGTATTTCCTTTAACTGTAATGGTGTAGGTTTGACCCTGAGCCACTGACACCGATTGCGCGGTTTTATCGATTAAAATATCATTTTCATTTTGATTTTCGATCAATACGTCCCCGATTTTAATACTCGTAATGAGTTCAACAGTTCCATCAGTAGGAATGTCACAATAAGGATTAGGGAAAGTTTGTGCATGTGTTCCGAAGGCTAAAAGCGCTGCAAAAAGAGTAAAATGTTTCATAAAAGTGTATGTATATATTTACTTAAGGTAACTATTTTTTTTAGAAATACGATAAAAGTGGATAAAGTTTTTTTCTAGGGCGTTTCCTTTTCGCATCCCAATATTCTTGGGAAGCGAAAGGTCGGGCTATTCGCTTTATCTTTTTTCTTCAAGAAAAACTTGAAGAGAAAAAAGGATGCCGCTACTATCCCTAACGCGGAAATCTTGGTTTTTACTATAAACCCATCTGCCAGGGCGGAGCGTGCTAGCTAAAGGCAGTGGAAACAAAGTGAACGCTAACTTGCCGCTGCGACCAACGGAAGCACGTGGCAGGTAGCTAGTGAACTTGTTTGTACGCTTTTACTAAAACGCGTAGACCGTTAAGGCAGCCAGAAGATTATTAATAAGTTTTAAGCCTGTAATAAGTATTTATATTTCATACAATTGACAGATAGCTTAGTTGTAATTGGATTTTTACGGGAATTTTATAGTATTTTAAAACTAAATATGGGGTTGACTAGGTATATTTTTTATAAAAATAATTTTTTACTCAGCTTTATTCCTTATCTTGAATAATTGTAGCGGAACTACATTACCTTTTTATTATTTACTACAATGAAAACAAATGCTATGCATAAATTGATTTTTGTATTACTTTTTCATCTTTCGTCTTTCCCTTTATTGGCACAAACGAATAAAGAAATTGCCTACTCAAAAGGGATGGAAGCAATTAAATTAATGGATGAGGGGAAGATCGATGAAAGTATTAATATATTAAAAGTATGTCAAAAACTTGATCCTGATAATTATGTTTATCCGTATGAAATTGCTTTTGCGCACGTTCAAAAAGATGAATATGGAAAAGCGATAAAAATTCTAAATAAAGTAAAAAAATACAAGACAATTAACAGTCAAGTTTATCAATTATTAGGTAACTGTCATAGTTTTAATGGGAGTCCTGAAAAAGCTATAAAAGAGTATGAAGAGGGGATGAAATATTTTCCAAATGCAGGAAATCTTTATTTAGAAAAAGGAAATATATTTTTAGGAAAAGCCGATTATCTTAGCGCAATTGAAAACTACGAAAAGGGTATTGCGATTGCTCCCTATTTTCCGTCAAACTATTACCGTTTGGCTAAATTACTTCTTTCTTCTAATGATAAGTTGTCAGGATTAATCTATGGTGAAATTTTTATGAATTTAGAAATGAGTTCGCAGCGGACTTTAGAAATGAGTGAATTACTTTTCAAAACATATAAGGCAGGAATTTTTTTTGCTGAAGATTCTTATAAAGTTGATCTTTGTAAAATAGTTATTGATGGTGCGGATTTTAAATCAAACGAAGCATTTAAATTTCCTTTTTGCGCTGTTTTCGCTAAGCACTTTGCTTTAGCAATAATTGGGGAACAATCCTTTGGTTTAGAATCATTCTCACGAATGAGACAAAAATTCATTCAAAACTTTTTCAAAGAGGATTTTAAAAGTTATCCGAATGCACTTTTATCATTTCAGAAGTCATTATTAGATGAGGGTTTATTTGACGCCTACAATCATTATTTATTTCAAATGAGGGCAGAAGAAGAATTTGAAGGTTGGTTGGAAACGAACAAAGAGGATTATAAAAGGTTTGCTGAATGGTATATACAAGATCAGAACAGTATTGAAATAACAACCGAGAATAGATTTATTAGATAAAACAATAATGCTGTAATTGGTATTAAATCTCTGTTTTTTCTTTTCACTTAAAGGGAAAACACAATTGAACATTTTCTTGCTCATTGTAGATATGCTGTCCTAGTTATGTGAGTTTTAATAATCAAAGGCGGGATTAAAATGTTGGTCTAAATTCCTCATTTCAATCCTCTGCCTTTTGAATTTGATAGGCAATCATTAAATTTCTACACTTTTACAGCTTTAATTTAGGATGTTGCTCAATCTCTGATAGCGCCTATAGTTCAATCTCACGATTTTTTTTAATAGAGGAAATAAATGTTTCATCATGAGATACAATAAGTAATGTTCCGTGATAGTTTTGAATGGCTTGACTTAAAATTTCTACATTTTGTAAATCCAGATTATTTGTTGGTTCATCAAGGAGTAAAAGCGGAGGTGCGTTTTCCAATATTGTAAGACAACAAAGTAGCAAACGCATCTTTTCACCACCACTTAATTGATTACATTTTTTGTCCCAAAAATCTTTTGTAAATAAAAAGCGATTCAGTCTCGTTTTAATTTCATGCTCTTGTAACGATCCTGAATTAAAGTGCTGCGCTTGTTGGTAGACACTTAATCCCCCTTGTAACAAAGAGTATTCTTGATCGATATAAAGAGATTCTTTTTGATGATGAACTATTTTTCCTTTGGAAGGTGTTTTTAAACCCAAAAGCAGTTGGATTAATGTGGTTTTTCCTGTGCCATTGTTTCCTTTTAGATGTATGCGGTCTCCACTTCTTATTTCCAAAGAAAGGTCTTTTTTCCATAAATAAACATCATTGCATTTGATATTTACTCCTTGTAGTTCAAACAGTATTTTCCCCTGATGGAGTTCTGTTGCTTTCAAAGCTAACTTCATCTCAGCGATATCTAAAACTGCCTCTCGAAGGTGTGTCAATGTATTGGAAATTGCACTCGTTTTTTCGGAGTGAGCTTGTTTTAATTTAGCTGTTGAATTCTCTGCATTATTACGCAGTGTATTCATCATGATTTTTGCTACACCGGCTTTTTCTTGTTTTGCCTTTCCTCTATTGTCTAGTTTTTGTTGTTTGAGAGCACTCTCTTTTTCTCTTTCTTTGGCCTTTCTTAATTCTTTTTCATTATGTAAGATTTCTTGCTCTTGCGCTTTACGTTCTTTCTCTTTTTGTGTTTTATAGAATGTATAGTTCCCGCCATAAATTTGGAATCCATTCTTTGTTAGTTCATACGTTTTATCTATTATGTCTAACAATTTTCTGTCGTGGCTGACAAGCACAATTGTTTTCTTGCTGGATTGTATAAAATTATAAACTAACCTTCTTGTCTCTAAATCTAAATGATTACTCGGCTCATCTAAAAGGATAATTTCAGGATCTTGAATTTGTATTCCGGCTAAAAAGACCTTTGTTTTTTGCCCTCCACTTAATGTTACTAACGATTGTTGAAGGCTTATGTTTTCTAATTTCCAGTCCTTTAGGGCGTTTTGGCAACGTTCTTCAATTGTCCAATCATCGTTTAAAATGGAGAAATTTTCTTCATCCGTATTTCCTTTAAGTATGGAATGTAGCGCATCTATTTTTTTGTCAACTTGAAGTGCTTGACCAACTGTTAAATGGTTAAACTGACCTGTCATCTGAGGGAGATAATAGGGCGTTGAACTAACTCGAATGCTCCCTTTGATTATTGGGAGTTCTTGAGCAATAATTTTTAAAAATGTTGATTTCCCGACGCCGTTATTTCCTACAATTGCGATTTTTTCTTGTGCTTGTAAACTAAAATAAAGGTCGTCAAATAATAAGCTTTTATCCGGATGGACAAAAGTGATGTTTTGTAGAACGATCATAAAAATTCTTTCTAAAAGATGAATAAAAGACAGCAGTTACAGAATATAACGCGTCATGTATTTTAATGAAAGAATGTTTTAATCACATAAAGTTGGTGTGAGTGAATACTCGTGTAAAATTACAATTTTATGTATAAAAAACAAAATCCGATTTTTTTCTAGGGCGTTTCCTTTTCGCATCCCAATATTCTTGGGAAGCGAAAGGTCGGGCTATTCGCTGTATCTTTTTTCTTCAAGAAAAACTTGAATAGAAAAAAGGATGCCGCTACTATCCCTAACGCGGAAATCTTGGTTTTTACAATAAACCCATCTGCCAGGGCGGAGCGTGCTAGCTAAAGGCAGTGGAAACAAAGTGAACGCTAACTTGCCGCTGCGACCAACGGAAGCACGTGGCAGGTAGCTAGTGAAATTGTTTGTACGCTTTTACTAAAACGCGTAGACCGTTAAGGCAGCCAAGAAACGTTCTTTTATAGCGTTGTTTTTGTCTTTTTTAGGTGTAAAAAACCCCGACTGTTGGGCCGGGGCGATGTATTATTTTTCAAATTTTTTGAAGAGTACACTTGCGATGTGACCTCCGAATCCAAAGGTGTTACTCATGGCATAGGTGATCTCTTTCTCAACTCCTTTTCCAATAGGGAAGTGGTAATTGTCTTTGAAATCGGGTTCAATATCTGTGGTATTGATGGTGGGTGGTACGATGCCATTTTTCAAGGCCAAGATACATGCAATTCCTTCTACGGCTCCTGCTGCACCTAGTAAATGGCCGGTCATAGATTTCGTTGCGGAAATAGTCAAGTTCGGATTTTTTCCAAATACACGTTCTGCTGCAATCAACTCGCTTTTGTCACCTAGCGGTGTCGAAGTGGCATGCATATTCACGTAATCAATATCTTTTGCTGTAATTCCTGCTTCGCGCATGGCTTCTTCCATTCCTAAAACGGCACCTTCTCCTTCGGGGTGTGTTCCAGTTAAGTGATAAGCGTCTGCTGCCATTCCGCCTCCAACAATCTCTGCGTAGATAGTTGCCCCACGTTTTATGGCGTGATCGTAGTCCTCTAAAATAACTGCTCCGGCACCTTCTCCCATCACGAATCCATCGCGGTTTACATCAAATGGGCGTGAGGCACTTTTTGGATCTTCGTTTCTTTGTGACAAGGCTTTTGCGGAAGAGAATCCTCCCATTGAAGCTTCGTTTATAGCTGCTTCAGAACCTCCGGTAATGATCATGTCTGCTTTTCCCCATTTGATGTGGTTGAATGCTTCAATTAATGCGGTGTTTGAAGTGGCGCACGCTGAAACGGGACAGAAGTTTACACCTCGTAATCCGTACTTTATGGAAATGATTCCGGCTGCGATGTCTACCAAAATACGTGGGATGAAGAAAGGAGAGAAGCGAGGTGTTCCGTCTCCTTCACAATATTCTTTCATTTGATCTTGGAATGTTTGGATACCACCGTTTCCAGAACCCCAAATAACACCTACGCGATTTTTGTTGATTTCTTCTGTAGAAAAATCTATGCCTGCGTCTTTAACGGCTTGTTCTACTGCGTAAAGAGCGTAAAGTGAAAACTTGTCATATTGACGAATTTCTTTCACGTGGAAATGATCCGTTACATTAAAGTCTTTTAATTCACAGGCAAATTTTGTTTTGAATTTTTCGGTGTCGAAGTAGGTAATCGGTGCTGCACCGCTCACTCCGTCAATTAAATTTTTCCAATACGTAGGGACGTCATTCCCAATAGGGGTAAGCGCACCTAACCCTGTAACAACTACTCTTTTCATTTTCTTTTAGATAGCAAAGGGTGTTCTTTCGTAACACCCTATTAATTTTTTATAAAAATCCTAATTCTAATTTCGCTTCTTCGCTCATCATATCTTTATCCCAAGGTGGATCAAACACAATGTTTACTTTAGCTCCAGAGGCACCTTCTACCGCTGCCGCTTTGTCTTCGACTTCTTTTGGCATGGTCTCCGCAACGGGGCAATTGGGAGAGGTTAATGTCATGTCTATTTCTATGAAGTTTTCTTCGTTTACACGTACTTCATACACTAATCCCAATTCGTAGATGTCTACGGGGATTTCTGGGTCGTAGATGGTTTTTAACACATCGACCACTTTCATTTCTAATGCAATGTTGCTCATAGCAATGCTTTGAGTGAGTTCATTTTTAATTGCTTTACCATACTGGCTAGTCCATTGGAGCGAGTAGGTGATAGGTGTTCGTGTAGACCGATTTCATTTATGAAAAACAAATCAGATTCTACCACTTCTTTTGGTGCTTCACCGTCCAACACACGAATGAGAAGGGCAATGATTCCTTTTGTAATAATAGCATCTGAATCGGCCGTAAAGTGCATAACGCCATTCTTTACTTCAGAAGCAACCCACACACGAGATTGACATCCTTCAATCAAACGATCGTCGGTTTTGTTCATCTCAGCAATGATAGGTAATTCTTTTCCTAATTCAATAATGTATTCGTATTTGTCCATCCAATCGTCAAAGAGGGCAAATTCATCTATTATTTCTTGTTGTTTTTCTGCTAACGTCATATAATTATTGAAGCATGTTTACGCTTCGTTTTAATGCAATGATGAAAAGATCAATTTCTTCTTTTGTATTGTAAAAAGCAAAGCTTGCTCGAATGGTACCTGGGATATCGTAGAAATCCATGATAGGCTGTGTACAGTGATGACCTGTTCTGACAGCAATCCCTTGTTTGTCTAGTAAAGTTCCAACATCAAAAGGATGTAATCCATCTATAACAAATGAACAAACGCTTGCTTTGTTTTTTGCAGTACCTATAATCCGTAACCCTTCAATTTGTAAGAGTTGAGATTCTGCATATTGTAGCAATTCTGTTTCATATGCTTGGATTGCTGTAAGATCTAAAGAAGATAGGTATTCTAATGCCGTTCCCGTTGCAATACCTCCAATGATATGTGGGGTTCCTGCCTCGAATTTAAAGGGCAATTCATTATAGGTTGTTTTTTCAAAAGTTACTTTAGCAATCATATCTCCACCACCTTGATAAGGCGGCATTGCGTTTAAAATAGCTTCTTTTCCATATAGCACACCTGCTCCAGTAGGACCAAAAACCTTGTGGGAAGAGAAAGCAAAGAAATCACAATCTAATTCTTGTACATCAATGGCGTAATGTTGGATAGATTGTGCACCATCTACCAGAAATTTAGCTCCAACTGCATGTGCTTGTTGAATCATTTCTTTAATTGGATTTATGGTTCCTAAGGAGTTTGAAATGTGGGTACAGGCAACAATCTTTGTTTTTTTATTCAAAAGTTGTGTGTAAACGCTTAAGTCTAACTCTCCGTTTTCTAAAACTGGAATTACTTTTAATACGGCTTTTTTACGTTCACAAAGCATTTGCCAAGGTACAATGTTGGAATGGTGCTCAATAGCAGAAATGATAATCTCATCCCCTTCCGTTATTAGTTCTCCAAAGCAAGATGCTACAAGGTTAATACCATCTGTAGTACCTTTAGTGAAAATAATTTCATGCTCGTGAGCCGCATTTATGTAATGCTGAATGGTTCTACGTGCTTTTTCATAAGCATCTGTAGCTTTTTGACTTAAGTAATGTACGCCACGATGAATGTTTGCATTCTCATTGGAATAATATTCATTAATAACGTCAATAACAACCTGAGGTTTCTGTGAGGTTGCCCCATTGTCAAAATAAACCAAAGGTTTACCATAAACGTCTCTTTGAAGGATGGGAAATTGTTGACGAATTTCCGATACCGAAAAAGATTTTTTTTCCATTTTTTCCATTTCAAGTACAAAGGTACGAAATCCTCTTCTTTTGACCGATTCTAAATAGAAATAAAAGTCTTCTGTTTATGGGGTTGTTAATCGGCCTTTACTACTTCCTTCCGAAGTTTGAGTCGGATTGATACTTTTTTTTGCTTGACCGAAGTTTCTTAAGGTGTATGTGGCAGTCAGCATAAAGTATCTGTTAATTACTAATGACTGTACGTCTTCAATGTACATTTCAGTTGTATTTCGTACGATTGAATTGTTGTTGTTTAAAATGTCAAATGCTGATATACGTAATTCAAGTGCCTTGTTTTTAAGTAGTTTGTAGCCTATTCCAGCATTCCATAGTAGAATACTTTGATTAAATTCTTGTGTTAGCCCCTTGTAAAATCGAGCAGAAAAGTTTGTGTTTAATACCAATCGGTCAAATGGCATATAGTTTACTTTTGCCATAATGTTTTGGGTGAAGTACTGGTTATTTGCCTTTGGCTGGTTGGTATTATTTACATCACTAAAAGCGAAGGTATATGAAACCGAAAAATCTATTTTTTCACTGATATTACTATTTAAGGACAAACCAGCATTTACACTTGTCGCTTTGGAATTGTTACGGGTATCGTTAATCAAGGAGGGGGTATTGCCATAATTGGCACCTGCGTTAATGTTGAAATTAGATTTCATCTTTTTTAGTGGAATCCCATAAGAAACATATGCTCTCGTATTCCAGGTGCCATTTATGTTTACAGGAAGTCTAAACTGTGCGCCACGTTGCAATTCAATATGATTGAACAAAGTTGTGTCGCTTATAGCAATGTAGTTTGCATTTGTTATTTGGTTTTGTACGATTTCCCCCGAAGCATAAGCAAAGAAGCTGCTTCCGTTTTTCAGGAAGGTTGCATTGTAACGTAAGGTAAGGCTGTGTGCGTACTGTTGTTTAAGATCAGGATTCCCGGAAGAAAGTTTCAATGGATTGGAGTTGTCCAATACATTTTGTAATTGATTGATTTGTGGATTTCTTGTTCGCGCGCGATAATTGAAACTGAAGTTTGATGTATTGTTTATTTTGAATCGATATTGTAGATTGGGTAATATACTATTGAAATTCAACCTCACATTGCGCTCCGTGGGATACTCTTGTATATTGAATAACATCGAATTTTGATAAGCCATTCCCATTTGCAAATTGTGTTTGTCTTTGCTCCATCTAAAGTTGGTTCCTATTTGATTGTCTAAAGTATGATTTAGAAACACATTGGATAAAGCGGTATCCAGTACGGAGTAATAGTACTCTATTTCATCGTAACGTAAGGTTACTTTATTAGCATCACTTGCAGAGTAGGAAGGAGCATAATACACTTCGTTTGTCCATGTAGAAGAGAGCGGTTCAGTGAATGAAATCCGAACGCCAGCACCATATCCTAGTGTTTTGTTATTTGCTATCTGGTCAATTGTTGACATGGAATCTAATCCGTTGTCGTAAAAATTTCGAAGGGAATACTGTGAGTTGTCCCCTAGCTTATTGTTGAAGGATAGATTTAAATTCGTGGAAAGTGTGCGTTTAGGTTTGGAGAATTTGTGACGCCAAAGCAATCCATTACTAGCAGTAATTCCATCTTGTAATGAGGTTGTTCTGTTGTTTAAGCTATTAAGTTCAATCCAGTTATTGTCTACGGTATTTGCTGTCGTTATTCTTCTATTTTGATTGCGTTGATAACTCAGTTTTGGTGTGATAACCAGAGCGTTCATGCTGTCCAATTGAATGTCAAATTTGAAATTTAACCTGTGGTTTTGGTTTCCTGTTTTTGCTGAAAACATTTCATTGTACAGTTGACCTTTAGAAGCAGATAAAAAGTATTCCCGCGCAGTATTTTGTTCATTTTTATTTGAAGAGTAGTTAAAGAAGTATGAACCTGTAACTTTTGTCTTCTCCTTCCATTTATCCGTGTAGTTGATACCAAGAGCATGAGATGTTGCGATTCCATTTGATGAACCAATCATAAAGTTATCTGTTGCTCCGCTTCCTCTATTGCCTCTTCCTCCGGAAGTATTTGTAGTGTTATTTGCTGTTGCTCCAAGAATATCCTCCGAACTAAAATTTTGTTGATTGATATTGTTTGACATCGCAATGACAGAAATCTTTCTTTTTCCTTTAAAAAAATTAAGATTAGCACCGCCTAGATATTTGTCCATCGGACCCCAGCCACCATATATCTTACCGAATTGACCATTTGCAGAACCTGTTTTGGTTACTATGTTTAAGGCCATAGCTTGATCGCCATCCGAAATACCTGTAAATCTTGCTTGTTCGCTTTCTTGCTCAAAGGTTTGAATTTTTGAAACGATTTCAGCTGGAAGGTTTTTTAAAGCCAATTGCGCATCTTCACCAAAAAATTCTTCACCATCAATTAATATTTTTTTAATTTCTTGACCTCGAGATTTGTAGACACCATCTTCGTAGGTTATTCCTGGCATTTTTGTGATGAGTTCTTCTACACTTGCATCAGTGTGAACCTTGAATTGATCGGCATTGTAAATGGTGGTATCTCCACTTTGTTGAACACGGATTGCAACGGCTTCAATCGTTACGCCGTCAAGTAGATCAGTGTCAGAGGTTAGGGCAATATTTATTTCAATGTGAGCCTCTTTACCTATACTTATTTGTTGTAATACATCTAGGTATCCAAACGAAGTGGCTTTGAGGAGGTAGTCTCCTTCTTTAGGTAAAGTGATTTCGAATGTACCTTTTTCATCTACTGTTGTTCCTGTAATTAAAGAGGAGTCAATAGTGGATAGAAATAATATTTTCGCGTCTTCCATAGGCTCTTTTGAGCGGCTGTCAATAGCATTTCCTGTAACTGTTTGAGCGTAAACAGAAGAAAGGAGAGATAGTGAAGAAAGTAGAAAGGTTAAGATAGATCTCATTATTGCCTAGTTAAATGCATTAGGAATTCTTTATTCCCATCACCTCCTAAAATTGGGGATTCTATATGGTTATGATAAAGCAAGTTGTTTACGCGGGCAAAATCTTGTACGCTTTCGATTACTAGAGGATAAAGGGTAGTTGACTTCACAATTCCTCCTTTGCCAACATTTTCTTTCCCAACTTCAAATTGCGGCTTAACCAAGGCGATTACATCTGCATTTTCCATGAGGAAGGCATGAATGAAAGGGAAAATCTTCTCTAAAGATATAAAAGAAACGTCAATTACACATAGATCACTTTTCTCAGGAATGATATTGTGATTCAGTTCTCTGACATGAGTCTTTTCTAGATTCACAACTCTTTCATCTGCTGCAATTTTTGCATGTAATTGTTTAGAACCCACGTCTACACAGAATACTTTTTTAGCACAGCCATTTAATAATACTTCTGTAAATCCACCTGTTGATGCACCTATGTCTAAACACGTTTTGTCTTTTGGGTCAATACCCCAAGCTTCTAATGCAGCTATTAACTTAAATGCACCTCTTGATACAAAAGGAATTTCTTCTTCAATCATTTCAATAACAGAATCAATTGGGAATTTCTTACCTGTTTTATTGACTAGTTTCCCATTGACCTTAACCCCATATTTACGAATGATTTCTTCAGCGCGAACACGTGAGCTAACCCATCCACGTTGTAATAATATCTTGTCTAAGCGTTCTTCCATAAGTGCAAAAATAGTGTAAAGTTCAAAAAGTGTGCCGTGTTAATTTTACAGAAAGTGGAATTAGTTGTGTAAATTGAACGTGAAAAGGAGCTTAATTCCATTGGAAAATGGTTAACTTTGTGGAAAATTAATGATTTGAAGACCGTTTACATTACAAGAAGAGAGACCTTTAATGCCGCGCACAAATTGTGGAGAGAGGATTGGAGTGAAGAGAAAAATTTCGAAGTGTTTGGCCGTTGTAGTAATCAAAATTGGCATGGACACAATTTTACAATCTTAGTTACTGTCAAAGGTATTCCAAATGAAGATACAGGTTTTGTGATGAATTTGAAGGATTTAAGTAAAATCATAAAACAAGAGGTGGTCGAACCATTAGATCACAGAAACCTTAACTTGGATGTGCCTTTCATGAAGGGGATACTTGCTTCTACCGAAAATCTAATCATAAAGATTTGGGATAGAATCGAAGAGCCAATCAAAGAACATGGAGGAGAATTGGTGAAAATTAAACTCGAAGAAACCGAAAATAATTATGTTGAATATTTTGGTGGAAAAGAAATATTTTAAGAGATGAAAGAGACCATTACATATAACGACGATTTGACAACGCGTATAGCAGATCATTATACAGATATTCTTTCGGGATTAGGTGAAGATCCAAATCGTGAAGGTTTAATCAAAACACCAGAAAGAGTCGCTAAAGCATTGCAATATTTAACACATGGATATGATGTGAATCCTGATGAAATCATCAATCAAGCTATTTTCCATGAAGAATACTCTGAAATGGTGATTGTAAAAGACATTGAGATATACTCTATGTGTGAACATCATATGCTACCTTTCTTCGGAAAGGCACATATTGCATATATCCCAAATGGAAAAATCGTTGGATTAAGCAAACTTCCAAGAGTGGTAGATGCGTATGCAAGACGTTTACAAGTACAAGAACGATTGACAATTGAAATCAGAGATTGTATCCAGCGAACGCTTAATCCAAAAGGAGTTGCGGTGGTGATCGAATGCGCGCACATGTGTATGCAAATGCGTGGCGTTCAAAAGCAAAACTCAACAACAACTTCGTCTGCATTTACAGGTTTATTCTTAAATAACGACAGTACACGTAAAGAGTTTATTAACCTTGTTCAGGCAAAGTTACATTAGTAAAATCAAACGAGTACAAATCGTTTGACAGAGAAGCTGACAGATTTTCAGCCTTTTAAACCTTGGAAAGGATTTTGATTGAAGAACTAGGATAACTAATAAATAGAAAATGATTTTGAATATTTCTTTTGGACCCGCAATGCTTATTGGAGTGGTCTTTATGATTTTAGGATTGATTGTTAGCGCTGTATTAAAGGCAAAATTCAATAAATATTCTAAAATACCTTCCCAAAGAGGATTGACTGGACGTGAAATCGCTGAAATGATGTTGAAAGACAATGGTATTTATGACGTAAGAGTGCTTTCCACTCCAGGAAAACTCTCCGATCATTATAATCCAATGGATAAAACTGTAAATCTTTCTCCTGAAGTATATAATGGTAAAAATGCTGCCGCTACAGCTGTTGCTGCACACGAGTGTGGTCACGCAGTACAACATGCCAAAGCTTATAAGCCGTTGACAATGAGATCTAAATTAGTGCCGATTCAAAATGCTAGTGGTATGATTTTGAATGTGATTATGATGGCCACAATTTTCGGAGGAGCATTTCTTACACAAGCATTCCCTTTTAAAACAGTGATTCTAATCGTAGTCATAGCATACGGAGGAATAGCCTTGTTCTCATTAGTGACATTACCCGTGGAATTCGACGCCTCTAATAGAGCGTTAAAATGGATGCAAACATCAGGCGTCTCTAGCCAAACTGAATACGAACAATCCAAAGACGCATTGAAGTGGGCAGCCATGACTTATGTTGTCGCAGCACTTGGAGCAGTTACAACTATGCTATATTACCTCTCCATGTTGCTCGGAAGAAATGACGATTAAAACAAAAACAAAATATCACCAAAGCAGCTTTTAAGGCTGCTTTTTTTGACAATGGAAATACATGAACTCATAGCCCAGGGCGAAGGCGAACAAATGGACTTCAAAATTAGGGTGGATAACCAAAAGAAATTGGCCAAAACATTGTGCGCACTTGCAAATACAAAAGGAGGTAAGATACTCGTTGGTGTCAAAGAAAATGGGAAAATTGCCGGATGCGAACCATCAGATGTGTTTCACATGATTAGCGCAGCAGCAGATCTGTATACCCAACCAACCGTACCTTTCGAATCCAAAATTCACCAAGTCAAACATAAACTAGTGTTAGAAATTCAAATTCCGAAAGGAGAGGAGATCCACGAATGCATTGACGAAGAAGGGTATTGGAAAATCTTTGCGCGAATCAAAGATGTTTCCCTTGAAGCTAATCCAGTATTACTAAAAATGATGCACATGCGGTTTCAGAAATTACCAGTAGTAAATGAACAGCATTTACAGCAAATTATTCAGTTGTTACAACAGGTTCCAGAGTTATCCTTTTCCAAAGTAACCAAAGAGATAGACCTTAAAATAGATGAGGTCGAAACGAATTTGGCAACTCTCCTTTTTAGAGGGGATTTAAGATATGAAATGAAGCAAAATGGTATTGTATATTCGTTAAATACTGTTTAATTTTTGTTAAATGAGTTGACATATCCAATTCTTTTCTTTATGTTTAGCAAAGTTTATTATAAGTCAAATTTAGGATGGGAAGACCAGCAACTCGACCGGCAAAGCTAAAAAATGGTTTTTATCTGGAGGTGAAGTCCCCAGGTTCGGGATCAATCTTCATTAGAAGAGACTCAAGAGAGCAAATGCTATTAGCCGCAGAAGAATATGGAAAAACAAAGAACGTAACTGTTCTTGGAGAAATGAAAGATGATAAATGGATTGATTAAACGTCAGTCCATTTATCATCTTTTTTGTTTTCGCTACCCCTTACTTTCTACAATACTGACCATACAAAAAAAACAATCTGTAAATAGGGCGTTCCCCTTTCCGCTTCAAAAAAAGAAGCGAAAACGGTCAGGCTAACCGTTCATAGTTGCCATGTTTCATTTTTCTGTCTATATATAAAGAAGTACAACAAGAATCCGTATGTATATATAGTGTACAATCATCTCTTTCGGCAAGCTATCCACTACTATCCTTAACGCAAAACGATCCCTTTTAATAAAAACAAACTTTAAAAGAATAACTAGAACCTTTTTATTTATAAAAACCGCTTTTATAGAACGTACCTATATAAAGGAACATTACTTATTCAAACAAAACCAATGAATTTCGCTTCAAACCTTATGTATTCTCAATAAAAACAGTTTTTATAGAAAATATTTCATCATGCTATACAGTATCAATCAGTCGATTATCAATAAAACATTAATTTTCTGTAAAATTTCTTTCCAAAAACGCTTGCAGATTCAAAAAGAGTGCCTACCTTTGCAA
>JASLGM010000029.1 GCA_030150045.1 Taishania sp.
CGCAAACGTTGATCTTTTTTTGTTCCCACACTTTTTCGAGTGAACTCGAAGCGTTTGGAAACAAAAAAAGCTCACTTAAAAAAGTGAGCTTTTCATCAGAGTGATCCCGCTGGGATTGACTAATATTTTAAAACCACCTGACAATACAGGCTTTTAGACATTTTCAAATTCTTGCTGGCTGATATGCTAGCTGTTTTTTTGAATTAAATTGCATCTATTTGAAAGACCGTTCTATACTACAAGTATAGTCTAAATCAGTAATATACACAACTAAATAACTGTAAATTTTATGATTTTAAGAGGTTTGGAAATGAGCCGTTTTAAGCACGTCAAAACAAAATTTCCTCCACCTCATCGGGATTGAGTCCCAAGTATTCGGAGAACTCACGTATGGTCAAATACTGGTGTTCCTGCTTCCCGATTTCTTCCTTTATTTTCTTGATGAGGTAACGCGAATAGCGTTCACTCTTTCCGGTGACGATCATTACATCTTTTGTATGGATGACAAGGCGTTTCATTTTTAGTTGGTTTCATACTTTATGTATACTCTTTCTATACTTCTTCTATGGTTATGGCATACTGTTTCACTTTTACAAAATTACGTGCTTTAATGGCTTGTTTTCGCTGCAAAAACACTCTAAAACAGCACAAAGTTTATTGCTCGGAAGTGTTGGTTTTTAGCGTATTTGGTTTTATCTGATGTTTGTGGTGTCAATGTGCACATGACAGGTAAAATAGCGGACCTGGTAACTCGCTTCATAATCAGATAAATCTTGAAACATGGCAAGACAAAAAGGGATAATCAAGCTGACGGGGAAAGTCGGTGATTTATCATTCTACAAGTCCAAAGATGGTTTTCTAGCTCGTGAGAAAGGCGGTGTTGAGGGTGAACGCATCAAAAACGATCCTGCGTTTGTCAGAACTCGTGAAAATGGTATGGAGTTCGGTTCTTCTGCCAGTTCGGGGAAATTGCTTCGTGATTCTGTTCGTACGATGATGCAAAATGCTTCGGATGGTCGTGTTACGGCACGATTGACCAAAGTAATGACGCAGATTAAGAACATGGATCCGACCAGTGTAAGAGGCGAACGGACGGTTGGTGTCGGAATTGCTACTCCTGCTGCAAAAGCGTTGCTGAAAGGGTTCAATTTTAACAACCGTGCTGTTTTGGGTTCAGTGCTTTTTAAAAGCTATTCTGTGAATACAGGTACTGGAGTAATTGACCTGACAGGATTCGTTCCAATCAACGATTTGAATGTTCCATCAGGTGCAACTCATGTAACACTGAGAGGTGCCTGGGCAAAAGTTGATTTTTCGGGAGCTGTGTCTTCTGTTGAGGAAACGAATAGTCAGAACCTTCCGATTGACGGAACGGCAACGACTGTTACACTTACACCGACAGCTGTGCCGGCAGGTGCAGGAACAGATTTGTACTTACTGATGTTGGAATTCTTTCAGGAAGTCAACGGAGTACAGTACACGCTTAAAAACGGAGCATTTAACGTGCTCAGTATTGTAGAAATCCAGTAATTCTAAACAGATGGAAAAGAAAAAGTCCACGGACAAATTGAAGTCTTACTTCAAGCGATGCGGAAAGGAAACTCCGCCCTTCTTCAAAAAACTGCGTTTGGCAGGGTTAATCATTGCAGCAGTTGGAACAACGGTTCTAGCTGCTCCGATTGCCTTACCTGCGGTTGCAGTGACAATCGCAAGTTACTTAGCTACTGCAGGAGCTGTTGCAACGGCAGTCAGTCAGGCGGCCATCAGTGATGGTTCAGACTGTGAAGAGGAAGAAAAGTAAATTATTGTTTAATCAGTCGGAGTGTGAAAAATAGAAAGCACTCCGACATAACACACAAAAGAATGGAAAAGGAAAAAAACCAATGCAGTGATTTGATTGTGAAAGCTTCAATCAAACGCAAACCACGTTTTAAAGCTGGTTCTGATTTATCAAGTACTGTAAACGTGAAACGTATGGATGTGGAAGTGAATGATGTATCTACGGAAGATACGGAAGCATTTGACATTACGTTGCATTTGAAAATGCTGTGCAGTGGAAAACTGTAATCCCTAACTTGCAAACGGATCACACAACCGTTAAAGGAACAATCGGAGGGACATTACTAACGCTGTTTGCTATGATAGATGTTCAGGATTACGTTAAAACTATTATTCTGGCTTCTGTTGGTGCGATTGTAAGTTTTGTTGTATCGAAGTTCCTAAAATGGTGTTGGGATAAGTTTAAGCGTTAGTAAGCTCAAACATTAAAAGGTTAAGCCGTCCGGATATGGACGGCTTTTCTGTTTTATCTGACCAAACTACACAAATAAGCTGTTTTCAATTCCCGGACCTGTGCGGACATCTTGAAAAATGCCTGTTCTTTTCTTTGGAACTCACGGAGTACCGGAATGGATTTCTGAACTACTAACAGAATGTGTTCCTGTGCTTTTTGTCTGATTAGTCTTTCTAACTCCCATTTACGAATATACAAAATCACGGAACCGATTAACTCCCGTTTGATTTCTTTACTCTGCCATAAAGCAAACAATAACCAGTACAGACTTTCTTTATCCTCCCTATTCTTGCAGATACAAACAAAACAATTCGGGCAGGGTTCGTTCATGGGTTTTCCTGTGTTTAGTCCACGGTTCAGAATAAAAAAGGAATTGCTTTCTGTTTTCATCCCTGGGCGATAGGTTTTTAATTGAAACATAATTATCGGTTTAAAAATAATGTTTCTTCCCTGTCGCTTCGCTCCGCATAATTATTCCAAAAGAAAGAGAGAAAAAAAAACGACTGAAAAGCCGAAAAAAAAGAAAAAAGAAAGCCCACTTTTTCAGGGATTGGATGAACTGGATGCAAGGTTTTTGCTATAAAAAATACTACCTCATCGGGATATTAAATTTTGAATGATGAATGCAGAATGGATGAGGTAAGAAGATTTGAATAACACTATGAAAACTGAGGTGGAGATTTTTTTAGTAAAACCCGGAGGGCTTGACCTTGAAGAAAGGAAAGACAAGCCCCAACTTTGCGTTCATTTTTTATTTTTGAACTCACTAATTAAACTTCTAGCCGTAGAAGGACTTATCAATAAAATCTATTCCGTTTTTGTTGATGAAAAAGGGAATTTTTCCGCTATAAAAGACTCTACAAACAGCAATTCTATGATTACCATCAATCACTCTCCAGTATTTTTCATCAATATTTAATATAGGAGGTATAACTTTGTTATTACTTTCTAAGAAATGTAAGACTCTAGCAGTATCCTCTGCTTGTCTTTTTGCCCATAATTTATCTTTTGGAAAAACTATATTACCTCCTAGTTTATTATCTACAACCAAATCTAAATCAAGAAAAATAATTGTGTGGTTTTCAAAAAAGGGTTCAATAAACTCGCTTACTAATTGTGTGTTAAGATTTTTTAAATCAATTTTTTCTGGATCAATTTCCCAATCAAAGGTGATACTTAATTCACCGATTTTATGCTTTTTCTTATATTCTTTAGCCAACAATGTCAACTCATTAAAACTCATTTTTTCCATCAGTCCATTTATTATCTCCCAGCATCTTTAGCTGCTTGTTCAATCCAGTTTGTCAGATTGGCTGATCCATTATTCCAATTATAGCTATATCTTTTATACAAGTCAGATAACGTCATCTCTTTGCCATTATATCTTTCTTTAAAATGACGATTCTTTATCACAGGTAAATCTCGGTACTTAACCCATTTGCCATCTTTAACTTCAAATAGTTTGATCGTTTTTCCATCATCACTCACCTCTAAGCCCAAATAATCAAAAGGGTTTTCTCCAGGCCAAAACTTTGTTTGCTGGTGTTTGTCTTTTATCCAGTTTATACCAACGCCTAACATACCTTTATTTGATTCGAAACTCTTCATTATTTCATATCTCACCCAACGACGAGAATAGGTCTCGCTACCAATAAGGACACAAGTAACGCTTGAGCCAAATAGTTCTGATTGAATCAAAGATTTTATTTTGTTAACTTCCTTCTCCTTGGCTTCCTCCCAAATTGATTCATCACGAAAAGAATTTCCTTTCTGACGGAACTTCCAACTATTACGAACAACATTTGCTCGAAAATCAACTACATCCTGATAGTGAAAAGAAAAATAAACGTTTCTTCCCATAGCTTTTATTTGACGGTTTTTACTACGTTATAAGCAGAAATATTATTTCTAGTATGTATGGCGATATCTATATAATGATCTATATTATTGTAAAAATCAGCCCATTTTACTGAATGGATATAAGAAGAATAACCAGAATAAGGTTTGGTCCCCACATGATTCGGACAATCTGTGTGAGTTGGATTAATAATATTAAACATGTTGTCTCTTAGAATTTGAAAAAGAAAGTCAGTCTTTAATGTTCTGCAATTACAATATGGGTAAGAATTATCTTGAATGAAAATCAACATAATTGCGTGCAGTTGATTGATATGCACCAGCCAATGCCTTAACTTGGTTATCTGCATATTTATAAGAAACGAATATCTTCTTTCCCATTTGCTTCAATTTAGTACTTATTTCTGATTTCAATTGCTTCCTCGATCCAATCTTCTATATTGCTTTCTATGTGTTCATACACATAGGTGCTGGTGCTATAAGGCGGATTATAGCACTTTACGATTGAAGAAAGAGATTTACCATCCATCGTAAAGCCATCAAAAGGATTGTTCCCTTTGTTTGATTGGTTACCAGAGCTGTCTTTCAGATTATGTATGTAAATTCCAACTAAACCACGACCATCATTCCATGCCTTTTCAATTTCATGGTTAATCCACTTTCTATTTGCAGTGTTTTCACCAACGAAAACAACTACACAGGACTTACCATGCATATTGTCGGCAATCCACTCTTCAATTGCTTTATTTCCACCATTTGTAACTTCTTCCCATTTATTGGAGGTAACGATCCCGTTTCCCTCAATTTTACCCATATTTCGAATTTGATTTGCTCTCCAGTTATCTGGGGCATAATGAAAACTTGTAAATACTTTTCTAGCCATGATTAGATTTTTTGTAGAATGTTTATTGCTTTAATTGTGTTAGTGATGATTTCATCTTTAGAAAGGTTATCCTTTCCGAGTTCTTTTATTGCATTATGCAATTCAGCATGATTGGGATAGTACTTTGTTAACTCCGAGGTCACTTTTTTCCATAGAGATTTAGAAACAGAACCTGTGGTACCTATGGGAATTGGGATTACATTGTGTTTTATGCAAATTTCAAATTCTTCTTCCATTCCATTCGAATCTTTTATCTCACCATTAACCAACTTGTTTCCGAAAACGAAAACCACGATACCTGCCTTTGAAATCATTTCATTTCTATAGTCGGTCCAGATTTCGAGGATAGTTTTGGAACCCGATTGAATTTGAGGGAAAGGACGGAGAATCAGTAGATCATCTAGATTTCTGTAGTTTGAATTTAGCTTGTAGTCCAATGCCCCATTGATTACAATACTGCCAATTCCTAAACCGTAACCTGAAACAATTTTGTATTGATTTTCAGCCAATTTATAACTCAATGAATGGATCAAGTCTTTTGCATCTTCTTCAGAAAAGGGGGAATAATCGTGAGCTGCTCCTGATAAAAAAATGTTCTTTCTCTTAACTCTCTTTTCAATCTCTGACAGGATAAGTGTTATTTCAGAATAATCATTAATCATTATTGCGCGAATACCATATCTAACTAAGTTGTCAATTTTTAGACCTTGCTTAATTTTAGCATATAGATAGTTTTCTTTATTCTGTTCTGCCGATAGTGAAGAATCATTGAAGTCACTTTCAGCTATTTCTTTAAAGAAACAATAGTGGGTCGGAGTATTTCCTTTCAAAAGAATTTTAACCCTTCCTAAAATGTATTCCAAATTTGGATCATCAAAACTAAAACCAAGGAAAAGAAACGTTTTTGATACCAGTTCACCTCTTAAAGCAATTGTGAAAAGTTCCATTTTGTCATTGTAACTTTCAAAATCGTCTTTTGTCAAAATTGCTTCATCGGGAGAATCCTTATCTCCATGCATTTTATAAACTATCGCATCTCTTTTCTTTATATTTCTAGAAAAATCTGAATTGCGAATTTTCTTCTCAACAGTTTTTCCTTCTGCCTCCAGAGTTCTTTCAATAAGTTGATCGTAATTCGTTGTCCAAAATGTGTCGATGCCAAGACGAGATAATATTTTATGATTCTCACTGCCCGAAGAAAGTGAAGTAAATTCATTAATTATCTTAGTATTTATTTTACTACGAGTGAACTTATTGAAATGATATTGAGCAATCGAAAGCAGATCAGTTTCTTTATCAATATCCAGCTCTAACTCCTCTGCAAGATCTCGTAATAATTCCTTCCAATTTACAAATCCTAAAGATGCTGAAAATCCAGCACCAGCGAAGATTGCAGCATCACCATTGTTAATTTCTTTGGCAAACTCATTAATAAACGCTTGCTGTTTCTGTGTAAATTCCATAATTACTTATTTAACCAATCATTTAATGAAACATTTCTTCCATCGGGATAAATAATCCTGTAAGAATCTGCTTTATATTGACTTGGTTCTATCCTTGGATATATCTGAAGATATTCGTTCCCTTGCCAGGTAAGTCGATTATCGGCTAATGGTAGAACGCAAATCCTGTCAGCTGACAACTTGTAAGTATCACCAATACCAACTTCCCAGTTACACCATTTAGAAGCAATAGCATTATTGGTTGCCAAAAACACAAACCTTTCATTGTTGTAGATTTGTTTTTTAATATTTTGAGCGGTAATTCCATTAGTTCGTTGAGGCATAGTGGTATCAGCCCAGTCAACATATATTGAGATACCTAAATCTTCAAAGAAAGTTTTTGCTTGTGCGATTACTTCCTTATCTGTATGCGAATGGGAAAGAAAAATACTTGTTTTTGAAGTACTAGATGAAAAAGTTCGGGTTTCATTTACGAAGGACAAACCCCTCTTTCTTGCTTTATTGAGGGCAATTGCCTCAAATTCTTGTCTTGTGAATATTGCCATAGTAGTTATAGTTAAATTATTAATGAATTTTGTATTTGTTTGATAGCAAATGAAGTACCATTTTTCTGTTTTGATCAAAAATCTAATTAAATGTGACAATATGACAGAGTTAGCAATACTACTTAATTGACTAGTTGACAGTAAAGTATACAATTTGGTAAAACAGCCTTGAGCGCTGCCGCGTGGAGCAAGGCAGCACGGCGAACAGCTGGAGGTTTTCAGGAAGCTGTGAAGCAAGTGAAAGGAGGTACGACTGGAACGTCGCGAGCCGACTGCGAGTTGAGCGAGGGGGAAAGCAGGAAATGGACAGGGACTGGACAACCTGCGACCTCTGCAGTATGCACAAGGGTTTGGCGCATGTTTTTGGTGGCGTTGGATTGGGTGGAAAGAACTTGCGGTTGATTGAATGGTGCTTGTGAAAGGTATTGTGTGAAGTGATACCAACGGCAAGTGTGGGTTGCTGATGCGGTTGAGGAAATAGAGCGTAGCGGAATGACTGAGACGGCGTGAAGCAAATGGGAAAACAAGTGCGTGAAGTGTTGAGGAACGAGAAAGCAAACGCTCTTGTTGTGGGAGTTCGGAAGTGGCTGAACTGAATGGAAGCTGACGGAAAAAGCCTTTTCAGGCTCCGGGTGCTGTAATGAAGAAAGCGACTGACGTACGCAGGTACAAAAACTGTGACAAACCCGCAGCCCGAGCGATTTAGCAGGCGAGCCAAACAATAAGCGGCGGTGACACCCCATTTTACTCATCATTTGAGCCATGAGGAACGAGCTAGCGAAAATAACCTTATTCGGGGTATGGGGGTGGCAGAGTAGCCGCGACTGACGACGCAGAACGAACAGGCAAGAAAAACAAGTGAACAGCCGAATTGACGAATTCTGAGACAACGGCTAAGGAACGATAAAAACAAGGGCAAGGATTCCGAAAGTTTTCGGAAGACGTAGCTTGTATTACCCTTGTTTTTATGTTTTTTGAAGCTGTGAGGGCAAGGAGGAAGACCACTTTACCTTTTTTATTAGTAATTATCAATCTTAGAAACAGTTATATTCCCTTTACAAGCAGGGCATTGTTCTATAAGTACTTCCAACGTGCCCTTGAAATTTCTTAATTCGTTTAAAATCCAATCTTGTTTTTCAGGACTTAGCCCAATTTCAGTTGAAGGAACAAACATGTTAATCAAATTACTTAGAGTTTGTAAAGTTGTAGGTATGTCCCAATATATTTCTTCATCACCTGAGTATTTATATACTATGGGACGAGGGCTTTTGTCATATATACGGACTTCTTCACTTGGATTAGTTTTTTTATAAAGTTGAACAGCTACTGATATATCGCTTATATTTTCAGGAAGAAGGATATGTAAATGGAAAGGAATTTCATCTTCCAACCTCTTCTTTGCTAATTTCTGAACAAAATTTTCAAAATAACCTAAAGCTAATGCTGCTGAAGGAACGGGTCTAAGATTATACGTTCTATGAGATTGAACAATTGCTTCTTTTATTTTTTGTACTGCTTCTTCAATGCTTCCGTCAATGTCTTTTTCAAAATATGGTACAGTAATTCCATTGTAATCAGTTGGAAGTTTACTTTGTTTTTCGACCAACAAAAATGCTCTGGTTAATCCCAAGCTGCCAAGAAACATTCCCATTTCAAACATAACATTATCTCGAGGTACGTGTGTTTCTTTTCCACGACTTTTCGTAATATCATCTTTTGTTGCGACTAAAATTCCATAATCAAATTTTCGAGATGCTTTCATAAGAGCATCCAATGCACTCGTATTCAAGTCAAAAATCTTTCCACCATTCCAAAGATCACAATCTAACCAATCTCCCATTTCGGATTCAATTTCCTCTTTTAATTTTTTTGCAATTTCACTTCCTTCTGTCGAGGATCCTATGAATATTTTTCTTTTCATCTTTTTATTATTGTTAATAAATGTTTCGAAACATTAACTTTTCCTATTTGTTTTAATTGCCAGAATATTGCTTCATGACAGTGCTTAAATTTCTTCATTGAATTACAAAAACACCTTTCATTACGACCACAGTGTATAGATTTCTTAATGAAAACATGTTCATAATATCTAATCCATTCATTATATTCTGTAGTCATAAATAAATCGGAGTAAAATTGATTCATACCATCTATTCCGTGAGCATATTCCCCATTTTTATAACTTCCTGTTGTCTCCCTGTAAATGTGATTTGCAAAAAAAGCAATTGCATGATTTTGAATAAACTGAAGTACTGTTATCCCATTTTTACAGATTAGCATTTCATCCGGCTCTACGGTTATACAACATGAACCATTTGAATATTTATGCCAATCAGGATGATTTGTAATATCACCTCCTGTTTCATAAAGAATAGGAAATGCATAGGGGAATTTTTGACTGCAATGAATTTCAGTCATATAACTACCTACAATATCTAAATTATCATTTGGGATATCTAAAATACCCTTTAGGTAAAAAGTACCATCAGTTCCCTCGATTTTTTGAAATTGAGGGAACTGATGTATAACTTCGTTCAATTGGTCATTGAAAACAGTCTGACTATTTTGTTGCATAGTAAGGTCTTGCTGTTCCGATTGTTTGAGTTAATCTTGAAGCATCAGTAGAAGACTCCATTACATCTTCACCATCTGGAAAATAAACGTTTCCAAGGTGCTTTTGCCATAAACGACTGGCTTTTAACTGATTTTTTTCTTCATCTACCGCCTTTCGAGCATCTGAAATAAATGCAGATAAATTATTCATAAAATTATCTTTTCTACTTTGCTCGTATTCTTCAAATAAATCATCTTTTGGAGTCGTCGGCATGATACATTTGAAATTTTTCTTGAGCTCTTTTTCAATTTCAATTAATGTAAATTTTAAACTCACATCATCACGAGTATTTTTTTGAATGTGGTTTATTGTAAGAATTGTCATAGCTAAACCACTTGGCATCTTTTGACGTTTATAATCACACCATGCCTTCAAGTATTTTACAATTCGAATAAGTTGACCTTCGGAATCTTTTTGATCATCAAAATATTTGATAAACTCTTTCGGATCATCATCTCTAAACCCAACATCTTTAACCGCTAATTGAGGGTGGTCATCCTTGGAATCGTCAAAAACCAATACAGGAAGATCTATATTGTATCCAGCTTTGTAGTCTACTGTAATACACTTTTTACGATGTGTCGGGGTTGCATCTGTTACGCCATCCACAGCATTTTTCACCCACTTTTGTAATGTTGTGGATGTTACATTCTCTGGATTATCTTTAAAATAAACCCCATCATCCAAATCACAAGTATCATCTTTTGTCCGAATTGTTGTTTTCATTTTGTATGATCCTTGGATATAAAATTTAGGTTTATAGTTAGGATGATTAGTTGAAAAATAATCTGTTATACGTTTTCTTAAAACATCTTTAGATTTCTTCAGACTATTTTTTTTCTTTTCAGTAATTGTTAAATTTTCAGTAAACTGTTTAAATAAATTATTGCAATTTGCCATAAGTATATAATATTTAAATTAATAAAAAGGGGGCCTTTCACCCTCAAGGTTTTATTTTGAGATAGCGCGTATAAATGCAGCTACTCCAACTAACAACAGCATAACCGTTGCTCCTTTTGCAATCATGTCAGCGTTTTTACCGTATGCATGAATGCAAGTATCCTTTTTACAAAGGCTTACCTGATTTTTTTTGAGTAAAAGTTTATTCATAGAATAATTTTAATATTAGTAACTTCTCCTTTCCTGAGCAGAGGAGTGTCGCTCTCAACCTTAATTTGGGTCTTCATTCGTAAGTGTTGGTATATCAAAATCTTGTCCTTTTATTTCTCCGTTTAAAAACCAAACACAATATGCGGTGTTATGCCTTAAATCTGAAATAGTCATTGCCGGACCACCACTTTTTAACCAAACTACATTACCGATTTCCATATCTTAAATAATATATGTAAAACACATATCTCCACCTCTCGACAGGAGAAACTTGCCGTTAAATGTTTGACGCAAGCCAAACGTGTATCTATAAAAGACACATTAATAAGTTCAAGGATTTTTTATGAGAAATTTGTGTAAGACAAAAATAATAATAGATTTGCCAAATTAAAATTCAAGTCAGGTTTCCTTAAACCTGCATCTGTTTTATTAAAAAGTCCTTGGATTGCCGTCGGAGGACTTTTTCGTTTTTGTCAATTTTTATGCCATCCTCATTTTAATTATTTTTTAAAACATGTTGTCAGTTTTTTTTAAGCATGTCATTATTTCTCTTTTCTTATTCCTTTAAATTTACCTCCAGATGTTTTCACATCCATAAATTTACCAGTGTTTGCATCCCGTTTTACATATAATCCTGTTTTGGGATTTAGTACCTGTGAACGCTCCTTTACTGCTCCATGTCTGCGGTTATCACCGCTTTTACCATTTGTTGCCATTTTAACTTAATTATTAGTATTTCAACATTTTTATATAGATTTGTTACCATCTAATTAATCAATGCTGTCAACATCGAAAAATTTTCAGTTCAATTGAAAATTTTTCTTTTTAATCAGCATACTATATATGAAGAGTAAGGGCAATACACCATTTAAGATCATCTCTAACTATGAATCAGTCAGAGAAAAAACGGTATTCGTCAATTTACTAAAGGTTCTTATGGCTTACGCACTAAAATTAATTGGAGATAGCACATTACGCTTAAAAAAGAATAAAGCAGATTTAGCTTACGACTTCGCCATGGAGACAATTCAAAAATATTTAGAAAACCCTGAGAAATTTGATCCTTCAAGAAATCCGGATCTTGTCTTTTATCTAAAATTCAATATTCTCAGACGACTTATTTCAAATTATAAAAATTTGGAAGGTCAAAAAAATGAGTTGCTATATGAACAAGACGATTCTAACGGTATAACTGTTGAAAATTCATTTACGGAAACATTAGATATCCATGTTTTAATAGACCTTAATTGTTCTGTGGAGAAAATTCGTGAAGCAATTGAAAGTGATGAAAATTTAATTCCTGTCTTCGATTTAAGGTACATTAAAGATTATAAGCCTGCTGAAGTATTGGAAGAGTTAAATATTACACAAGGAGAATATAACAATCGAATCAGAAGACTTGATACAGTTAGAAAGCGTATCATTTCTAATGTCGTTCAGCAAATAAATTAGAATATGGACTCAAAAGAATTATACAAGATGGTTTTGGATAGTGCAGATGCTGTAAGTTATAGTGTTGAAACGGCCGAAGAATTCCTAAAGGAAGAAGAAATAGATATCGAAAAATATATAACACAAGGACTCAACGTTATTAAACAAGGAAAAGAATTAAATAAAAGTCAATCATATTTTCGTCGGGCTGTTCTTGCAGCAAAAATTGCACATGAGTATCATAATGAGTTGGCTTTTGGGGTTATAAAATTTCAAAAGCTTGTTTATTTATCAGAACAAATTTCAGAAATGAAGTTTACCGCAAATTACAGAAAACAGGCAGCTGGTCCGATGGATCATCGTTTTATTCATTCTATAAAAAAGGAATTTGAAAAACAGGGTTGGTTTTCGGTTAATCAAGAAGGTCAATATAAAAAGTGGGTATTTACTCCTAACACCAACATATCAGGTTATGAGACCTATTACTCAAATTATTTCGGAACCGTAAATGATGACATTCAATTTTTAATTGAAGCTTTCAGAAAATGGAAAACAGATAAGGTTGAGTTAATTGCAACGCTTTATGCTTGTTGGAAAGAGGCAAAAGATGAAAAAGCATTAATAAATGATAATCTTTTAATCCAAAAGGTGTATAACTGGCACGAAGCAAAAAAGAAATTTTCCGAACAAGAAATTCTTAATTCATTAAGATGGATGGAGGAAAATGAGGTTTATCCAATCTAATCAATTATTCCTAAATCTCGAGCAATATCTTGCATGAATTTTGCCATTGGTCTTTTGTGAATTTCACTTTCCTTCGTATAGTTTCCTACAATTGATCTGAGATATAAATCCGGGTGTAAATTTAATTTTGAAAAGCTACTTTGAAGACTTTTTCGATTGAAATGGTCATACATGTTTTGCTTGACAATTAATTCTTCAATAAGATCTTTCTGAGTACTATAAATTTCTTCAATTCTTAATTCTGTCTGGAGAATATTAAGGTTAGGTTCAAAAGTAAACTTTAAGTCATTTACGTTTTTAGTAAGCAAAAATTTGGATTTTGATTCTGAACCTAATTTGAATTTATAATTGGAGCTTTTTATTTCAGTAAGATTATCTGAATAGAGATTGAATTTTATTAATGTTGACTTACTTTTTCTTCTATTACAGGGAGCACATGCTGGATAAAGATTGAACAGAAAAATACTTAAAAATGGATATTCATCTTTTGGTTCGTAATGGTCAACATCAAATCGTGCTGAATAACTCCCCATAGTTTTTTCTACACTTATAGTTAGTGCTGAATTACAATAAACGCAAGCTTTTATTTTTAATTGATTAAAATATTGGGGATAAAAGCTATTTCTTAGATAAGTATAATTTAATTTATCTAAAATGATCTTTTTTAATGGATACTTTTTTCTTGCAGGACAAGAGTTAGGAGGCAGTTTACCAATGTTTCCTTTAAATCTTTTAATTTCTTTTGGGGTGCTTGTTAAAATGTTCTCTTTTGAGAATAAATCAATAACAGAATTTAAATAAGCTAATTCTTGTGCATCGAATTTAAACCTAGAATCACGAACAGACTCTAACTTTTTCAGAGCATCTTTTCTGTGTTTTTCGATTTGAGTAAGAAAAATGTTTTGCACTTGTTTCACTCTCTCCAAATGAATAGAAATCATTTCTTAGTCGTTTTTATATATGATTTAACTTCATCGTGTAGTGAAAGCAAACTTTCCTTTAAAACCGGTTCCCCAACTAGATCTATTATTTCTTTACATTTATCAATTGATAATGTATAATTCAAGTTGGTAATTCTACTTATTTCTAATTGCAATATTTTTAACTGAATTTCCAAGTCATCTTTTATTTCATTGTTTTCATCTTTCGATAATTTGTACTCAATTTTTTTTATAAAATGGTTAAACTTTATACTTTTTAGATAATCAATTATCTCATTTACTTTTATTTTCGCAAACTCTCCAATAAACCCGTTTTCTAGAAAAAAATCGTTATAAAGTAGCTGATGTATATTCGCTCCAAATGTTTGCTCCTCACTTTTCTCTACTGGTACGCCCTCCTTCAATCGAAGTACATTGGATAATGGAATATCTGAAAGAATAAATGGTGAGTGGGTTGAAAGGAGAATATTAATTCCTTTAATTTGTTTATTATTTACGTAATTGTTTTGGAAGGAAATTAATAGGTCTTGAATAAAATTTCTTTGAAGATTGGGATGATAATACAATTCTATTTCATCTAAAATCACATTTATATTGTCGTAAGCAATTCTTTCATCTAGAGAATTAGTATTTCTATAATGTACTGATAAAATGTTGTCAATATGATAGTTGATTGTAGTTATATTCATCAAGGATTGTATTTCTCCTGAACTCAATCCATTAAACCGAAATTCCTTTCCTTGGAACTCTAAGATGTAATCCAGTTTGAAAATAGCAGGAAAAGTATGAAGTATTAATTCATCTACAGAAATAGAATCAGACTTTAGAATGTTCTTTTTGATATTATTGATCCAATTGAACAACTTTTCTTTATCAAATATCAATTTATTTGAACCAATGAAATCTTTAAAATAACTCTCATGTTTTTCATAGTTCATGAAAAAATTAGCAGTAGCTCGAAATTTTTTAGTTAAATGTGTCTTGTCAGAATAGAAAAACTCTAGATTGTTATCAGAAGGTGATTTATCTTTATCGAAATATTTGTTGAGATGATATTTATTGAAAGTGTTGTATTTATGTATTAGATATCCTGATATATGTTGTTTAATATCATAATACGCATTAGGAATATCGTAATCCAAGTTATTCTTATTGAAATCAACAAAACTTACCAGATTTTTGTACGGAGCATCCTCTGTATCTAATGGAAATACAACAGGTATTGTATAGTTTCCCTTATAATATGAATCATGTTTATTACTACAAATTATTGATTTGAGCTTATATTTCCCTATATATACATCAGATAAACTTGACTGCTCATTAATTTGATGCACTATTGATTTCAGTATTCGATCCTTTAAAAGGGTAAATTCTTTGTTTATGAAATAATTACCCTTATCTCTGTATGGATTTATAACGACTGGAACTTGATAACCATCATTTTTATGAAATAATTTTTTTATCCAATCTCCAATTATTATTGAGTTGTAAGAAGAATTTGAGTAATTTAATATAATACTATAAAAATCATGTAATTCGTCAATTACAGCAACATCTGATTCATTATCTAATCTTAAAGTAAGATGTTGCCCATTTTTTAGTACGAATAATTCACAATTAAAATTTTGGATGATTTTTTGATCAAATGAATTATACTCCTTGATTTTCTCATTGAACTTATTGATAAAGTTATATAGTTGTCTAAAAAAATGCCTTAATCTATCTGTTGTAAAATAATGGATTTCAATATTAATCTCTAATATTTTATTTAATTCGTACAATGTATATGATAAGTTTTCGAATAGTTTTAAAGATATATCTAGTTCTTTATTCTCAAAATTTGATAGTGTTTCTTTGATACCTTTTGTGATTACATCATTAAAAAGGAGCTCAATTTTCTGTAAGCGTTCATCATCTACGGTTAACTCAATGGTGTTATCATGAAGTAACTTCATAAGATTACCATCGAAATATTTAGCTCCAATATTTTCATTAACTATTTGGCAGAGATTATTGTTTTTTTCAATTTGTTCTTCCAATAATGTTCGATGATCTTTATATCTAGCAGATAAAACGGAATATTTATACATAAATAAGTTGAGAAGTTCTATTATTGAACTCTTTCCACTTCCATTTTGTCCAACAACTGCCGAAATGTTGATTTTTGGACTGTCAGGTTGAGAATATAAATCGATTTCCTTTCCAATAAATTTTACTTGCGAAATTATTTCATTCTTATAATCGACATAATTATCATTTGTGATTTTAACTTCAGCACCTTTTTTACTTATATAGAATTCATAATCCTGATAAAACTTATAAACCATTCCTTCTTTTAAGTTCTTTAGGAATTGTTCATCACATCCTTCCAATGGACGTATCGCCAATAACTTAAATCCGCTCATTTCTTATTTTGTTTCAATTTTATTAAATCTTCTTTCAATTTCTTTTATTCTCTCTATGAGAGCGTTCCACGACAAACTTTCTCCTGCCATCATGTTTTGCTGCATTTCTTTGTAATCGTTTTCCCAATCCTGAATGACCTCCTGAGGTGGTGTGATTTTTAGTTTTCCTTTTTTATGATTGGAATAATCAATACCACGTATAGGAGTTACATTTTTTCGGTGTTCGACAATTGTATTGAACAATTCATCATCGGTTATTGCTGCAATACCATGTTCTGTATCCATCATTTTCTCGCGATCGTACAGATGTCTTGTTAAGCAGTCTGTTCGTATTTTGTCTGTTGGTTTCGAGAATTCTTCGTTTAACAGTAATGTCTTTTCAATAAACGTTCTGATTGGTTTTACCACTTATACATTGAACTCAGGTAATGCGAATGGTAAATGACTAAATTCTTTATCAATGAATGAAATAATGGCTTTCTTTTCGGATGGTTCAGTTAGTGATCTTGCTCCTACTTCTAAAAGCACTCGTTTTTGTATGTAGTCATTGTTTGTATCTAAAGCGGACTGATAATGTAATTCCAATGTATTTGGGTCACTTGTGTCGTCTATCTGGTCATTGTATTTGATTTCATACAACGAAGAATCTATTCCCAAGTTTGAGAGCTGCTGTATTAATTCTTCTCTGAATTCATTGATGATAAATCCACCCGATACTTTGCGAAGTTTTTTGATCTGAGACTTTGAATTGAGTTCGTCAAATCCTAACAGATGTCTGTCGATAATCAAGTCGATATCTTCCGAAAAGCGTTCTACCAATTGATATGCTTTACTTAATGAAGTTCCTCCTTTGAATATAATGGAGTCTGCATATTCGGATTGGAATACAGCTTTTAGAACGAGGCATACCCACCAGTCTTTTTCAATGACTAAAGCAAGGTATCCTGTCAAGGTACTCATTTGCTCTAATAGCTGTATTTTCTGATTTCCTTCTAAATTAATCCACATCCGAATGATTTTTGTATAGTTTCATAATCTCTTTCTGTATCCATACAGGGGCATATTTCAATTGTGTTTTGACCACAGCCGGATTTAATTTTTGTACAAACGGTTTCACCCTGTTTGAAAAATCAGTTGTTATTTCTTTTTGACCTGTTACTTTGATTGCTTGTACAATCAAATGCAAAAGCTCATCTTTTATCGCAAAATTTCTTGGTGCTGTTTTCTTAAATCTGATTGTTCGCTTTCCAATTTTTACGATTCTTTGCGAACCATCGGTAAGGTATACGGCATTCATTGGAACCTGTGTTGACAACCCCAATAGATTTAATGCCAGAACTCCTGTTGGAGCTATTCGCGACTTATCACGTTTTGAAATTTCGACAGCTACATGTTCTGCCGTGGGTAAGATTGTTCCTAACAACGGGTCTATTTTGGGCTTGGCATAAATGCCGTGTGCCAGACGTACCAATACACTCACTTTTTCTAAACGAGACAGTACCTGACGAATATTTTCAGGTGTTCCATAATTTGTAAAATCTTCAGCGAAGAATAGTATTCCTCTTGGAGATTTTAAAATTTTATTTTCTATCTTATTTTTAGATGTTTGCACGTTATTTAAAACAAATCATTTGTCACAAATTTAGTAAAAATTTGTGACAAAACGATTCGTTATTGAGGTATGAATATACAATGCTACTAAATTTTGAAATATGATGTATGTGATGAATGAAAATCGGGTATTTATACCTAGTTGATTAGGTGTAAATACTCAATATCAACTCAACTGAGAATTACTATTTATTTTCAACTTGACTACCTTCCTGACCACCTACTCTGATGATTATATAAAAAGCTAATTTCCATCAATAAATCAGGTATTTATACTCTTGTTTAGTATAAAATAATTAGGCTAATTTGCCCCAAACGAGAATTAAATTTATTAAAAAGCAAATAATTCATTGATTTTTAATATCTTTTGATTTCAATTATTACCGTAAAATGCTAAATAACCCATTAATTTAAAATTACTATGGCTACATCAACTGCTATTACTAACATTCGCAAATTTTTCGTAAAAGGAAAAATAGATTGTTTGTTTACTCCTGATACTATTGAATATGAAATAGAAATCTCAAATCTGCAGGTTGAATTGTGGCAAAAGGGTCCGATGAATATCTATTACTTGGGAAAGGCTTTTACAGATGAAACTGGCCAATTCCTTGTGGTATTTGAATTGGATGATGCTTCTAGTATTTTACAAGACAATACAATTGAAAATGTATTTGCTAAGATATATTACAAAGGAAAAATTATTTCAGGTGAAAATCCCTATATTGATGATGCTTCTTCTGCTAAACGACCGATTAAAAATATTACTCTACGAGAAGGATTAACAGACATTGGAACTCATAGTATTAAAATTACGGCTTTCGAATATTCTTCCGGTGAAAATTTCATAGAAATTGCTGAAAAACCATTCGATGAGTTAAAAAGAATCTTATTTGATGTTAGAGAGTTTTCTTCAAAAAAACCTCTTCCAATAGGATATCATTGCAAATTTACAGGGTTCATTGAAATAGATAATGAAGACTATACGTTATTTTCAACAGCCCTTGAAGTAGTTAAGGAAGGCTACGTTGAGCTTGCAGTTCCTCAACTCCCTGTCATAGTACAGCAACCTGATCAAGATTTAATAATAAATCTAAAAGTAAATGGAATACCTGAGAAACCTTCCCAGGAATGTTATCTAGAGCTAGAGTTAAACAGTAAATTATTTTACACACCTATAACTAACTTAATAATTTATAAAGAAAAACTATGCGTATTTATAGGGGAAAAGTATTATTATTTAAAAGACACACCAGAAGATTTAAAAGATGTATCTATAATTAGTTTTAGTCCTTCAGGTCAAATAGCATATTATGACTCTTCTTCAGAAACATGGAATAGTGATACTGGCTTAGTTTTTTGCCAATTTGAATATCCTGAAAATCTAACAAAAGTTTCAAATGGAATTTATTCATCAAATCCTTCTGTAGGGGTAGTGACAACTGGACAGTTAGGAACGGGAAGTTTTGCAGAATTCTCGTTAAGTGTCGATAATCCTTCGATATTTCCATTAAATGTAGAATTGAAAATAGATGCTCCAAACAATCAAACTATTTTTACGGGAACATTTGCTAACCTACTTCCTGGAAGTAGGAATTTTGTGATGGTAGAGACAGATGATTTTCCTGCCCAATTCGATGATTCACCAACAATTGAAGATATTGAAATAGTAAGTGGTGTTACTTTTACACTTGACTTTAAAAATTTTATTAAATCAAAACAAATTGACACATTAGAAAAAATAAAAAAAGCTGGTCCAATTCGATACATAGAGGGGTTTCCTTCCACTGCAATTACTGAGGCGGATCTCATTATGTTGCAAGGACATGTTGATTTGTATACCGTTAACTCAAATTCAGAGCAAAATCAACATTTAATTGATCTGGAATTTAATAATTTATATAAAATTTCAGAAACGCCTAAAGATGTATTTCTAAACATAGTTGAGGATTCCGTTTTACCACTCTTTCATGCTGCTCAAATACATGAAACAATTGTACAAAATCAAAAACTTGTTTCGAATCTTCTTGCAGCAAAAATGTCGGATTATGAACTTAAAACCTCTTTTATCCCTGATCTTCCTAACTCTACTTTTGCAAATACAGCCTTTTCTAAATTTATAAATCGTTGCGAATGTGAAGACTGTAATTCTGCTGTAAGTCCTTTTTCATACTTTGTCGATCTACTGAAATACGGAGCTAAACACATTAACAAAACAGGAACACCATCATATAATCCAGTCAATTACAATGCTTTCCTTACCTTACTAGAAAACTACTTTTTTCAGCCCTTCGGATCATTCGCTGTAGATTGTGACACACTACATAAAGAGTATTGCAGAATGCGCCTTGTTACCGAAATACTGGAACAATATGTAATTACCAAAACACTACCAGTTGAAGTTCTTGAACGACTAAAAAATGACCGCAAAAACTTTATTCTTTTAACATATAAAACCTTACTCACACAAGCTGGAACTTCGTATGAAGAACTTCGTAATGTAATTTCGATACAGGATGAGGAAGAGCAAGAAGCAGCTGCTCTCAGATTATCTAACAAAATAGGCATTCCATTATACAATCCAGATTCAGTTGCTGATTTGACAGCTAAACGAATGTGGTTAACCTTTGATAATGTAAGTCCTAATCAGGAACTGAACGCTGAAAATCTTGAGTTAATTTTTGGATTCAGAGATACTCAGCGAGATGTGCTGACAAACCCACCAATGTCTGCAATTGGCACATGGAAAGAAGCTCATCTAAAAAATCTTTGGAAAAGTACGGATTATTTATTCTCAGCATACAGTCGTGAAGATGTTAACCCTACAGATGACAATTCCTTCAAATCAGAATGGAAACCCATCATTGACCCGGACAGTTTCGGACGTGGGGATATGACTTATCAGTCTTCTGATTTTGCGCTAACATTGTGGCGTCACAGAAAAGCAGATACAGATACTTTTCTTAGCTATTTTGTGTCTAATAATAATATACTTTCCAGGACTTCTGTAGATATACAAGGAAGAATACTGCGCGTTCCTAATAAGAATCTGGACGGAATTCAATTTCAAAATGGTATTGTTCGATTAAAAAATCCAATTGGGGGCTTATATGATGTTAATTTTGGAGTGTATAGTACTGCTTTAAACGGAGTAAATACAAATATTATTCTAAAAAAATCTGTATTAGGACCACCTGCAATCCCTCAGCCAGATATGTTTCAACCAGATGGCATGGAACCTGTAATACGATACGACAGCGTTATACAAGTATCACAAACTCTTACAGCGCTCGAAACAACAATTACACTTAACTGGAATAACACACCTGTCATATTAGATAATCTATCAAATGGACGTGTTCAATTAATTAGTACCGACAGTAATACAGAAGAGATTTATATTTATGATCCTACACAACCACCATCACCATTACAAATTACATCTGTAAACATTATTTCTGACTCTGAGGTTACGCTGGTTGTAACACCTCAATTATCAGAAGCTTTCGTAGCTCGCAATATTAGCTTTGCTTATGAAGCAGAAGTGGCTCTTGATACTGCAACCATTCCTGATCCAGAAAAAGTGTGTGAAGAATTATTCATGGTTAACAACTTTGATTACACATACCTCTCTCCCGCACCTACCGGAATGACTGATCCGTTTAACTATACTGTTTGGGATGATCCAGGAACATGGCCGGGAACGACAGGTTCAGGAGCTAATTATTATGAAAAACTTAAAAAACTGTATGAAGCTATTCGTTCAGGAAGCACCGAAGAAGCCTTTCTTTCAGTTGTAACAGATTCTCTGCACACTGATATTTATGGATTTAATCTAGTGATGGAACTGCTGATTTCTTGTGAGCAATACCTGAATTCGATGTATTCATACGAAAAGCCTGATACAGAAAAATTGTATCAGATGGCATCTGTTTTCCGAAACAGTGCCAGACAAAAATTAAATGAAAACTGGGTAAAAGAAGAAATAAAACACATTCCAAGCGGTGGAACCGATCCTGAGGAACTGATGCTGAACTCTCGTTATTTCTGGAAAGCCTTGAATGAGCCGTTGGCAGGTCCATGGAACAGTTCATTGCAAACCATTCCTGATACGGTGGGGGAAATAACTGCTTCCGATATTCCGATTATCGACCCTGAATTAGTGCTTCGCCAACGATTACTCGTTTCTCCTGATGCAGAAGCATATAGAAATTTATATGATACGCGACAAAACCAATTAGACACACAGAGAACAATTTATTTTGGGTGGTTAGTTTCCGTTCCTTTTAATGCAGAAGGATTTAAACATATTTTAAATCACATCAATACAGGGGACGAAAATACTGACTATAATATCAGTCCTTATACTAATCTGAATGCGCTTATCCTGGATTTTGAAAGTACTGATGTATTCCGTCAGCTAAAAGCAAATACTGTGTTGCAGGAAGCTTTCGCACTTACACCTGATGCATTCTCTGCTATTCTTCCTGTTATGAACGCCTATCAGGATGTAGATCCGTCCAATCAGCCCAGCATAGTTGAATTACGCTCGGTAACAGATATACTTGTTACGGCATGTAAGAAAAAACGTTTCTACTTTACAATTGGCATTGCAACCGGATGGATTGAAGAGGAAATTACAGGAAACTTCCCGGACGGAGAACCTGTAAAATACTATAACGTGCTCGGCATGCGATTAGATTCCGTACTGGGGAATGTACTCAACCGTTCGGAATGGCAAAGTACACTGGCAAAATGGAATCGTGTTCCAACAGTATTTCCGGACATTGTTCCTCCTGAAAATATCAAACGTTTTGTACAGGGAGAAATTGTTCATGATTTATGGGTAAGTCGCAAAAACACATTAGACATTACTTTCAATCAAGCTTATTCACAATTTAATGATACACTTCCTGTAGGAACATTGTTTCAAAATTTCAAAAATATTTTGAGCATGCTAGTGGCACGTGCACAAATTATTCCAACGGATGATTTTTCGTTCTACTTCACAGATCTTTTTGAAAAAGAAATTGAGGGAGAGGATATTCGACCATATTTGAATCAACTAAATATTCAAATAGCCGAATACCAAGTATTAAAACAAATATATACCGTTCTTCAAAACGAAAATGGAGCAGATCCGCTTCAAACCTCCAACCTGCTTCCATCTGAATTTGAGGATGTAATAAATATTTCCATTCATGTAAATTTTGCCAATGCCGGCGGCTATTTTTCTTACGTTAAAGAAGAATACTATGCAAACATTATTCTTAATGGAGAAGATTTTCAAAATTTCAAACCTGCGATTATTAATTTCCCACTTAATATCGTTACTGAAACTACAGAATGGAGATCCCCAATTGCTGATAAAAAAGCATGGAAGGACACACTTAATACGCGTATTGAGCGTAAACAAAGTGTACTGGATGAATGGGATACTGTGCTAGAAAAAACCGAAGACATCACCATGCCGGTAATGCGTGATGCATTGATTCAAGCTCTACGTAACAATTGTGAATCATTTGAAAATGCTGCAGAACGAATCGCTAAAACACTTTTTATTGAGACAAAGGACAATTGTTGTGTGAAACACAGTCGGGTTTCGCATGCAATTGACACAATACAAGGATTTATCTTTTCCTTGGAAAGCGGCATTTATGATAATTACCTATCTGGATTTACACTTAATGCGCCAAACTTTGATAAAGAATGGCAATGGTTAGGCTCCTATGCAACATGGAGATCTGCAGTATTTACATATATCTATCCTGAAAACCTGCTTTATCCAACACTTAAACGCAGGCAAAGTCCCGCATTTATTGAGCTGGCAGAAACGATTCAGAACGCAAACCGTTTCACGCCACTCAATGCCTGTCAGGCGGCAAAGAAATATCAAGAATATTTTGAGGATATTCAAAACTTGAAATTGGTATGTACTGCTAATGCAAATGCATATATCTACCGCAAAGATCCACTTGACTGCTGTGGTAATCTTAATAATAGTATGCAGGAATATATGACTTATTACTTTGCTCAAAGTACTATTTCGGGAAAGGGTTATTATTCAGAAAAACCATATTATGCAATTGATACTAATGAACATGATTTCTGGAAGGTGATTCCAACACTGCGTGAAAATGCAAAAATCATAGGCTGCTTACCATTAAATCGAGAATACGATGATAATGGTCAGGCGACCAATCTTGCTCTGTGGTTGTTTTATACTTATAAAGAAGATGGAGAGTTTAAACTTGCCTTTCTTAAAAAAGACCTCATGACTGCAGGAAGTGAGTGGACAGAAGAAGAGGAAATTGAGTTACCAGATGTTTTCCAATTAAAGCATGGAGTTATTACTAATGGACGAAGAGATAATGCTAATATTTTAGAATCCTCACATAAATTAACCAAAATAACTATCTGTCAAAATTCAAATGAATGGGACTTTATCTACTTTATCTTTTCTTATGAAGGACTTGACGCAGTAAAACGGCATGTTCAAATAAGATTCGATATTCAAAATGATTTTTTTGACCTATCACTGGGAAGTCTATTATATTTTGATAGCCATACATATCCAGTCACTGCATTACAACATCAAATAGCTGATAAACATGAAAAATTACAAGATATAATTGGAATTACCGTCATTTTTGAAAATGAATTGCAAACAGGGTATTATGGATCCCTATCAGGTAATAATCCTACACCTCCGTTTAAGAAATCAATTGAAAATCTTATTGGAGCTTTCAAGAAAAATCTTTCTTCGATTCAAATAATTATTGCTAACCGTAATAGTGTAGGTGATACACTATATACAGAATTTCATTTTCATTATGAATCATATAATAACAGATCCCAAGAAGTAATTAATATAATACCAACTGGTTTCCCCCTATTTACCCCTGATCTCATAATTAATATTCTTTACATTGCTCCTCGATTCAATGCATCCAATTGGGAAAGTGCAAATGCTGTTACTATGTATACTAAAAATAATTTGGTAGGTGTAACATTTGTATATGGAACAAATACCTTGGCTGGACATGTATCATTTTCTCTCGCTCCAGAAAAAAATGTTGAATCAGTTCCAATTGTTTCTGGTGATTGTATAGATATATTTTCCATAAGGGCTGAAAACATAAAAGAGCATCTAAAAGGAAATCTTAATGCCCCTCAAGGAAATCCGATAGGTTCTTATTATAGAACAAATACAATAAAGGAGGTTCTATATGAGGCTTATTATTTTGTTCCTATGCTCATTGCATTAGATCAGCAACAACGCGGTGATTATCCGACAGCTCTAGATTGGTACCGTTCGGTATACGATTACACCAATAATCTCTCTCATAAACGCAAGATTTTTTACGGATTGGTATTGGAACAATCGATTACCAATGTATTTGATCGTCCAGGGGATTGGTTGCTTGATCCACTAAATCCACATCTGATTGCACAGACACGTACCAACGCTTATACAAAATATACGCTGATGAACATTATCCAGTGTATGTTATCGTATGGTGACCGTGAATTTACAATTGATACCATTGAAACAGTTCCTATTGCTCGAAAACTATATACAGAAGCTTTAGGATTAATGAAAGTTAGTGAGCTAAATGTGAAACCGTCGCAATGTTACAGCAAATCACATTCTTGTTTTCAAACTGCGGTAAATTCAACAATTGATCTTTATTGGCAGAATTCATTTGATGACCTTCAAAATGAACTCGAAACATTAAATAATGTCGGAGCAATAGAGGAAGCTTCAGAGGAGCTTGTCGAAATTTTTAACGGTAATGGTAGCATGGAGGAAAAATTTACATCCGCATTTACATACCTTGCTAATTTTGAAGTTCCTCATGAAAAACACGATACAATTTTAGAATTAATTGATGGCGTGGAAGAACGAATGAATGATGCATACAGATATTTGTTTGCAGAATTGAGTACAGAATCTTTCAACAAATCAGTAGAAGGTAATTTTACAGGTACTTTAGCAAAACTCACTTCTCAAACACCACAAGAAGTTGTTGCTTCAGAAAATGTTGGTAAGTTAAGTTGGTTGAAGAATTCTATTTCAAGTAATGCGGAGCCATTGGTATATAGATTTATAGATGCAGAGGGAATCCAATTGCTAAATAATAATGTCGCTTATAACCCGATGCACCCTTCCCCAGTTGCTTTTCAATCAAACTTAGTATTTTCTAATGCGGCAGAACTATATTCAACTGTTTTGTATGAAGAAAATTATGTCCCAATTGTTGATTATGCATTTTGCCTACCTTCCAATCCTGTTTACTCCGCTTTGGAACTGAAAGCAAACCTTGAATTATTCAAAATTCATAACTGCCGAAACATTGCAGGCATGGAGCGCTCATTGGATATTTTTGCGGCACCAACAGACAGCGTAACGGGTGTGCCTGTTATTGGCGCAGGTGGAAACCTTATTTTACCTGGTACGGGAGCCATTACCCCATCTCAATACCGTTTCCGTGTACTGATAGATCGGGCAAAACAACTTGTGGCACAAGCACAGCAATTGGAAAGTCAATTCCTGGCAACACTGGAGAAGGAAGATGCAGAGAATTACAACCAATTGCGTGCCCGACAAGATCTGCAAACAGCAAAATCGACTGTGAAATTACAAGACATGCGCGTAAATCAGGCACTGAACGAAGAAACAATTGCCGATTTGCAACTGGATAAAATGCAGTTTGTGCAAACTAATTTTAATAATTTACTTGCAGCAGGATTGAATGGGTATGAAATTGCTAGTATTGCATTATTGACGGCATCTGCGGCAACCCAAGGTGTCGCTTCTGGATTAGCATATGCCAGTGTTAATACTATAACTGATAGTGGGTCAGGTGGTACTTCTTTATTAGCATCAAGTCTAGCGACAATCTCATCTATTATGTCTCAACTCGCATCTTATCAACGTCGTCAACAAGAATGGCAGTACCAAAGTGACCTTGCAGGATATGACATCAGCATTGCCAACCAGCAAATTAAAATAGCGGAGCAAAATACACGTATCGTTTCACAGGAACGTGAAATTGCTTCGCTGAACATGGATCATGCAACAGATACCTTGGAATTTTTAAAAACCAAGTTTACCAATGCAGAACTGTACCGCTGGATGGGAAATGTACTGGAACGTGCGTACAGCTATATGTTGAGTCTTGCAACGGCAGTGGCTAAAATGGCGGAACAGCAGTACTATTTTGAGCAACAGGAACAGGTAGGTCCGTTTATTATGGATGATTACTGGGAAGTTCCGCAAACGGGAACCCTTGCTCTCACAGGAGGGGGGGGGGACCGCAGAGGTTTAACCGGAAGTGCGCGTTTGTTGCAGGATATTACCAAACTGGATCAGTATGCATTTGAAACCACCAAGCGTAAACTACAAATGACCAAAGTCATTTCATTGGGGCAATTGTACCCGGATGCGTTCCAAACGTTCCGTGAAACAGGTGTATTGAATTTTGATTTAACCAACCGTTTGTTTGACTACGATTTTCCGGGGCATTATCTACGCCTTATCAATGGTGTAAAAGTTTCGGTGGTCGGATTGATTCCTGTATATGACAACATCAAGGCAACACTGACCGCAGGAACTACTTCCTATACAGTGATCAATGCTAATAACACGTTCCAACAGGTACCGATACGCCGTATGGAAGTTGATCAGGTGGCACTGACAGGAGCTTCTCGGGCAACAGGAGTATTTGAATTTCAGGCTGCACAGGGAGAATTGCTGAATCCGTTCGAAGGAATGGGAGTTGAATCACGTTGGGAATTCAAAATGCCTCGCTTCTCCAACCGCATGGACTACAGTACTATTGCTGATGTGCTGATTGAAGTGGATTATACAGCATTAGACAGTTTCCAATACCGCTATCAGGTATTGCAGGAAATTGACAACACACTTGGATTCAGCAGAGGATTCTCTTTCAAAAACGATTATCCTGATCAGTGGTATGAGCTGGCAGAAGTGCAGGAAGGTGGTACAGAATTTTCAGTAGAGATAGAACTCAAACGCGACCAGTTTCCACAAGGAATTGAGAATATCCATTTGGATGGCTCTAACCTGTTATTACATTTCGTACGAAAAGATGGATTTACAGAAGAAATTGTGATTCAACGTTTCACATTAGCAAGCGATACTTCCGAACAAGTTGATAGTGGAGGGGATACAAATAACGGAACTTTTAAAGCTGTGTATTTAACCAACTTACTTAATGCACAAACCCCTGCTTCACCATTTGTAAAACTGCGTCTGGCATTTGCAAATACGACATTGAACCGTGAGCTATTTAGCATGGAACAGGTAACGGATATTTTGCTGTTAGTAAGCTGCAAAGCTGATTTACCTGTATATCCGTTGTAATTTCATTAACCGAAAAGTATACAAAGAAATTACAATGTTCACATAGAAATATTCATGGTAACTTGGTGTAATTTTTGGACGAGTTATAAAAAGCACTAAAAATTAAGAATTATGAAAAACGTGAAATTAATACTTCTGACTATTACAACTATGCTGTTTTTGAGTATGGAAAATGCCAGTGCACAGCAAAAATTGACAGTAATAATTACAGGAAAAACAGATCTCGTGGGATCAAGGTATGAAATTGAAATTATAAACCCGTATTATGAAGTAGAAAAAAAAATATCAAAAAGTAAAGAAGACAATTTCTTCGCTTCTATGAAAAAGGAAGCAGATTTTTGGCTGGATCAAGGGTACAAGCTTATAGAAGCTACTTCTAGTACAGTAGGCACATCTTCAGAGAGAGTTTTATTTGTCTTAATCAAAGAAGAATAATTGATTTTGTATAGAACGAGAACTATAATTAAGGGTAACCTGAAAAATAAAGAGATATGAAAGACGTAAAATTAATACTACTGGCTCTTACAGCTATACTGTTTTTGGGAGTGGGAAATGCGAGTGCACAGGAAAAATCTACAGTAATTATTAGGGTGCATGAAGAATATAAAACAAATTCACATATAGCTATAATTTCCCCTGATGGCACATTAAAAACTATTGATTTAAAAAATATGAAACCAGGAAATTTTTATGAAAGTGATAATAACTTAATAGTTATTCAATCCGAAATTGATAATTGGAAAAAACAAGGTTTTAAAGTTGACGGTATTTCTAATACTACAGCTGTGACTGCCTTAATTACAACCATTATTCTTTCTAAAAACGAATAAACAAATCTCACCACTTACACTAATCAAAAAGCATAAGTATGTCAAACACCAAAGGTACATCAGCAATCGTTCCGCCTTCGGGTGGAGGTGCCCAAAGCGGGATAGGAGAAAAATTCTCTCCCGATCTGTTTACCGGTACAGGAAATTTCAGTGTTCCTGTAGCTGTTCCGGCCGGCCGCAATGGATTTCAGCCTGAGCTCACGCTGGGATACAGTACCGGAAATGGGAACGGTTCGTTCGGAATGGGATGGGCGCTTGGCATACCGGGTGTGACACGCAAAACCAATCGTGGTATTCCTGTTTATAACGATAATGAAGATGTATTTTTGCTTTCAGGTGCTGAAGATCTAGTACCTGTCAAACAAGAAAAGGAAACCATCCAGTCAGGCAATGAAACTGTCAGTTGGCAACGAATGTATTACCGTCCACGTACCGAAGGATTATTTGCACGGATTATCCACCATAAAAAATCAAATGGGGAAGATTATTGGGAAGTACGAAGCAAAGATGGACTGGTTAGCATCTACAATCAAGTAGTCGCCAATCCGGAAAACCGTAATGCTATTTTTGCATGGCATTTGGGAAAAACGATTGATCCATTTGGGAATGAGATTCTGTATGAATATGAACGGGAACTGGTTGTTTCAAATAGTACTACCCAACCTCACAGTTATGATCAGCTCTATCTTTCATCTATCCGATATGCACAGTATTACGAAAACGATGAAAAAAAATACTTATGCGAGGTACGATTCAATTATGAAGAACGTCCCGATGCGTTTTCAGTGTATCGGCAAGGGTTTGAAATGCGAACCACAAAACGGTGTGCAACTATTGAAACCTATACTCATGCAGACGAAATTCGAAAAGTAAAAACATATCATTTCAATTATTTACAGGAGCGTCCGCTCAATGGAACATCTCTTTTGGCAAGCCTGGGCGTGGAAGGACATAACGGAGAAGAAAGTGAATGGATGCCACCTTTAGAATTTGGTTATTCCACTTTCAAACCTTCAGCGCGTTTATTGGAAGAAATTACAGGAAATATTCCGTCACTTTCATTAGCACAACAAGGGTATGAACTGACAGATGTAACCGGAAACGGATTACCTGATCTTCTGCAAATGGACGAAACAGGTACCCGCTATTGGCCAAATAAAGGAAACGGACGTTTTGCACCGCCTAAAACCGTTCCTGTGTCACCTTCCATTCATTTGGGAAATCAGGGGGTACGCCTAATTGATGCCAATGGTGACGGTAGAAATGACTTGTTGGTAAATAACGGCATACAGGCAGGGTATTTTTCAGGCAGTTTTGACAGCGTTTGGGATGAAAAAAATTACCGTCCTTATTCCAACATTCCTTCATTCAACTTTGCAGATCCTGAGGTACAATTTATGGATTTGAACGGTGATGGAATTACCGATGTCCTGCGTAACGGAGCAAAATTTGAGTGTTATTTCAATGATCCTGAAAAAGGCTTTGACAAAGTACGTGTTACCGAAAAGACATTTGCCAATTTTAGTTTTGCCGATCCAAGAATACGTTTTGCTGATATGACGGGAGACGGATTGCAGGATATTGTACTGCTTTCTTCGGGAAGAGTACAGTACTGGCCAAACCTTGGCTATGGACGTTTTGGAAAAGCGGTAAGTATGAAAAATGCACCACGATTTCCCGAACAATACAACCCTGCACAGGTCTTGTTAGGCGATTTAGACGGAGACGGACAGGCGGATATTGCTTTTGTGCAAAACAATAGCGTTACACTGTATGTAAATCAGAGCGGAAATGGGTTTTCCGAAGGAATCAAAATTACTGGGACACCTGCCGTACACAGTGCTGAAAGCCTGCGTATAGCAGACATCATGGGAACCGGACAAGCAGGAATTGTGTGGAGCCAGGCAGTACCAATGGGAACAAAAGGACGAATGTTTTTCCTTGATTTTACAGGAAGTAACAAACCTTATTTGTTGCAGGAAATGAACAACAACATGGGAAGTATTACCCGCGTGGAATACGGCTCTTCGATACATCATTATTTGCGGGATGAGAAAAAACCGCTTACAAGATGGAAAACACAATTGCCGTTTCCCGTACTGGTAGTAAACCGTGTGGAGGTCTTAGACTTGCTTTCAGGTGGAAAGCTTGCAACACAGTACAACTACCACAACGGATACTGGGACGGTGCTGAACGCGAATTCAGAGGATTTGCACAGGTAGATACACAAGACACTGAGACATTTGAACGCTTTACATCTACTTCACTCATTGAACAGGAAGGAAATAATCTGAATATTCCGGAACATTTGACTTTTGAGCAATATACACCTCCTGTACTGACTAAAAGCTGGTTTTATCCGGGACCTGTCGGATCAGATTTTACCCGTTGGGAAGAATTGGATTTTTCTGACCAATACTGGCAGGGGGATATCAATCTACTGGATCGCACTCAAGATACAAAAGCTCTGCTTACTTCTTTACCGCGAAGAGCACGAAGGGATGCACTAAGAACGCTAAGAGGCACCTTGTTACGTTCCGAGACTTACGGCTTGGATGGTACGCCACTGCAAAGCAGACCTTATACGGTTACAGAAAACCTGATGGGATTACGCTTAGAGTTTAAACCCTCAGATAATCCTACTTTATTTACAGGCTGGAAAAAATCCGGACAGGGATATTGGGCTGGTACAGGTTATGTGTTTTTTCCGTTCAGCGTGGCACAACGTACTACGCAATATGAACGGGGAAATGACCCGATGCACAGTTTTTCGTTTACCAAAGGTTATGATACTTACGGTAATGCAGAAGGGCAATTGAGTGTTGGGCTACCTCGTGGAGCAAACCCACTAAGTGGTGGTAACGGCAATTATCTGGGAACCTATGGCATCAGTGAATATATATACAAAGACATTGCTAACGAGCAGTACATGGTGGACAGGGTGAAACGCAGTATTTCGTATGATGCCACCCGCACTGCGAACAATACAACGGTCTTTGCATACCGTGATTTTGTTTTTGACAGCAATACGCTTCCTGTTATTGGTTGTTCATTGAATTTTTATGACGGAACTGCCTTTGAGGGATTGCCGCATGGGGAGATTGGGGAGTTTGGAGTGATGGTAAGAAGTGAAACACTGGTGATTACGGACAGTATTATTGCCAATGCTTATGGAACGAATACACCCGAATGTTTTAAAGCGAACCCTGATTGGAGTAGTGCCAACGGTTATCCTGCGGATTTTGAAGGATTGTTGCAAAACGGGGATGAGCGTTTGGGCTACAAAGACCGAAGAACAGGTTATCCAAACCACATATCGGGGTGGTATGCTGAGGGTGAACGTATGAAATACGACTGGCAAGATAGTCTGATAACAAACCCCGTTGGATTGGTATTAGAAAGCAAAGACGTATTTGACAACCGTTCCACTATTGAATACGATGCATATCAATTCCTGCCACTCAATACAAAACAATGGCTGAACGGAACAGATTATTTGGAAACTAAAGCCGAATACGATTACCGCACTTTTCAGATAAATAAAGTTACTGACCCCAACGATAATATTTCTGAGTTTGATTTTTCTCCACTTGGTTTGCTCAAAGCAACTGCTGTTATCGGAAAAGGAACACAGGGAGATTACAAAAGCAGTTCGGGAGGTTTTTATGAGCGTTATGCACCTTCAGTGCAAATGGAATATGATTTCTTTGCCTTTAAAAACGAAGGAAATCCCGTTTGGGTAAAAACTATTCAACGGGAACAACATTATCAGGAAGAGGAAAACAGTCCGACCATTGTAAAAGTGGAATACAGTGATGGATTTGGACGCTTATTACAGACACGGGCACAGGCAGAAGATGTGATTTTCGGCGGTTCGACAAGCTCACCGACCTCCAGCCCACTTTTTGGAAGTTCGGGGCTTTCTGCTGACCAGAATACAGGAAATGCACCTGCTGTTGGAACAGAACGTGATGAAAACGACCCGCTGAATGTAGTTGTAAGCGGTTGGCAAATCTACAACAACAAAGGAGCGGTAGTAGAACAATACGAACCGTTTTTTGACAAGGGGTTTGACTATTCACTACCACAGTTGAGCAGTACAGGCGGAATAATTGCACCACAACTGGGCGTAAAAGTAAAGATGTATTACGATACAATCGGAAGAGTTGTAAGAACCGTAAATCCCGATAACAGCGAACAACGTGTTGTTTATGGAGTGCCAACTGCCTTAAATACTCCCGATAGCTTTACCCCTACTCCGTGGGAAAACTATGCGTATGATGCCAATGATCTCGCTCCATTTACCAATCCGGGAAGCAATGTACCACAAAGTAACTGGTACACCCCGAAAAGTTCATTGACAGATGCATTGGGAAAAACGATCCAAACCACGGAACACAAGGCGCACTACAACGCAGATACAGAAGCGTATGAGGATGTGGTGATGCGGTATGTGTATGACATCCGGGGAAATTTACTGGAGGTTCGTGATCCGTATAACCGGAAAGTGTTTGAGCATATTTACGATTTGCGCCCCCCACAGGAGGATGAGAACGGGGAAAAACAACCACTTGCTCCACTTTGGACAAAGCATATTGATAGTGGGGAAAGTGTGGTGTTGCTTGATGCAACGGGAAAACCCATTGAAAGTACGGATGCGAAAAATGCACGTTCTTTATCTTCTTATGACACGCTGAACAGACCAATACACGGCTGGTCACAAAACAACGGTTCGGACACCCTTCGCCTCACGGCTTTTGCGATATACGGAGAACAAGCAACCAACCCAAAAGACATTAATTTACTGGGACAGCTGTGGCAACTATACGACGAAAGTGGCAAGATTGAAAGCGTAGCTTTTGATTTTAAAGGAAATTTACTTTCTAAAAAACAGCAGGTAATTAGCTCTACTGTACTTAAAGTTGCTTTGGACAATTACGAAACCTATCTGGTGGATTGGACAGGATTACCAAACATTTTAGATACCACTGTGTTTGAAACAAGCAGTGCATTTGATGCACTGAACCGTGTTACAAAAATTACCTTGCCCGAAAACGTAAACAGTGAACGAAAAGAAATAACACCTACTTACAACCGTGCAGGAGCATTGGAAAAAGTAAGCTATGACGGAACTGAATACGTAGAAAACATTGCGTACAATGCCAAAGGACAACGATTGCTCATTGCTTTCGGGAACGATATTATGACACGGTATGTGTATGATAATCGCATTTTTAGATTGTTACGACAACGTAGTGAAAAGTATGCAAAAACACAAACAGGAAATACAATAACTTATACACCGCAAAGCGGAACGAATAAGCAGGATGATAAATACATTTATGACTTAATCGGTAACATTTTCAATATCAATGTCCGTACAACAGGTTGTGGAGTTGGAGGTACAGATAGTTTGGATAAAGTATTTGATTATGACCCACTTTACAGAGTAATTAGCGGTACAGGACGAGAAAATGTATCGGGTGGAAATTATCCGTTTCCGGGATGGGATGATTTTGTGAGAAGTTCCGACCCAAATACGACACAAGCCTATACACGAAAGTATGCGTATGACAAAGTTGGAAATGTGCAACAAATCAAACAACTTGGTACAAGTGGATTTACACGTGATTTCAATTATATTTCCAGTAGAAATCAATTGCAAAACGTTGAAATAGGAGCAAATAATTATAATTATTCTTACGACAATGTAGGCAATCAATTGACTGAAAATACCGAACGTCATTTTGAATGGGATGCTGCAAACAGATTGCTCTTATTTAAAAATCAAATTGGAAGTTCAGAACCAAGTGTAATAGCTCAATATCTGTATGACAGTGCAGGAAATCGTGTGAAGAAAATTGTTAGAAAACAAGGTGGAAATTATGAAATAACAACGTATATTGATAGTGTATTTGAGTACTTTACCGATGAGGTGGAAGAGCAAAATAACATCTACATTATGGATAATCAAAGCCGTGTAGCGAGTGTAAGAATTGGTGATACGATGGGAGATCCAACTCCAGCCATCAAATACACCCTAGAGAATAATATTTATTCTTCGGCAGTAACATTGGACGATAATGGAACGATTGTAAACACACAGGAATATTATCCGTTTGGAGAAACTTCATTTGGTAGTTATGGTAAGAAACGCTATCAATATGTTGGCAAGGAACGAGATGAAGAAAGCGGGTTGTATTATTATGGGGCAAGGTACTTTTCGCCTTGGATAGTGAGGTTTATTTCCGTTGACCCATTAGCATCGAAATATGCGCAGTTAAGTCCGTATAATTATTCGGATAACAACCCGATTAACGATTATGACATTGACGGGATGCAGAATAATAATACGGAGAGTAGTCCTCAAGGAGGAAGTAATAACAGTTCACAACCCAAAGTTCATTATTATAATGAAATAATAAATGATAACGGAGAAATTGTTAAGCAAGTTAATAATAAAGGAGAAGAGGTTGATCGTTTATATAGTCATTCTAACAGTATAGCAAATTTAAAATTAAAAGATCAACATTGGGATGCTTCAGAAGTTACTGATATAATAAGAGTATGGAATACTCATGGAAAATTGATTGGAGAATATTTATCAAAAGGAAGTAATCCAATACAACAATCTTTTACTTTTGAAAATGATATTTTTCCAATGACCTTAGGAGAGGAAGGAGGAGAGTCTAATCATATAAATGATAAAGGTGGATATACAAATTACGGAATAACAATAGGTACATGGAAAAATTGGGCAAAAAGACTTGGTGTTGAAGGCACAAAGGAAACTCTCTCCAAAATAACAGTCGAACAGGCTCAATATATCGCTAAAAATGGATATTGGAATCAAATTCACGGAGATAAAATTTTAGACAAACAAGTTGCTGGATTGTATTTTGACACTCAATTTAACGGTGGAGGGATTTCTGTAATGAGAGCTACTCTGACTAAACTTGGCGTGAATATGGCGGATAAATTATCAGCAAAAGAAATGATAATGTTCATTAATTCTTACGATCCAGAAGTGGTTTTTAATACATTTAAAGAAAAGCGGATAGAAAGATATTTGATGTTAATTGAGAGAGATTCCACTCAAGAAACTTTTAGAAATGGTTGGCTAAATAGAACGAATAGATTTATATATAAAAAATAAGACAATGAAGACATTTTTTAGTATACCATTAATGGTGTTTTTCCTTTATTCATGCAAAGGGAAAGATTCTTTACAAAGAAACGAAAAAAAAATAGGTGTAAAAAATCAAGTAAATGATACGATACATTATACTTATCGAGATACAAATCTTATTTTTGACATTGAATGTACAGATTCTATACCATATTCCCATTTGATAATATTGAATGCTGGTCAAGGAATTAATGAGAAAATCGATTTTTCGGGCAATGAAAAATCTTTCTTTGAACATTATCAAAAAAAAATGAAAATGTTTTCTTATTTTTCTTTTGATACACTGAAGTGTGAGTATAAAATATATAATGACACGTTAGAATTTATTTTTATGGAAGGATATGATCTTTTTAGCAAAGGAGATCGTTTTTTTTTAATTAGGAGATGAATGGGTAATGTATTCAATGTGTTGATATGAGTAATTAAAAATCAAAAAGATTATATCGAATTTTAAAGCAGAAAGTAAAATCTAAAGGTATGTCAAAACAGAGGAAGGCAATATGATTTCTTACATACCACAAAGTGGAACCAATAAGCAGGATGACGGCTTCAATTTTGATTTAGTTGGAAACATTCTGAAAATACTACACCGTGTAAACGATTGTGGAATTTCAGGAAGTATGTTAGGAAGCAATGCCTTAGACCGAAATTTTGATTACGACCCGCTTTATCGTGTTATTTCGGCTGACGGACGGGTAATGTTATCAATTATCGGATATTTCAATCTTAAATTATAACATGTTGAAAAACAGAATTATTTTTATTTTTAATGAGTTGAAATGGGTGGACAGATAGTCTGCCCGTTTGTTTTTTGATAGTTTATATAGTTTTAAATTGAGTAATCTCGTATGATGTGTTATCAACTATCGGATTTATGAAATGTAGGTATTGTAAAAGTGAAAACGTTGTTAAAAATGGTTTTCAATCAACTGGTTGCAGAAAGTATTATTGTAAAGATTGTCTTCGTTATTTTCAGGAATGTTATGTTTATCAATCTTCCATTACAGAAGACAAGCAGATAATTACACTTACCAAAGAAAGTTGCGGTATTCGGAGTATTGGACGGATTTTGAATATTTCTCCTTCAACAGTAATCAGACGTATCAAGAAAATAGCGAGCAACCTAGAACGTCCGTATCCAATACTGAAAGGAAAAATCTATGAGGTGGATGAATTGTTTACGTATCTCCGAGATAAAGACAACCGTATTTGCGTTGCCTATTCTTATGAACCAAAAACGGGATTTGTTATGGATATTTCTGTTGGAACCCGTTGCAAACAGACACTCCGAAGAGTAACAGAAACCCTAATATTGTCCGAAGCAAAAATCATTTATACAGATGGATTGGATTTGTATAAGCAGCTTATTCCTGATAGTATTCACAAAAAACACAGAAGGTGTACAAATCACATCGAACGCCAAAACCTGACGTTGAGAACACACTTGAAGCGATTAAACAGGAGAACAATTTGTTATTCAAAATCGTTGACAATGCTTTTGGCAGTAGTGAAAATTTACTTTTGGTATTTGGAGTAACTTTTTTAGGAAATACAACTCACTTCCTCAAGTCTTCTGCATTTTCAGGAAATGTGATGAGGTTAAACATTTCACGAAGTCGTGAACGAACTCGATTACCATATAGCTTCTCCAATTCATTTGCATTGAGGTTGGTTGTGGCGTGGGTTATTATTCCTCGGTAACGCAGTAGGTCATATCTGCTCAATAGAATTTCTGCCATAACATTTGATTCATTGCCAAAATGTTTCATGTTCTGTTCAATTCCCAAATCGTCGAAACAATAGATTGTATCGCTGTTTCCGTATTTATGGATTGTGTCATATCCATTTTGTAAGAATTCTCCTGCAATGGCTCTGGTTGGTTTTACGGTATATTTTCTGTGTTGGTGGGTAAGGATGTTGAACAACTGCATCAATGATGTTTTTCCGCAACCGATAGTTCCAACCAGTAAAATTCCTTTGTCGGGATCAATATTGTGTTTCTTACAATTTTCTTCATCCCGAATAGCGTACATCATCAGTTTTTTGAGAATGGTTTTGTTAACTCTCAAAATCCGAAAGTTGCTGCCAAATCGTTTTTGCCCGAAATCGGAAAGGTATTTCATTGTGAGCATGAAATCGTAAATGATTTCGTTTTCTTTGATTTCAAAATGTTTTTGTTCCATAGGTCACAAAGTTTTATAATGGGATGTCGTAGCGTTTGTTTTCGTTGACGTGGAGATTTGAAGTTGCTGTTGGTTCCGGTTTCTCGAAACGCTTTGCGTTGAGCATCCAGTTTCGTGCAGCTGCTTTCCAGTCTTTCATTTTTGTTTTTCCTCCTACTAACCAACCGTTAGATTCAAAATAATTGTAGAATTTCTCTGCTTCGGTTGTGGTATTTTCTTTTTCAAGAAAGTAATTTTTGATTTCTTCACTATCAGGTGCAATAAATCGATCCCTTACATTTTTTTGTTTTTGGGGAGTGGAAGGAAATTCGTTTGAAGAATTTTCCTTCTCTCTTGTTTTAATGTTTATATGTTTTCTTTTGTTTATACTGTTTATAGAAGGTCGCACAGCCCTTTCACAACCTTTATCGGTAGCTTTACTACTACCTTTATCACAACTATTATCAGTACCCTTATCGAAATTGAACAGGTTGACGGTACTCCCTTTCAATGGGTTGAAAGAGGGTAGATATTGAATATAACCGTAGGTGTCCAATTCCTTCAGACACTTGGTGTACGTGTTGGTTGAACCAATTTTTGAAATCTCCATCATTTCGTTTCTGCTGATTGAAATGGGGTTTTGAAAGCGATTCAGATTCCAGAACTGGAACAATGCCATGTACAGACTGACGTGTGCTGTTGTCAGTCTGTCATCTCTGGCAATTAATTCATAAAAACCCGCCAAATGCTGAATGTAGTTGACGGGTGTTCTATTGGCTTTCATGTTACAGAGAATTACGCTTATTGGACTCCAATACTTTTGTAATTTCCCCTTTGTCGTAGAAAATAACTCCTCCGACTTTTGTGTAAGGAATTGTGCCGTTAATTCTCAGGGTTTGGAGTGTTCCGGGAGAAATTCCGAGCATTCGCTGTACATGATGTGATTTAATCCAGGTTGTTTCTTCCTGTTTGATCGGTTGATTACTGTCCTGAATAATCGCCTTGATGTTTTCTGTTAGCTTTTCCCCAAATCGTTCCAAATCTTCCGGGGTAATAATTTCTATTGCCATTTTACTCGTTTTATGGATTAATGTGACAAAGCTGATTTATTTGAATGAATTTAGTTCACAAGTTGAGTGAACTTGGGAAGTTTTTTGTTTTGGAACAAATGAGAAAATATATAAGGAGTAGAATAGCCAGTTTTTCTAACTATTTTTCGTGTTCTTCAATGAATTGTATCAAACTGTTTTTCAGACTATCTATGAATGGTGTAGGGATTCTTTTTCGTTGTTTTATTTCTGTAAAACTACGGTATGGATCGGAAAGTTTCACATTGAAGAACACCTCGAATTCTTCCACTATTTTTTTGATTTCGACATCTCCTTTATTGATCACACCTTGGGAAAAAAGTGCGTAGATAAGCTCTATTAATGCGACTTTTGAAGCTGTCCATGAAAATTCCGAACTCGGAACTTTCGCTTTTTTGCTTCTTTTTTCGATAAAATGAATTTTCGTCCGCTTTTTTTCTAAAAAATCCTGCAATTTGATGTTTGCCAGCATGCGTGCAACAAGGTAACTTCCGTTCGTTGTATGATTTTTATCCGTGTCCAAAAGACGTGAAATGGGAATAATGTCAGGAGTTAAGTTTTCACGAAGAAAATAAGTGCTGTCACAAAACACGTCGCCACTTCTGAGATAACTTATAAAATCAATGTTTGAAGCAGAAAAACGTTCTATCTTTTTTGTTTCCCTTTTGACGTATTTTTTCATGGCTTTGGTGTTTCCAATCGGAATACGTGTCAGGATTTTAGAAACCTTACAATAGAAAATTAATTTTGATACAATTAGTGGTTTACAATTTTTGAAATAATCAATTTCCTCTTCTTTGGAGTGAAATTCATACTTGGATGCAAAGCCTTGTAATTGGTTGTAGTAACTTAATACCACGGATTTACATTTTTCCGATTCCTCGAAATTGATGCTGACAGAATTACTAATCTTAGTCGTTTCTTTCTCCAGCTGATCCATTAGTTTACTAAAGTAATTTTTCATACTATTTAGGTTTTTGAATTCTTCCATTTTACGGCAGTAAAATCTAACTTGTTCGCTATAAACAAAAAACGCCTAGCAGTTATGCCAGGCGTTTGATGATGGGAATACGGATTTTCAATCTGCCAATGTAATGACTAATTTGTTTTTCTGCTGTTCAATCTGAACGTTTTGACCGGGTTTAAACCCTGCGTCTTCGAGCCATTTTCCTTTCAGAAGAATTTCAGGAACAATAACGTACTTAAAGGTTCTACTAACCGTTTTCGGTTGAATTTTCAGTTTCCGTGTTTTTTTCATGGTTAGATGATTTTGGCGGTTAATGATTCGTTTGATTGAGCAAATAACTTTTGTCTGAGCAGCTGCATATCATCACTTACCTTTTGTTCTACAACTTTAGCATAAATCTGCGTGGTACGAATGCTGTTGTGTCCAAGCATGGTACTAACTGTTTCAATAGGAACTCCGTTTGCGAGCGTGATAGTTGTTGCAAAGGTATGGCGTGCGATATGGGAGGTTAACTTCTTGTTGATTCCACAGATGTCTGCTATTTCTTTCAAATAGGCATTGTAACGCTGATTGCTGTTTACAGGGAGTAATTTATCGTATTTGGTACAATATTCATTGTTTCGGTATTTTTCAATCATCTGCAAAGCTACAGGAAGCAAGGGAACACTTTCTTTTGTCCCTGTTTTTTGGCGTAAAGTTGATAACCACAAATTACCGTCCAAACCTTTCATCACTGCATTTTGTCTGAATTCATATACATCGGAATAGGCAAAACCTGTGTAGCAACAAAATATAAATACATCCCGGACCTCTTCCAAACGTGGGGAGTGGAGTTTTTTGTTTAAAAGGGTATTGATTTCGTCCTGGTTTAAAATCTTTCTTTCCGGATTGGTGTAAGAACATTTGAACTGATTGAAAGGATTTGAGGGAATCCAATCTAAACCAACTGCCATGTTCATGATCTTTTTGAGGTTTTTGATGTACTTATGTGCGGTATTGGATTGGAGCTTATCAATGGTCAACAAATAATGTTCAAACTCTGTTACAAACCGTAAACGCATTTCAGGCAGGGGCATATTGTCTTTTTTGTATTGGTGCTGCATGAATGCTACAACTTTGTTTTTGGTAATGATGTAACGGGTATAAGTTTTAGAAACAACTTTGCCAATTTTGACTTGTTCGGATAGTTTTAAATTGTGGTAGTCGAAAGCTTCGAGGATGGTTTTGTATTTGGGTTGTTCTTCAACGTCTCTGCCCAGGTATTTATCCCGAATTTCTTTACTGGTTGTGCTTCCTTTTTGTGTTATTTCCAATACAAAAAGATGGTTGATTTCGGAACGTATTTTTTCCAGTTTGTTATTGATTAACAAAGCACTTTTATGGGTGTTCTTGACTTTGGATTTTTTCGTATCCCAATCGCTTAACGAAACATAAAAGTTGGTTGAAAATTCTGCTCGTTTACTTTCAATGTAAAGACGAACATAAATCTGCGCTTCTCCATTTCTGGTTCTTTGCTTGTTCGGGTAGAACAAAAAGCTGATTTTTTGATTTGTACTTGCCATAATCTTACTGATAATTTGGTTACTGTTTCTTAAGCCTATCAAGGGAGAAGCAATAAATCCAAATGTGAATCAGCTAGCAAAATAAGGTTATTATTCTGCTGGCTGAATAGCTGGCTGTTTTTTTGTATTTGGTTGAATTTCTTTGTTTTTGGTCAAGAAATACAAACGTTAAACTATCAGTAAAATCAAGGAATTTGATGGTGGATAATGAAAAAAGCCACCTTGAAGGTGGCTTTCTAGTGATCCCGCTGGGATTCGAACCCAGGACCCATACATTAAAAGTGTATTGCTCTACCAGCTGAGCTACGGAATCTTGTTATTTCAACTGCATTGCTGTAAAAGCGTTGCGGG